>JAYUFU010000322.1:0-4632 GCA_043738505.1 Fimbriiglobus sp. | reverse complement strand
ACGGGAAGACCGCTCGCGGAGCGAGCAGAACACTCATGCTCTGGAAACGCCTGATCGCCGGGCCGGTGATGGCCGCCGCCGCCCTCGGCGTGCTGTTCGCCGACGCCGCGTTCGCCCCTCACTACCCCATCCTGTGTGGGCTGGTGCTGCTGGCGCTGGCGGTCTGCACGCTCGAACTCGTCCGGCTCATCCCCGACCCTCACCGCCCGCGACTCGCCGTCTGCCTCGCGGGGGTACTCGGCCTCGCCGTCACCCCGTTCGTCGAAGTTTGGTGTGGCCTGCCGGCGAAGTCCTTCGACTTCCTCTTTTTCGCGTTCGCGGCGGCGGTTCTGCTCGCCTTCCTCGTCGAGATGTACTTCTACACCGCCGACGGCACTGGCACCGCGCGGGTGGCGTCGGCGGTGTTCGCGTTCGCCTACCTCGGCGTGTTCGCCGCCTTCTTCCTGAAGCTGCGGTGGCTGAACCCGGACACGTCGGGGCTGATGCTGACGGCGGCGATCTTCGTGCCGAAGGGCGGCGACATCGGCGCGTACTTCGTCGGCCGGTTCCTCGGCCGGACGCCGTTTTCGCCGCTGATTAGCCCGAAGAAGACGTGGGAAGGGTTCGCCGGAGCGGTGCTGGGGGCGGTCGCCGTCGCGCTGCTGTTGCACGCCGTCGGCCCGGTGTTCCGCCGCGGCTGGCCGGAGGCGGTGGCGTTCGGCGCGCTGTTCAGCGTGGTCGGCATCCTCGGCGACTTGGCCGAGTCGATGGTGAAGCGGGACGGCCGGATGAAGGACGCCTCGGCCCGCATCCCCGGCTTCGGCGGCGCGCTGGACGTGATCGATTCGGTGCTGTTCGCCGCCCCGGTCGCGTACCTGTGGTTCGCCGTGGGGTGACGCCTTTACCCGACGCCGTACCCGGTGTGCGGGCGAACGCGGGCCGACTTGTCGCCCAGCACGATGTCCTCTTTGGCGACTCCGGCGGCGACCAGTTCCGCCGCGACGCTCTGGTCCGTGCCGTTGAACTGAATCCAGACTTTCTCGCCGATGATGTCCAAGTGCAGGAACGCCCCTTGCACGCGACGTTGCTGATCCCACCCGACGCTCATGGCCAGGTAGTGATCCCCGACCGGATCGATCACCGGGTACGAATCGATCTGGCCGTGCGAAATCTTGTGGCTGCCGTACTCCGCGATCAACGTCCGCACGATCTCCCGATACCGGTTCAGCTTTTCCATTCCACTACCCTCCGGCTCATGGGGTCGAAAATGAGGAGTTTGATGTCGAGATCGGCGATCACGGCCAGACCGATCTGGTCGGACAGCGCCTCGCCGTGAGTCTCTTCGGACACCGCGAGGTACAGTTCCCGCTCCGCCTTGGTCCGCGCCAGAATGACACGGTACACGCAGTATTGGCCGACGGCATGGTGAAGGCTGTCCATGTGAGAATCGCAGACGAAGCTCTGGATTTCGATGGCGATCCGCCGGCCGTCGCGTTCGGCCGCGAGCGCCCGCTCATCCCCGAGGTCCACGTACACGCGGCGGTTGCCGTACTGCACCTTGAGCGGGTCGTCGGTGATCGTCCAGCCGTCGGCGACCAGTGCGTCCCGCACGGCGTCGTGGTCGATGTTCTTCGCGGGCATGGGCCCCCAGAGTCTGTGGCGTCGGTTTCTGGTCTGAGCCGAGCTGGCACAAGTTACTTGAGACTCACGCGCACTCCGAACAGCAACACGCATCCCAGCAACAAAGTAATTGCAAGTCGCAACGAGAACATCGCCATTTCGAGGCGTAAAAGAGACTTTGTTTGCTCCCGACCGGATTCGAGAAGTGCGGCGAGCAGCCCTTCGACAGCCGTTGCCGCTTTCGGGTGAACCGGATGCTCCTCCCCACATTTCGGGCACTCAACGGTATCCCCGATGGCCGTAACTGGTACGACATGCGGCTGGGAGCAGTGCGGGCAACTCGCGGTGAAGATCATATCTCTTTCCTGTTCTTACCGATCAGAGTTCTATTTGGCTGTCCGATAAGTATTGTCAGCCCGCTCACTGCCCGCCGATCCAGCCGACGTAGAAGCTGAAGATCTGCTGGTTGTCGTACGGCCCCTTGCGGAGCGGGAAGGCGAAGTCGAGCGCGATGGGCAGCGGGCCGAACGCCGGCACCTGGATCCGCAACCCGACGCCGACCGACACCCGGTAGTCGCGGATGGCCACGTTGCTCTCGATGGTGCCGTGGTCCACGAAGGTGACGAACCGCACCATCTCGCTGGCCATCAGCGGGATCTGGTACTCGGCCGTGTTCAGGAAGGCGAACGTGCCGCCGGTGTTCAGCGGCACGGTGCCGGGGGCCCCCTGCTCGAACGGGCCGACGCCGCGGAAGGTGAACCCCCGCAGGCTGCGGAACCCGCCGCCGTACACCCGCTCGTACACCGGCGCGTTGTCGGCCATGACGGTCAGTTGGGACCGCAGGGCGACCACCCCCTTCCACCCGCCGTCGCGGGCCTGGTGGACGGTCCAGAACTTGGTCCCCTCGACCGTGGCGATGGGGAACCGGTTGGTGCCCAGCACCTGCTCGACGCTCATGTCCAGCACGCTGCCGGTGTTCGGCATGAGGAAGCTGTCGCGGGTGTCGCGGGTGACGCCGCCCCGCAACCCGAGGACGAAGTTGCTGCCGGCCGACCGGGCGATCGCGTCCGGCGCGCCGAACGGGATGTTGTGCAGGTTCACCCCCTCCACCCGCGCCGAGGCGTTGGCGTGCCACACGCCGTACTCGTCCAGCCGGCGGTCCACCGTCACCCGGTCGCCGAACCGGTTCTCCGAGTACTCCAGGAATTGGCGGCCGCTGTAGTACGCGCTGTTGGTCAGGCCGTACGGCTGGTCGAACAGGAACGGCTCCCGCCACGTCGCCTCGTACCGCTGGATGGTGGTGCCGGGCATGGCCGTCAGCCGCAGCTCCTGGCCGCCGCCGCGGAACGCCTTCCCGCCCAGCAGGTCGGACACGCTCGTCGGCACCTTCAGGATGTCGAAGTTCCGCTGGTTCACCGTGAGGGTGCCGTTCAGGCCGGCGTTCGAGTTCACCCCGACTTGCAGGCCGACCATGCCGGTGCGGGTCTCGCGGACGGTCACCTTGATGTCGCGGAACGGGCTGTCCGGGTTGTCCGGCGGCAGCACTTCGATGGCCGGCGGCGGGTCGCCGTCGAAGATCGACAGGCGGATCAGGTTCTGCCGCGCCTCCTCGATGCGGGGGTACTCCAGGATTTGGCCGGGGTTGATGCCGGTCAACTGGTTCAGGATGACCCGCTGCTGGGTGACGGTGTTCCCGACGATCTCGATCTTGCCGACGCGATCCGGCCCGCGCGGCACGCCCGGCCCACCGCCCGGCTGCTGCGCCACCCGCTCCGGCTCCGTCACCTTGTAATGCACGTCCACCACGCCGGGCTGACCGGGGACGAGGAACACGCCCGGTTCGACGCCCGCCTGGAGGCCCTGATACCCGTGCATGGTGCCGATCCGCTTGGCGTCGGCCTGCACCACCGACTCGTTGTAAGGCTTGCCCTGCTCGACAGCGATGGCCTTGCGGATGCGGGCCTCGGCGATCGTGTGGTTGCCGTCCACCCGCGTCTCGCGGACGGTGTACATGCGGCCCTCGCGGATGTGGAACGTCACCCGCACGGCGGCCAGGTCGCCGGTCGGCTCCACGTCCGGGACGACCTGCGCGTCCAAGTAACCCAGCCGGCGGTAGTAGTTCAGCAGTTGCTGGATGTCCTCGTTCAGCTTGGCCGGGACGAACCGCTCGGTCAGGATGGTGGGGGTGCCGAACCGCGCGCCTTTGGTGTTGACCACGGTGCGGAGGCGGTCGGGCGAGGCGATCTCGTTGCCGCGGAAGTCCACCCGGCCGACCCGTACCACCGGCCCCTCGACGATGTTGAACACCACCTCCTCGTCGGCCGGCTGGTCGCCCTTCAGCAGCGACACCTGGGCGTAATAGCGGCCGTCCTCCTGCAACTTGCGGGTGAGCTGGGCGGCGGCGTACCGGTTGTTCGCCGGGTTCATGGCCGCGCCCTGCCGCACCTGGCTGAGGGTCAGCGCCTCGAACAGCTCGCTCTCGCCGTAGTGCTTGTTGCCGAGGAACGAAATCTTGTGGACGACCGACTTCAGCTCCTGGACGTGGACGAACACCAGCACCTGCCCGTCCGGGGTGAGCGAGGTCTTCAATTCCACGCCGTTCGGGGCGAACCAGTTCGACTTCATCAGCCGGGCCACGTCCTCGCGGGCGGTGTTCTCGTCGAACGCCTTGCCGGGCTTGGTCAGCATCTTGCCCTGGATGTGCTGCTTCGACCGCAGGCGGTTGTCCACGGGGATCACGTCGGCCACGATCTTCCCGACCGGGGACTCCTCGGCGGCTGCGCGGGGCGACCCGGCGAACAGGCCCAGGACGACGGCGAGTGCGGCGACGGCGGCGGGGCGCGAAGGACGGTGGACGGGCATTCGGCGGTTCCCCCCGGAAGCGCGGTTCGAGCCGGCAAAAGGTCGGCAATCCGGCGGGGCGATACCGGTGGCGGGATTTTCTGTCAAGGCGGGGCGGCGGGCTGCCGACAGCGGGGTCAGGGCCATTCCGTTATCCGCTGAAGCGACGAGCCGCGACCGCCGGGGAGCGTC
>JAYUFU010000321.1:0-4635 GCA_043738505.1 Fimbriiglobus sp. | reverse complement strand
GCGAGAAGAAGTACGGCGTGCGGATGAACAGCTTCTGCTCGTCGGGCGAGAAGTTGGCCAGGTTCCGCCGCACCGTGCTCCGCGCGTCGAAGTTCTTGGCCACCTTCAGGAACGACCGGCGGCGGCGGTCGGCCGACCCGTGGAACACCGCCCGCACCGGCCGGGCCAGCTTCTCCAGCAGTTGCTCGATCACCTTCCGCACCAGCTCGCGCGCCAGCGCCAGCACTTGCTGGTTCATCAGGTGCTTGGTCTGCAACACGGCTTTCAGTAGGGTCGGGCTGGGCTGCGCGCGGGCCAGCAGCTCCGGGTTCGTCACCATCTCGTCCAGCCCGTACCGCTCCAGCGCGTCCTTCTCCAGCCGCTCGATGGTCCGCTTCGGGAAGAGTTCGTGGATGGCGTTCAGCCAGTCGGGGACGCTCATGGCCGAGTCGCCGAGGCCGCCGGTGCGGTCGTCCGAGCTGCCGGATTTGCCCTGCCCTTGCCCGCCGCGACCGCGGACGTTCCGCCCCTGCCCGTACTCGCGGCCGTACAGGAAGTCGAGGGCGGCGTCCTGCCCGGCCTCCTTGCCATCGAGGCCGCAGCCGAGACCCTGTTCGGCCTCCGCGCCGAGGAGCAGCCGCCAGCGGGTGAGCGCGTCGCGCGGGGTCATGGGAAGAGCCTCCACCGGTGCCACGAAGCCATGCCCATCCGCCGGAGAGAAGCGACGGCGGTCACCCCAACTTCCGCAGTGTCTCCTCGTGCAGCACGCCGTTCGTCGCCACGAGGCCGCTCTTCCGCTTCGCCCCGATGAGGCCGTACCGCACCTGCCCGCCGCTGAACTCGGTCACGGTGCCGCCCGCCTCCGTCACCAGAACATGGCCCGCACACACGTCCCAGTCGTGGAATTCCGGGTAGTCGTTCACGTACAGGTCGCACACGCCCCGCGCCACCTGCGCCAGCTTGATGCCGGCGGAGTAGGTCTCGATGACCTTGCCGGGTTGCAGTTTCACCACCACCGGCTTCGGCTTGCCGGCCTTGGCGTGGCTTTGGGTGATGGTGGCCTCGGCGAGGGTCGGCACATTCGTGACGTGACAGCGGGTCGGGGCGGCGGTGCCGACGCGGGTGAAGCAGCCGTCGCCCTTCGACGCATACGTCACGCGGTTCGTGCTGGGTTCCCACACCACGCCGACCACCGACTCGCCGCCGACGGTCAGCCCGATCATGATCGAGAACTCGCCGTTCTTGATGGCGAACCCCTTCGTCCCGTCGATGGGGTCCACGACCCACAAGCGGTCGGTGTTGGCCGGCGCGCCGATCAGCGCGTCGGTCGCTTCCTCGGCGCACAGCCCGTAGTCGGGAAAGGCCGCGCGGAGGTGCTTCAGGATGATCTCCTGCGCGCCGCGGTCCGCGTGGGTGGTGATGTGGGCGGGGGCGTCCGGGATGGCGACGAACGTCTCGTACTCGGCGGCGACGAACCGCGCGGCCGCCTCGGCGGCGGCCAGCGCTTCCTGCAACTCGCGGACGAACGGCATGGGTCGGGGTTCCGATGGCGGTGGGGAAACCGATATTGTATCCACCGTCGCCGGACGCGCGCAGTTCACTTCTTCGGCGGTGCCGGCGGCGCGGGCGTCGGGACGGGTGGTAGCGGCGTCTTCGGCGGCACCGACGGAGCGGGCGCGGGCGGGGCGGGAACCGGTGGGGCGGGCACCGGGGCCGGCGGCTTCAACCGGTCCAGGCTCGCCTTGGCGGTGACGAACTCGGCCTGGGCCGCGTCGAACGCCGCTTTCGCCGGGGCGACACCGACCGCTGCCGCATCCGCCGCCGCCTTCGCCGGAGCGACGGCCGCTTGGGCCGCCGTCAGCATTTGCTGGACGACTGGTGGCTTCTTCGCCGCTTCCACCTGCGCCGCGGCGGTGTCGGTCGCGGCTTTGTTCACCACCGCGAACTTGTCCGTCGCAGCCTTCAGCGCCGCCGCGTTGTCGGCGGTCGCCTTCTTCGCCGCCGCCAACTCCACCTGGACCGCGTTCGCCAGGTCGGTCGCCCGCTTCACCTCGGCTGCGAGGTGCGGGTTGGCCGGGGTCTTCGCGGCCTCCGCCCGAATCTCGGCGGCCAGTTTTCCAAAGGCGGTCGCGGCGGCCGTCTTCGCCTGCTCCACCTGGGCCAGCGCCGCGGTTGGGGCGGTGTACTTCGCCACCTCCGCCTGAGTCGGGGCGACGGCGGCCTTCGCCGCGTTCGCCGCGTTCGCGGTGTCGGTCACGGCCTTCTGCGCGACAGGGAGTTCGGCCGTCAGCTTGGCGACGTTGGCGTTCGCGGCGGCGAACGCCGCTTGCGCCTGTTGGCTTTTCAGATCGGCGGCGGCGAACGCGGCTTGCGCGGCTTTCACCTTGGCGTCGGCGGCGGCGAACCCGGCCTCGGCCACCTTCAGACGCTCCACGGCCGGCAGCGGGTTGGTGTCGGCGGAGGTCAGCAACTTCGCGTCGGCGACGTTCCACGTCTTGACCAGCCCCGACCAGTCGCCGGCGACCACCCGGAGGTTGTCGTGGGCGAACGCCACCCGCAGGCCGAGGTCCGGCAGCGCCTCGAACTGCTTCTGCGCCGCGCCGTTCTGGTCCCACACCTTCGTCAGTTTGTCGCGGCCGGTGGACGCCAGCCGACCGTCGTGGCTGAACTTCACCGCCGCAGCTCCGCCGCCGTGCGCGGCCCAGTTCTTGAACATGCCGCCGTTCTCCATCTCCCACAACTTGATGCTGCCGTCCTCGCTGCAACTGGCCAGCGCGTTCGAGTCGCCGCGCCAGCTCACGTCGGTGATCATCGCCGTGTGGTTGCGGAGGCTGTGGAACTCGCGGCCGGTGGCGGACTCCCACACGAACAGCCCGCCGTTGCGGTCGCCGGTGGCCAGCAGCACGCCGTCCGGGCTGAACTCGACGGCCGTCACCCAGTCGGTGTGCTTCTTGATCTCGGACTGCACCTTGCCGTCGGCGGTGGAGTAGACGCGGATCAGCTTCGACGGCGACCCGACGGCGATGAGCGTCTGGTCCGGGCTGATGTCGGCCGCGAGCAGCGCGTCGGACTCGATGCCGACCTCCGTCACCTTCTCGCACGTCTCGACGTTGAACAGCACGGCCTTCCCGCTGGCTCCGCCCCGACCACCCGCGGCGAGCAGCAGCTTCGCGTTACGGCTGAACTTCAAGCTGTTGATTTGCCCGTGCTCGAACGGCAGCGACCCGAGGAAGTCGCCGGTGTCGGTGTTGAACAACAGGACTTGCTTCTGGCCGCCGACGGCGAGCAGCGGTGCCCACGGACTGGCGGCCATCGCCAGCACCGCCCCCGGCCGGCGGCCGCGGACGAGCGGGTCGGGCTTCAGCTTGCCGGCCAGCGGCATCGGCGGCGGGCCGTCGGGCTTACCCTTGCCGACCGACTTCAGGCCGATGTCGATCTTCGGCTTGTCCGGCATCACGGCCTTGCTGCCGGCGTTCTCGCGGGCACCCTGCGCGATCCACTCGGACAGGATGGCCAGCTGCGCGCCGGGAATCTTCTGGCCCGACGGCGGCATCTTCGGCTCTTCGGCGTGCGTGGTCAGCGTCAACAGGCGGGACTTGCCGGTGTCGCCGGGCTTGACCACCTCACCGGACGCGCCGCCCTGCTTGAGCGCGGCGAACGTGGCGACGTTGAGGCCGCCCTTCTGCTTGTCGTTGCCGTGGCAGCTCGCGCAGTGCTGCTTGAGGACGGGCAGCACGTCCTCGTCGTAGGTCGGCTTCTTCGGGTCCGCGAACGCCGGGACCGAAGCGAGGACGACGGCGAACAGGGCGAAGCGATGCATCAGCGGAGTGCCTCAAATAGTCGGCAGCGTTGCCAGGAACGCCGCCGGGTCGAGAATCACAATCGTCGGGTGGGCGGCGCGGAAGGCGGTGCCGTCGGCGTCGTCCGGTTTCATCAGGTCCAGCAGGTCGTTGTCGCGGCTCACGATCACGCCGGCGCTCGCGGCCACGGCCAAGTTCAGGTACTTCTCGTCCTTCGGATCGCGGGTGAACTCGCAGACCGAAGGAACTTCCGGAACCTGCACGGCGAAGAAGTCGATGAAGGCAAGAATCTCGGCAACGCGGGCGTCGGTCATGGCGGGGACTTTCGCGCGGACGGCAGGCCGTCCCAAGACATCGTGGATCTCGTACCGGATCGCTTGACTCATCGCCAGCCGCACCCCGCCCGACTCCACCAACCGGAGACATTGGCCGGACGGCCCGGCTGGGTTCGCGGCGGCCTGGACGAAGATCATGCAGTCGTAGACAACGGTCGGTGTCATGGCTGTTTCGACCGTCTGCCGTGCTGCTCGAAGTAGATTTCCTCGCGGGCTTCTTCGACCACCGCGTCCAACTCGTCCTCCGTCATCCCGCTGGCGCTGAAGTCGGCGGCGAGCGGGGCGACGATCTCGGCCCAGGGTCGCGGCGGGGCCTTGGCCAACTTCACCAGCAGCCCGCTCGTAAACTCCTCAATCGACTTCCCGGCCGCTTGGGCGCGGGCGGACAACTGACGTTCAGTTTCCGCTGGCAGTTCGATGGTCAGACTCATTGCATACCTCCGATCCGGATGTCCCATCGTACCGACGCGATCCGCGTCTGCCGAGTTCGCGTTCCGCTCCCGTCGGTCGCGGCGACGACA
>JAYUFU010000320.1:0-35046 GCA_043738505.1 Fimbriiglobus sp. | reverse complement strand
GACAGCCACGATCTGTCGCCCCTTCGGGGCTTCCGGGGATGTGGACAGACTTCCCAGGGCTGACGCCCTGGGCTATTGGCGGTCGCCCCTTCGGGGCGGCGGACGAAACGCCACTCCTTCGCGGTTACGGCTCGAAAGGCGTTCTACCGAGGCGCGAAGGTTAGCGCGGCCGAGTTCATGCAGTACCGCTGACCGGTCGGCGGCGGGCCGTCCTCGAACACGTGGCCGAGGTGGGCGTCGCACCGGCTGCACGTCACCTCCGTCCGCCCGTCGAACGGGCCGGCGTCCCGAAACAGCGACACCGCGTTCTCGTCGAGCGGCTGCCAGAAGCTCGGCCAGCCGGTGCCGGAGTCGAACTTGGCGGCCGAGTCGAACAGCGGCTGCCCGCAGCAGACGCAGCAGTACTCGCCTGTCGTTTTGGTGTCCCACGTCGCGCCGGTGTAGGCCCGCTCGGTGCCGCCACGCCGCGCGACGCGGTACGCCGCGTCGGACAGCTCCGCCCGCCACTCGTCGTCGGTCTTCTCGACCCGACCCCCGGCCGGGACGCCGATCCGCACCGGCACCCGCTCGCGGGGCGACGGGGCGTCCCACCCCGACCGGGCGAACAGGGCATACGCCACCCCGCCGACCAGGGCGACTGCCAAGACGCCCACCCACACGTCGCGCGTCATGACGGATTCCTCCGAATGAACTGGGACGATGAATTCCTAGTCCGGCCGGCCCGCTCACTTCCCCTTCGGCGGGTCTTCCTTCCGCAACTCGTCGATGAAAGCGGTCAGCTTCTTCACCCCGCCGTCGCCCAACTCGCCCTCCCACCTCTGTCGGACGTTGCCACCCTTGTCGATCAGGTACACGCACGGCCAGTAGCGATTGCCCCACGCCTTCCAGGTGGCCAGGTCGTTGTCCACCGCCACGGCGAACGTCAGCTTGTTCTTCGCCATCCGCTCCTTGATGCGGTCCACGTCCTTCTCGGCGTCGAACTCCGGCGTGTGGACGCCGACCATCAGGAAATCCTTCGCGTCCTTGTACTTGTCCTGCCAGGTCCGGTAGTGCGGGTAGTTGTTCACGCAGTTGACGCAGCCGTTCGTCCAGAAGTGCAGGACGACCACCTTGCCCTTCTGGTCGGCCAGCTTCAGCGGCTTGGCGTTCACCCACGCCGTGACGCCGTCGAATTCCGGGGCCGGAACCGGCTTCTCCTTCGGTTCGCCGCCGCGGCCGAGGCTGACACCCAGGGCAAGACCGAGGCCGACCGCGGCGAAGACGATCACGTGGACGGGTTTCATCGAAGGATTCCTTGTGAGGGGCGATCAGGGGCAGGTCCACAGATTTCCGAATGCTACAAGACCCCACCCCGCCCCCCCTCCGGAACATGGGTGGGGTCTCCGCCCGAAATCGGCTCCTGACAGGCCCCGCTCACCCGCGCCGGCCGCCGAACCGCCCGGAGCGGAACCAGTTCCACACGTCGCGGTGGCGATCCGCCGGGGCGCTTTCCTCCCCGTCGTGATCGCCCCCGCCGACGTACACGCGGTCGTTCCCCAGCGACACCACCGCCAGCCCTTGCGGGTGGGCGTTGGCCGGCACGTCGCGGGTGCTGAAGATGACCGGCGCGAGCGGCTCGCTCAGGGTGCCGTCGCGGGCCACCTTCAGCGTGTGCAGTTGGTTCCCCTGCGGGAACGCCGGGGCGGTCGATTGCGAGATGGCGTAGAGGAACTTGCCGGTCGGGTCGAGGGCGATCTCGTACGCGAACGCCTGCCCGGTGCCGGCCGTCCCGCGCGGCCCGCCCAGCAGGAACTCCTGGATCTGGACCGGGTGCAGCGGGTCGGCGAGCGAGAAGACGCTGACCGAGTCGGTGACGGTGTTGGCCACGTACAGCAGCTTGCCGTCGCCGCTGACGACGCACCAGCACGGGGCCGTGCCGGTGTCCGCGCCGGTGCCGACGAAGTTCGTCCGCCCGGTCTCGTCGTAGGTGAACACGCCGACCTGGCCGGACGACGCGAATCCGGTGTAGACGATATTCAGCCGGGGGTGCGTGGCCGCGCCGAGCAGCACCGGGGCGTTCGTGCCGGCGCTGGCCGCGCCGCCGGGGGCGGCCGTCAGGGTGCCGTTCCCGTTGATGCGGAAGGTGTTCACCGTGTTCCCGCCGGCCGTCCCCTGGAAGCTGGCGGCCTCGACGAACAGGAACCGGGCGTCGCGCGACACCAGCGTCTGCGCCACCCGCGTGCCGACGGGGAACGTCACCGTCGAGTTGGCGACGGCCGTCAGCGACCCGTCCCGGTCGATGGTGAACGCGCGGACGCTGGGGGTGGTGGTGCCGGCGTGGCCGCCCGCCGCATCCCCGGCGTTCCCGACGTACAGGAAGTTGCCGGCGATGCCGAGGGTGTCGGGCTGGTCGCCGCCGCTGGCGTACACCCCGACCCGCGTCAGCTTGCCCTGCTCGCCGATGCGGAAGGCGGTGACGCTGTCGCTCCCCTGGTTGACGGCGAACAGGAACTTGCCGTCGGCCGTCGCCTGCACTTGCTGGTCCCCGTCGTCGATGCCGACGGCCTTGGGCACGTTCAGTTGACCGGTGCCGCCGGTGGCGTACTTGCCGATCTGCGTCAGGTCGCCGGTGCGGCCGTCGCGGCGGAAGGCGAGGACGGCGTTCTGCCCGTCGGTCGGGTTGTTCGTCTCGGTGTACACGACCGCCGGAGCGGTCGTCGCCGGACTGTCGCCGTGCAGGACGGCGGGAACGGCCCGCTCGTCGAGCGGTTCCAGGCCGAGCAGGGCGCGGGTCGATCGCGGGGTCGCGGCGTGCTTCCAGATCATGCGGGAACATCCTCGTTCGGGGAACGCGACTCGATACCAGTTCCATTGAGTCGCCTGGGGTTGGTCGGGGTTCCCGCCCGACACTTACACTCACCCGCAGAAGTATCGCAAACGGACCGAGACCTGTAAGGACGGCCGCCGTTCGCGGTAACATGCCTTCGTCGCCTACCTCTCCCGTTCCGAGTCCCTTCGATGTCCGATTCGCCCAACCCCGAACCCGCCGTCGATTGCCAACTCTGGGTGGACCGCCACGGCGACTACCTGTATCGCTACGCCCTGCGCACCGTCCGCCGTTCCGAGGTGGCCGAGGATTTGGTACAAGAGACGCTCCTGGCGGCGTGGCGCGGGCGAGCGGGGTTCGCCGGCCGGTCGAGCGAGCGGAGCTGGCTGACCGCCATTCTGAAGCGGAAGGTGATCGACTGGCTGCGGGCGACGGTGCGGGAGCGGGCGCGGATGGGCGAGTCGCAAGGGGACGACTTCGAGGACGGGCTGTTCGACGACACCGGCCACTGGCGGGCGAAACCGAAGGAGTGGGCGGCCGCCGCGCCGGACGCGGACGCGACGCGGGCCGAGTTCTGGGAAGTCGTGCAAGGCTGTTCGGGCAAGTTGCCGGCCCGCCTCCGCGACGTGTTCGTCCTCCGGCACCTGGAAGAGGCGGACGCGGCCGAAATTTGTCAGGCCGTCGAGATCACGCCGTCCAACCTGTGGGTGATGCTGCACCGCGCCCGGCTGCGGATGTGGCAGTGCCTGAGCAAGAACTGGTACGGCCTGGACCCTACCGAACCGAAGGCGGGTGGCGCATGATCCTCTTCTCGTGCCGGCGGGTGGCCGAGATCAGTTCCAAGGAGCTGGACGCCCGGCTGAAGTTGACCGAACTGCTCTGCGCCGGTGCCCACCGCCGCATGTGCGCCCCGTGCCGGCGGTATCGCGCCCAGTTGCAAGAGGTGGATCGGGCCGCCCGCGAACTCGTTCGACAGGCATCGGACGCCGGCGACGAGAACCTGCCGGCGGAGGCGAAAGACCGGATGCGGGCGCGGCTCGCCGCGGCCGAGGGTGGGGGCACGCCGGCGTGACCCTCCGGCGCGGGTGGCGTTGACGGGGCGGCGCGGGAGGTGGTAAGACGGGCGACTCGATTCGCCGCGCGAACGGACCTCGGCCGCCCGCGAACCCTCGCTTCGGGGATACGGAATGAACTTCGTGCAGGATGCACCCCCCGTCGGCCTGCGACCGCTTGCTCCGCCGTCGCCCGCTCGCCGGCCGCACGCCGACGCGCCGGACGTGTCCGTCTGCATCGCCAACTGGAACTGCCGCGACATGCTGCGGGCGTGCCTGAACTCCCTGTTCGACGCCGACCAGGGGGTGCCGTTCGAAGTGGTGGTGGTGGACAACGCCTCCACCGACGGCGCGGCCGACATGGTGGCCGGCGAGTTCCCCCAGGTCCGGCTCGTCCGCAACAGCGACAACGTCGGCTTCAGCAAGGCGAACAACCAGGCGGCGGTGATCGCGCGGGGCCGCTACCTGTTCTTCCTGAACAACGACACCGAAGTGCCGCCGCTGACGCTCTCCGAGTTCGTCGAGTTCACCGACGCCAACCCCGGCGTCGGCATGGTCGGCCCGCGATTGCGCGGCGCGGACGGCGAGCCGCAAATTTCCTACCGCACCAAGCCGACTCTGGGGGCGCTGCTGCACCGCGTCAGCCTGCTGCGGTGGACGGGCCTGTTCCGCGCCGCCTACCACCGCTACCGGCGCGGCACGTTCGACCCGACCGGCGTGCGGTCGGTCGAGGCGCTGATGGGCGCGGCCGTGTTCCTGCCCCGCCGCACGTTCGAGGCGTCGGGCCGGTGGGACGAGCGGTATCGGTTCGGCGGCGAGGACTTGGACCTGTCGGCGCAGGTCGGCCGGCACGGCCAGTTGGTCTACTTCAGCAGCGTGGAAATCCTGCACTACGGCCGGGTGAGCAGCCGGGCGAACATCGGGTTCGCGCAGCCGAACGTGGCCGTCGGGTACGTCCACTACTTCCGCAAGGCCGGGGCCGGCCGCGCCGCCCTGCTGGCGTACAAGGTGATGGTGACGCTCGACACGCCGGTGCAACTGGTCGGCAAGGTGCTGCAAGCCGGCTTCCGGCTGGCCACCGGCCGGCCGGCGAAGGCGAAGAAGAGCTGGCTGTCGGCGCGGGGCCTGTGGACGTTCTTCCGCCGCGACCTGCCCCGCTTCTGGCGGGCGTGAGCGGGGGAAGTGGTGTCACCGCGCGCTGGCGGTCGCCCGGTCGAGATCGGCGCGGGTGATGTCGGCCGCCGCGACGAGCTTGTACTGTTTTTCGTCCACGACTCGAATCTCCGCATCGACCTCGGTCAACTCGAACATCACGATGACTTCGCCGTCGCCGTCCTTGACGAACTGCACGGCTACCGCGCGGGGGACCAAGTCGGGATACTTGTCCCGACAGAGTGCCAGGTCTTGAGCCACCTGCGTGGCGTTGATTTGGTCCGAACCGCCTTTCGCCTGCACCGGGATCGCGAACTGCTGACCGTAGGTGTTGACGGCGACGTACAACTCGTCGATTTCAATTTGCCCGATGTCGGGGACCGTCGTCCGCAAGTGATTCTGGAGCGAGTACGCCGTCACGCGCAGGAAGATGTCGATCAGCCGGTTGTACCGCACCTTCGCGAGGAGCGCCTGCTCGTCGTTGAGGGCGTGTTGTCCCACGATTTCGGGTGTCGCGTCGGGAATCTTGATCCGGTAGTGGTTGGCGCTCGGCACCACCCGCATCGGCTTCCGCAACGCCATCCTGTACTTGCTCCGGCCAGCTCCTTCGATGACCCATTCCAGTCCACCCGTCGCGGTCGCCGTGACCGAGGACGGCATTTGAGCGCGAAAGCGGAAACTGTAAATCAGGTCGCCGAGGTTTTTGGGCAACTGGATCCCGAGCGTCGATGCGGCCGTTTCGATTTCGCTTCGCTCGAATACGAACTCCGTCACGCCCGCAGAGTGGTGCGCTTGGAAGATGTGTTCGAGTATGCTTTCGTAGCGGTTGACCTTTGCGGTTCCGCTAGTCGAAGAGGGACTTTTGCTCACGGCTTTCTCCTCGTTTTGGGCGGGGGGGTGCGGGTCGGGCGGCGGCCTTCACTTCGATCCCTTCCGGGTGCCCTTGGGGGACGAATTCGCCGATGGCGTCGCCGCCGGACAGCTTGCGGATGGTGTACCCGCGCCGCAGGCAGGGGGCGAGCAGCTTGAGGACGTTGCGGCTGCGGGCGATGTCCGGGAGGAACGTGTCGGCCCGAATCCACGTCAACTGGACGCCGGCCGCCGCCACCGCTCGCTGCACGTCCGCGAAGGTGAACGTGGGGGCCGTCAGGCGGTCCCGGCCGGCGTCGTACCGCGCGGCGATCAGCCGCTCGATGACCGGCGGGTAGTGCACCACCTGCGGGATTCGCTTCAGGCTGCGCGGGCGGTCGGCCGGCAGGTGGAAGGCGTCCGACAGGGGAACGGCCCGCGTCGGCTTCGTCGGGCGAATTCCCAGCGCGGCCAGCACCGCCGCGCCGAGCGCCTTGGCCAGCGGCGGGCAGACGGCGTTGCCGATCTGCCGATAGGCGTGCCACTTCGACGGGTAGAAGGCGAACCAGTCGGGAAAGCCGTGGAGCCGCGCGGCCTCGCGGGCGGTGATGCAGCGCGGGCGGTACGGGTGGATCGGCCGGGGGGCGGTGAACGACCCGTGCGCCGAATCCGAGCCGGCCCGGAGCGTCGGGGCGAGGCCGTTCGGGTCGAGGCGGGGCAACTTGTGGCTCGGCACCATCGCGCCCGGCGGCGTCGCCGCGTACAGGGCGACCGCCGCCGCCGCGTGCTTGACGCGGAGGCAGCCGGAGCAGCGGGACGAGTCCCACCCGCGCGGGTGGCCGTAGTTCGTCGGCTCGACTTCGATTCCCCGCATCACGCGGGCGTATTGCCCGATCGGGTCGGCGTCGTAGGCCGCGTCGTTCTCGGCGAACAGTTCGTCGCGGGTGTCCACGGCCGGCAAGTCGGCGATGGCCTCCCACACCGTCGGCCGGTCGAGCGTGCCGGCCGTCGGGTACTCGATGGTGCCGGCGAAGTCGTCCCGCAAGCCGAGCAGGATGAGCCGCTTCCGCTGCTGGGGCACGCCGAAAAGACTCGCGTCGAGGACGCGAACCGGATGCGTGATCCGATAGCCTGCCGTCTCGAACTGAGTGATCGCGGTCGTCAATATGACCCGCGTCTTCCCGGCCAGCATCCCCGGCACGTTCTCCATCACGAACGCCTTCGGCCGCACCTCGCGGACGATGCGGGCGAACTGCCCGACGAGGTCGTTGCGGGGGTCCAGCGCGTCGCGGACGCCCATCGTGCTGAACCCCTGGCACGGCGGGCCACCCACGATCACGTCCACTTCGCTGCGGCCGACGGCGGCGAAGATGTCGGCGGCCGTCAGGGTCGCCACCGACTGGCAGAGGGTTTTCCCGTCGGGGAAATTGCGGTCGTGCGCGGCCGCGTGGTAGCCGTCGGAATCGACGCCGAGGGCGATGTCGAACCCGGCCTGCTCGAAGCCGACGGACAGGCCGCCGGCTCCGCAGAACAGATCGACGGCGACGGGTCGCGGGTCAGCCATTCGGTTCCCCCTTCCGCTTCCGCCCGACCGCGCACAAGTCGGCCAGGCAGCATTCCCCGCACAGCGGCTTGCGCGGCAGGCAGACGGTTCGCCCGTGGACGACCATCGCAACGTGCAGCGCCTTGCCGTGGCCGTCGGGCGCGACCGCCGCCAGTCGCCGCTGCGCCTGGTGGTGAGTCGATCCGCGACGGATCGCGCCCAGCCGTTCGGCGATCCGCTGCACGTTGACATCGACGGCGAACACGTCGAAATCCAGGCTGTACATCATGACGCAGAACGCCGACTTCGGCCCCACGCCCGGCAGCGAGATGAGGAAATCATACGCCTCGCGGGCGGCCAGCGACCGCAGGAACCGGGCCGGTCGCGCGCCGCATTCGGCCGTCACCGCCCGCGCGATCCGGACCACCTGCCCCGCCCGCTTGCCGGCCAGCCCGCCGGACTCGATGCACCGTCGCACGTCCCGCACCCGCGCGGTCGCCAGCTCGGCGAGCGTGGGGAACGCCGCCATCAACTTCCGGTGGGTGAGGCGGTACTGCGCGTCGGTCGTCTTGGCGGACAGGAGGATGTAGAGGATTTCCTTGACGGGGTCGCGGAAGTTGCCGAGACTCGGCACGCCGTGCCGGGCAACCAGCCGGTGCGCGATCTCGACGAACCGGGCCACCCACGGCGACCGGTTCCGCCGCCGAACGCCGAGGAGGGAAGCCGTGGCCGTACTCATGTCGCGCTCCCGGGCATCACTACGGCAGCAGGTCCGCCACGCGCACGGTCGCGGTCGGCACCGCGAGCGGGGACACGGCGTCGGTGTCGGCGAACGTGTGGTGGGTGCGGTACGCCGTCGCGCCGAGGCCGGCGGGGAGCGGGGCCGGGTCGCGGAAGACCAGAAGTTGCCGCCCGTCCACGTCCACCACCCAGTAGTCGGCGATCCCCGCCGTGGCGTACAGCTCGGCCTTCTCCGTCACGTCCGTGTCGAACGTGGTGTCGCTCACTTCGACGACCAGCGCGGCCGTCGTCGGGTGCCCGCCGAGGTTCGCCCGCACGCCGCCGGGCACGACCGCGAAGTCCGGCAGCGGGTCGGTGTCCCGCGACAGCACCAGCGGCAGTTGCACGCGGATTGTCCAGCCCAGCCCGAAGGCGGCGCGAAGCGCCTCCGCGCCGACCAGGATCGCCGTCGCGCGGGGCGGGTTCATTTCGCCTTGCTCCCAGAGGATCCCGCGCAGCAGGACCGGCCGACGGCCGCCGAACAGGCCGGCCGCGCCGGCGCGGTGGAACTCGGCCACCGTCCAGCGGAGGGGCGTGGCGGCGGTGCGCTTCGGCGGGGCGAGGACGGCGGACATCGAAGTTCCTCCGCGAGCGGGAACCGGACAGGGCGAAGGCCGCTCACGGCGGCAGGACTTGGCGGACGACGACGACGCGGGGGCGCTCGCCGGTACTCGCGTCGGGCCAAGTGAACACTTGCTCCCACTGCCCGCGCTGGACGTTGCGGTAAATCTCCACCGCCATGTCGTGCCGCTCCCGCTCCTTGTCGGGCATCTTCGGCACGTCCGGGTGAACGGTCCCGTCGGCGTCCGCCGTCAGCTCCATCACCGCCCACCGCACGGTCTGCTTCCGCGGCGGTTGGGGGTCTTCCGGCCCCTTGTTGAACACCCCCCAGCCGCTGTAGAAGACGACCCACCCGTAGGGATCGACCAGCGTGTCGGTCGAGGTGTTGACCCGTGTCCGGAGCATCTCGCCGGCCAGCTTGTGGCCGAGGCGGTTGTCGTGCAGCGGGCGGACCAACTGCCGGCCGCCGCTCAGGATGATCGCCGCGCAGACGACGGCCCCCAGATACCGCCAGCCGTACAGGCCGTTCCAGAACAGGGCGTTCCGCCCCGCCCAGGCGAACAGCGGCACCAGTCCGGCGACGGCGAAGTAGACGCACGTCATCGCCAGCGGCAACCCGTGCCGCTCGGACACGTACCCGCGAACCTCGGCCAGGGCGACCATCGCCGCCGCCGTCGTCGCGCCGAACACGACCAGCAGCCACAGGGCCGGCTCGTCGCGGAACCGCCGGCGGAGGAAGAACAGGCCGAACACCGCCAGCACCCCGACCGAATAGTGGGTCGCCTTCAGCCACTCCTTCCCGCTCTCCCAGACGGCCAGCCCGACCCGCCGGGCACCGGTCGCGTCGGCCGGCACCCAACTGGCGAACGGCGGAGAGCCGGCGGCCCCTTTCAGCATGTTCTCGCGGGGGTGAACGGGCGCGGTCTGGAACGGGTCGTTCGTGGTCGGCTTGTTCGTCAGCCGGCCGATGACGGCGACATACGGGGCGACCGGGATGGCGGTGCCGACGGCCAAAGCGGTCAGCCACGCCGCCGTCGATTTGCCCCCCCACCGGCCGGACACGCCCATCCAGAGGGGGACGGCGGCGAGGCACGGGAACAGGATCAGCAGCCCTTCGGGGCGGACGAGGTACGCCAGCCCGACGGCCAGCCCGGCGACCAGGAACCGGCCGACCGTCGGCCGGCGAAGGCCCCGCGCGGCCAGCAGCAGCGCCGTCGCCGCGAAGAACAGGTACAGCCCGTCGGAAATGGCGTCGCTCGACTCGCGGGCGTACACCGGCAGGCACTGGAACACCGCCGCCGCGCCGAACCCGACCCACTTCGAGAACAGCATCCGGCCGAGCCAGTACATGGGGAAGACGGTCAGCACCGCCGCCAGCGCGCTGGCCAGTTGCCCGGCCAGCAGCGCCCGGTCCATGACCGTCGAGTGCGGCTCGGCCCACGCCGCCTTCACCGGGAAGTAAAGCGCGGCCAGGGCGAGCGGGTAGCCGGGCGGGTCTTGCTCGGCGCGGAGGACATCCGGGAAGGTGCGGTCGGGGGAGCCTTGCACCTTGTCCTGGTTCGGCTTCCACAGGGCCAGCGCGTGCCGCGCGAACCGGATGCTGTCCTTGGCCGTCACTGCCGTGTTGGCGATCAGCCAGGCGTGAACGGCGACGGCGAGCAGCACCAGGGCGAGCAGCCGCCAGCGGTCGCCGGTGTCCGTCACCGGACGGGGGGCGACCAGTTCGACCCGCCCGCCGACGTGACCGTTCATGAGTGGGGGTGCCTGGGTGCCGGGAAATCCGCGTCCGACCGGCCGCCGCGCGACCCGCCGGGAAGGGTTGATAGTAGGATACCGGGAAGGCGAACGTCAATACGCCGACGCCCGCCGCGAGGAGACTGCCGTGCTTCAGATCACCGCCGCCATTGAAATCCCGGACGAGGAGTTCGCCTGGGCGTACGCGCGGTCGGGCGGCCCCGGCGGGCAGAACGTGAACAAGGTGGCGTCGAAGGCCGAGCTGCGGTGGCCGCTGGACGCCAGCCCGAGCGTGCCGGACGCGGTGAAGGCCCGCCTCCGCGTCGCCCACCCGGCACACGTCACGGTGGACGGCGAGTTCGTCATCACCAGCCAGGAGTACCGCGACCAGGAGCGGAATCGCCAGCGGTGCCTGGAGAAGCTGGCCGACATGCTGCTGACGGCCGCCACCCCGCCCAAGCCCCGCGTGAAGACGAAGCCGAGCAAGGCGTCCAAGCGGCGGCGGGTCGATGCCAAGCGGAAGGCGTCCACCCGCAAGGCGAACCGCAAGGCCAGCGACGACGAGTGACCGCTGAGCCTCGCCCTCCCGAAAGCCACCCCTCACCCCTTCCGCACCCGGCAGGCGAAGCACTTGTACGCCTGCTGGCCGGACAGCGGGTCGAAGTAGCGGTCGTCGGTGAGCAGGTTGGCGGAGCCGTAGCGGGGCAGGTCGAAGTCGTCGCCGACGGCCTGCATCGGGCCGAAGGTGCCGGGAACGAACACCGTGTCCTCGCGGATGCCCGCCCACACCAGCACGGTTCCCGTCGCCGACCCGCGGGCGCTTTCGACGATCACCGCGTCGCCGTTCTTCAGCCCCGCCGCCGTCGCCGTCTTCGGGTGAATCTGGATCAGCCGCACGCCGTTCGTCTGCTTGCCGGTCGGCGTCCACTGCGTCACCCCGGCGAAGTGGACGACGCTCGGCCGGCCGGTCATGCCCATCAGCGGGAAGTCCGCGTTCCGCTTCGGGGGTGGCACACCGAGTTTCACCCGCCGCGTGACGGCCTGCGGGTTCACCGGGTTCGCCACCAACTCCGCCATGTACTCGATGGTCGGGTGGCCGCCGGTCACATCGGGATGCGTGTAGAACCGCGGCAGCGCGGCGTGACCCGTCGTGGCCAGCTTCTTCTCCAACTCCGGGGTGAACAGCTCCACCTTCCCGGACGGCGTGAAGAACCGCTTGCCCTTCTTGCCGAGGGCCGTCGCGGCGGCGTCCCAACTCGCGCCTTCCATATACAGCGTGCTGACGCCGGGGTGGTCCACGGTCGGGCACGGCCAGCGGAGCGGTTCGGCGCGCGCCTCCATCCGCGCGGCGGTCATGCCGCCGACGCCGGGGGTCAGCCGCACGAACTCCGCCCATAACTTGCGGTAGTCCTTCCACTCCGTCGGGAACGCGGTCGTCCAGTATTCGGGCTTGTTCTTGGTGTCGTGCTTGGCAAGGGCGTGCGCCAGGTCGATCCAGATTTCCCAGTCGGGCTTCGACTCGCCGACGCGGGGCACCGCCGCCGTCTGCCAGCGGATCGCACGATCATCCCGCCGCATGTACACGCCGTCCATCTCCAAGCCGCTGCACACGGGCAAGATCACGTCCGCGTAGTAGGCGCTCTCCTCCAGGAAAAGCCCGGTGTAAACGAAGAACTCCAGTTGCGCGAACGCCTCCTTCACCTTCGCCGTGTTCGCGCTGGCCAGCAGCGGGTTGCCCATCGCCACCAGTGCTTTCATGCGGTACGGCTTGCCGGTCAGCACCGACTCGGCGAACCAGTCCGGGCCGACCGGCATCGCCGGTTCCTTCACCTCCGGCGCCTTCACCGTCAGCGGCGGCAGGTGCAAATCGCCCGGCCAGGTGTTGTGCATGAAGTTGCACCCGCCGCCGGGCACGCCGATGTTGCCGGTGATCGCCGCCAACATCGCCAGCGCGCGGTAGGTGTCGAACGCGCTCAGTTGGTGCGAGATGCCGGCGTTGCAGAAGATGGCGGCGGGCTTCGCGGCGGCATACTTCTCGGCGACCGTGCGAATCCGGTCGGCCGGCACGTCGCACACCGTCGCCGCCCAGTCGGGCGTGTACCCGCCGTCCTTCAGGTGCTTCGCCAGTTCGTCGAAGCCGAGAACCCACTTGGCCACGAACGCCGCGTCGTGCAGCTTCCTCTCGACGATGTGGCCGAGCATCCCCAGCACGAGGGCGAGGTCGGTGTGCGGCTTCGGTGACAGCCAGATGTCGGCGACGGTCCCGGTCGCCGTCTTGCGGGGATCGACGACGACCAGTTCCGCCTTCGTCTTCGCCCGGCACCGCAGCAGGTGGGCGAACGTGACCGGGTGCGTCTCGGCCTGGTTCGTGCCGAGGAACAGGAAGAACTTCGCGCTGCCGAGGTCTTCCTTGCCGGTCGCCGGATCGACGCCGTAGCCGTTGGTGAAGTTGCCCATCCCGAACGTCCACGCCAGGGCGTTGCCGCCGGCGTCGTTGCACACCGGCCCCACGTCCGTGTCGTTCGGGCTGCCCAGGAGCGTGAACAGCCGATGGATGAGTGACCCCGTGCCGCGCGGCAGCCGGCCGGACGTGCGGCTGACGACGGCCTTCGCGTCCCCGGCGTCCCGCAGCGCGAGGAACTTCTTGGCGACGGTGCCGAGCGCGTCGTCCCACGAGATCGGCTCGAAGGTACACTTCGGGTCGCCCTTCTTGCCGATGCGTTTCAGCGGCGTCTTGATGCGGTGCCGGTTGTACGTCAGTTGCGCCATCATCGGCCCCTTCACGCACAGCTCGCCGGCCTGCACGGGGTCGTCGGTGTTGCCCTTGATGTCGATCACCCGGCCGGCCTTCATATGCACCTTCAACCCGCACAGCGAGTTGCAGAACTGACAGGCCGATGTCACCACCTTGTCCGGCTCCAGTGCGGCGGAGCCGGCGGTGAAGTCGGCCGGGGGAACAGGCTTCACCGGCTCGGCGGCCTGTGCGGGAGGCGAACCGCCGGTGGTGACGGCGACCGTCGCGCCGGCGACGCCGCCGAGGAAGCCGCGGCGGGAGGGGGATTCGGCGGGCATGGCGGGCACTCGGTGGGACACCACGACATCTTGGCTGGTGTCATGGTGTTCCGGCGGAGCAATTCCGTCAAGGTGGGCGTCGTCGCCGCGAGCTTGCGAGCGGGTGCCGCTACACTGTCCCCATCACCCGTGACGAGGAATCCCCATGCGACTGCTCGCTCCCCTCTCGCTCCTTCTCGCCACGCCGCTGCTCGCCGGCGAGTTCAACAAGGTTCTTTCCGTCGGCGACGCGGCCCCGGCGTGGAAGGAACTGGACGGCACCGACGGCAAGACGCACGCCCTCGCCGACCTGAAGGACAAGGACGTGGTCGTGGTGGTGTTCACCTGCAACAGTTGCCCGGTGGCGGCCGACTACGAGGACCGCATCGTCGCGCTCGCCGAGGCGAATTCGGGCAAGGATTCCAAGGTGGCAGTGGTGGCGATCAACGTGAACACCGGCAAGGCGGACGCGCTGCCGGCGATGACGGCGCGGGCCGAGAAGCGGAAGTTCCCGTTCGCGTACCTGTACGACCCGACGCAGCAGATCGCGCGGCAGTACGGGGCCAACTACACGCCGGAGTTCTTCGTGCTGGACAAGGAGCGGAAGGTGGCTTACCTGGGCGCGCTGGACGACAAGGGGCCGCCCCGCGAGCCGACGGCCAAGCACATCGAGGCGGCCGTCGCGGCGGCGCTGGCGGGGAAGAAGGCGGAGAAGGGCGAAACGTCCGCCTCCGCCGGCTGCCGCATCAAGTGGGACAAGAAGAAGGACGACGAGTGAGGGGCGAACCGCCCGCGTGCGTTCGCGGAGCGAACGCCGACAAACTGAGACACCGCCATCCCTTCGGGCAAGATTGGCGAACAAACTTCCGAGCCAAGACTCGAATGCGCGGTCGCACCGCAACCGACCTCGCTTCCTCGACCGCGACCGGCGACAATCATCCCCAGCGAACGTCATTTCGCCGCCGCTGAAACGCCCGTCGCCGGGCGGCGTCTGGGTGGTGGGACGGCGTTTCACACCGGAGGGCAAGCACATGTCCGTGTTCACGCGAATGCAACTGGCGTGGGGGGCGGGGGTTGGGGTGACGCTGGCGGCCGTGGTCGCCGCGCTGATGACACCCGCCCAGCAGCCGGCGGCGGCCGAACCGGCGGTCAAACTGCCCGTCGGCCTGCACTACGTCCCGACCGACGCGGCGGTGTTCGCCCACGTCGAGTTCGCCGGGCTGTGGAAGTCCTCCCTCGGCGACACCTTCCGCAAGCTGAAACTGCCGCCGCTGGAGAAGGCGCTGAAGGAGTTGACCGCCCTGTCCGGCCTCACCCTCGGCGACCTGACGACCGCGACCCTGTACATGCCGGCGCTGAAGGGGCAGCAGGACATGGAGCGGATGGCCGTCATCTTCACCACCGCCAAGGCCTACGACCGCAAGGCCGTCCTGGCCGCGCTGGAAGCCAGCCCCGGTGCCAAGACCGGCAAGTACGAGAACAAAGACAACGTCGTCCGCATCGCCCCGAAAGTCGGCCCGACCATCTTCGTCGATCTGTCGGACGACAGGCGGATCGTCGCCGGCATCGGGTTGAAGGACGAGCCGAAGGCGGATCCGAACCCGGCCGACGGCCCGCACTCGGCGACGTTCAAGCAGGCCGGTGGCGCGGCGATGGTGGGCGGCATGAACGTCGCCAACCTGCCGGACCAGATCCGCCTCGGCGACGACGCCTTCCCGCCCCAGATGCGGCCGTTCCTGCCCATCGCCAAGAGCGAGACGATTTCCCTGGTCGGCAAACTGGCCGGCAAGGAACTGACCCTGGCGGTCGCCGTCCGCAGCCCGAACAAGCAGCTGGCCGGCGAGGTGGAGAAGTCCCTCGACATCCTCCGCGGGCTGGCCAAGGTCGGCCTCGACGAAGCCGAGAAGGAACTGAAACAGGCGGAGAAGGACGGCGACGACATGAAGGCGTTTCGCCCGCTGCTGAAGGTGGCCGCCGACGTACTGAAGTCCGGCAAACTGGACGTGGACGACCGCACCGCCACCCTGACCGTCCCGGCCGACGTGCCCTACGCGGCGTTCGTGGAAATGGTCGCCGGCGGCAAGATGACCAGCAACGCCCGGGACCAGAACAACCTGAAGCAACTGGGTATCGCCGTCCACTCGTACCACGACGCGAACGGCACGATGTTCCCGTCGTATCTGGTGGACAAGAAAGGCAAGCCGACGCTGAGTTGGCGAGTGCTGGCCCTGCCCTACATCGAGCAGAATCAGCTGTACGCGAAGTTCAAACTGGACGAGCCGTGGGACAGCGCCCACAACATGAAGGTGTTCAAGGACAACCCGATGCCGGCGGTGTTCCTGTACGGCGGCGACAAGGCCGAGGACAAGGCCACCCGCTACCGCGTGTTCAGCGGCAACGGGGCCGGGTTCGACCCGACCGGCCGGCTGAAGTTCGCCGACTTCACGGACGGCACCTCGAACACCATCGCCATCGTCACCGCCGCCACCGCCGTGCCGTGGACCAAACCGGACGAGTTGGAATTCGACCCGGAGAAGGAAGTCGGCAAGCTGCTGCATTTCAAGGGCGACCGGTGCAACGTGACGATGTTCGACGGGTCGGTGCGGGCGATCAAGAAGACGATCACCGAGGTGACGCTGAAGGCGGCCGTCACTCGCAGCGGCGGCGAGGTGCTGGGCGCGGACTGGTGAGCGGCGGGCGAACACACCGAAGAACCAAGAGTCGGCCAAACTACCTGGCACCGGGGTTCCGGAATGATCCGATTCGTCTTGCTGGCCCTCGTCCTCGCCCCGTGTCCACTCCTCGCCGCCGACCCGCTGCCGGTCGAGTTGCAGTACGTCCCGACCGACGCGGCCGGGTTCGTGCACGTCGATTTCAAACGACTGTGGGCCTCGCCGCTCGGCCAGTCGGCGCGGACGGCGACCGCCCCGGAGGTCGCCCGCCTGACCGCCGCGTGGAAGGCCGCCACCGGTCTGACCCTGGCGGACGTGGAGACCGTCACGGCGTTCGTGACCAAGGACGACGACCAAAGGCGGTTCGGCGACTCGTTCGCGGTGATCGTCCGGACGGGCAAGCCGTTCGACCGCGCCGGGGTCATCCGCACGGCGAAAGCCCTCGCCGGCAAGACGGAGACGGTCGTGGTGAAGGGCCACGTCGTCACGGTGAACGTGTTCCCTCGAAACCAATGGCGATTGGACCTGACCGAGCCGAACCGACTCGTCTACTCCCACGACTGCGAACCCGCCGCCGACCCGAAGCGGCCCGACGGCCCGCTCACTCCGCTCCTCCGCGCGGCGGTCAAGCAGCCGCTGGCCGCCGGGGTCGCGTTCGCCAGTCTCTCCACGTATTTCCGGCTCCTGCCGGATGCCGGTCGGGGCGAACTCCGACCCGATATGGCCATCCTGAAATCGCCGACGGCCCTGGTGACGGGCCAACTCGCCGCGAAGGAGTTGGTGCTGACCGCCACTGTGCGCGGACCGAACGCCCGCCACGCCGCGAACGTGGAGACGGCCCTCGACCTCGTCCGCCGCGAGACCACGGCGGAACTCAAAACCTGGGCGGCGGACCCCGATCGCGGCACGATGGTGAAGCCGTTCGTCGAGTTCGCGGTCAAACACCTGCCGGCGGTGACGCTGACGACCGACGGCTCCGACGCCACGGCGGCGGTGGCCCTGCCGACGGACCTCCCCGTCGGCAAGTTGCTGGACGTGGCCTTCGACCCGGTGAAACAGGACGAGCGCGAGGCGAGGCGGCGGCTGTTTCGGATCGCCGTGGCCCTGCACACCTATTTCGACAAGAACGGCTTCCTGCCGCCGTCGCACCACGTCAGCAAGAAGGGGAAGACGACGTTCAGTTGGCGCGTGCTGTTGCTGCCCCACCTGGGCGAAGCGGAACTGTTCAAGAAGTTCAAACTGGACGAGCCGTGGGACGGCGACCACAACGCGAAGGTGCTGAAGGACAACCCGATGCCGGAGGTGTTCGCGCTGCCCGGCGTGGCGAAGGCCGGCGCGACGGACACCCACTTCCGCGTGTTCTTCGGCAAGGAGGCCGGGTGGGATGTGGACGGCCGGCTGAAGTTCGCCGACTTCTTGGACGGCACCTCGAACACGCTCGCCCTTGTCACGGCCGCCACCGCCGTGCCGTGGACCAAGCCGGACGAACTGGAGTTCGACCCGGAGGCCGACATGCGGAAACTGCTCCTGTTCCGCCACGGCCGCTGCCCGATCGCCACCGTCGACGGCGGCACGCGATTGCTGAGGAAGGCGATCAGCGAGGAGACGCTGCGATACGCCATTATGCGGGCCGACGGCTTCGTCCTCGGCGACGACTTCTGACCCGACCATTCCCACGAGGTTCCCCCATGCTCCGCTCGCTTGTCCTATTCGCCGTCGCCCTCTTGCCGGCGGCGGCCGCGGCGCAGAGTCCGACGCCCGACCTCGCCCTGGTGCCCGGCGACGCCCTCGCCGTCCTGCACGTCCGCGTCGCCGACGTGTGGAAGACGGACGCCATGAAGGACATCCGCAAGGTGTTCGACAAGGCCGGCGCGACCGCGCTGGCCAAACTGGACGACGACTTCGCGCCGTCGCCGTCCACCCTGGACCGGGTGACGCTGGTGGTGCTGCCGCCGGGCACCGACTCGCCGCAGCCGCAGTTGGCCACCATCCTGGCCTTCCGCAAGCCCTACGACGCGGCGAAGGTGACGGCGGCGTACCTGGGCAAGGCCGCCCAGAAGAAGGCCGGCGGGAAGACGTACCTGGCCGACGACAAGTCGGGCATCGCCGTCCACTTCGCCGACGACCGGACGCTGGTCTTCTCCGACGCCAAGATGCTGCCCGCCTTCCTGGAGCTGGCCGGCAAGAACGACGGCCCGCTGAAGCCGGCCCTCGCCGTCGCCGCCAAGAACCAACTCACGTTCGCGCTGAACCCCGCCCGCCTGCCGTTCAAGGCGGCCGAGTTGAAGGAAGTCGCACCCGACCTGGCCCCGCTGATGGCGGCCGAGCGGCTCATCGTGACCGGTAACGTGACGAAGGAGACCGTCCTCCAGTGGGCGCTCGACTTCCCCACGGCGCAAGAGGCTGCCGCCGGCGGGAAGGCCCTGCGGAAGCTGGCCGAGATCGGCCGGCAGACGCTCGACCCGATCCGCAAGCAGGCCGAGCAGGCGTTCGCCGGGCGGCGAAAGGGGGCCGGGTCGCGGTCGCTGGACGAACTGCCGGAGGCGGTCATCGGGCTGGCCGGCCTCGGCGGGCTGAACATCCTCGACGAGTTCCTCGCCGAGCCGCCGCTGACCGTCGTCGGGAACACCGTCGGGGTGACGCTGACGATCCCGGAGTGGGCCAGCCAGTACACCGCACTGGCGATGGCCTCGGCGGGCCTGGCGCTGCCGGCCGTGCAGAAGGTGCGGAACGCCGCCGCCCGGTTGAATTCGTCGAACAACCTGAAGCAGATCGCCCTGGCCATGTACAACCACGAGAGCGCGAACCAAGTGTTCCCGCCGGCCGCGATCGTGGACAACAAGGGGAAGAAACTGCTGAGCTGGCGGGTGCAAATCCTGCCGTACATCGAACAGGAGAACCTGTACAAGCAGTTCAAACTCGATGAGCCGTGGGACAGCGACCACAACAAGAAGCTGATCGACAAGATGCCGAAGGTGTACGCCGACTCGCGGGTCGAGGCCCCGAAGCTCGGCCAGACGTACTACAAGGTGTTCGTCGGCAACGGGGCCGGGTTCGACTGGGTGGAGGGGATGAGGATCGCCAACTTCACGGACGGCACGTCGAACACGATCCTGGTCGCGGCGGGCGGCGCGCCGGTGGTCTGGACGCAGCCGGACGACTTCGAGTTCGACCCGGAGAAGAAGTTGCTGCCGGCGGACGTGGTCGGCCCGTTCGACGAACTGCTCGTCGCCTTCTGCGACGGCTCGGTGCGCGTCCTCAAGAAGACGATCAGCGAGGCGACGCTGAAGGCCCTCATCACCCGCGCCGGGGGCGAGGTGATCAGCATCGACGACGACTGACGGGTGACGGATTTCGGGACGGCTCGGCCGGAGCCGCGCCGTCCCGGCGACACGCCTGGATTACACCTTGGCCAAGGTCGCGGCCTTCACCATCGCCCGTTTGCGGCCGGCTTCCTTCCGCCGGCGGGCGTCGCACGGCTTTTCGTAATGCTCGTGTGCGCGCAGCTCGCGTTTCATGCCGCTCCGCTCGATCAGCTTCTTGAACCGCCGCAGGGCGGCCCCGATGTGCTCTTGGTTGTGCAACCGCATCTTCAGGCCCATGCCGTCTCCTCGTGCGAGAGTGTGAGGGTCACGAAAATCCCCCGCCTGCGGGCGGGGGCGTTGGTCGTCCGACTGCCGTCCCGAACTATCTTAGTAGCGGCGGTCGCCGCCGCCACCCCCGCCGAAGGACGGTCGGCTGTCGCGGGCCTGGGCCTCGTTCACCGACAGCGTCCGCCCCTGGTAGGGCAGGCCGTTGGTGGCGGTGATGGCCGCGTCGCCGCCGTCGCTCATCTCGACGAACCCGAACCCGCGGCTGCGGTTCGTGTTCCGGTCCATCACCACGCTGGCGCTGGTCACCGCCCCATACGGGGCGAACAGTTCCCGCAAGTCCTCATCCGTGGTGCCGAACGCCAAGTTGCCGACGTACAGTTTTTTGCTCACGAATCACCAAGTGCGGCCTGGTCGGCCGCGACAGTGCGTCGGCGGTCGGCGAAGGTCGAACGCGGCGTGGGGAACGGTCCCCGGCCTATCGACAACCCACCGGTCGAGCGATCTGGCGGGCAGCGCGAGAAGGGTATTCTCGAACGACGGCACCGAGACGGGTCTGGGGAGAGTTGTCGGCGGTTCGACAGTCCGGACGGAGTTCGCGGTGCGTCCGTATTTGGAAGATTATCCACCCCACCCGCCCCGGTCCAGGCGAATCCGCGCGGATTCGCGGCGCGGCGAATCGCCTTTCGACGCCCCTTGCCCCGCCGCTATCATGTCCGCATGACGCTCGCCATCCGCGTGAAGAACCTGGTCAAGACGTACCCCGGCCGGCCGCCGGTCGAGGCCGTTCGCGGCGTCGATCTGGAGATTCCCGCCGGGGAGTGCTTCGGCCTGCTCGGCCCGAACGGAGCGGGCAAGACGACCACGATGGAGATCATCGAGGGCATCCTGCCGCCCACGTCCGGCGAGGTGGAAGTCCTCGGCCAGACGTGGACCCGCGACGACCGCCTGCTCCGCGAGCGGATCGGCATCTCGCTGCAAGAGACCCGGCTCGCCGACAAGCTCACCGTCGCCGAGACGGTGACGATGTTCCGCTCCTTCTACGCCAAGGGCATCGCCCCGGAGAAGGCCATCGGGCTGGTGTCGTTGCAGGAGAAGGCGACGGCGTTTCTCGGCAAGCTGTCCGGCGGGCAGAAGCAGCGGGTGGCGGTGGCGTGCGCCCTCGTCGGCGACCCGGACCTGCTGTTCCTGGACGAACCGACGACCGGCCTCGACCCACAGTCCCGCCGGCAACTGTGGGACGTGGTGAACGACTTCAAGGCGACCGGCCGCACGGTGCTGCTCACCACCCACTACATGGACGAGGCCGAGCGGCTGTGCGACCGGGTGGCCATCGTGGACATGGGCAAGGTGATCGCCCTGGGCACGCCGAACGAGCTGATCCGCCAGATCGGTGGCGAACACGTCATCGACTTCACCGTGCCCGACGCGACCGCCATCCCCGCCGACGAGTTGAGCCGACTGCCGAACGTCTCCAACGTGCGCGTCGGCGGCGGCGGCAACTACTCGCTGTCCGTCACCGAGCCGCACGTCGCGCTGCCGGCCGTGATGAACTGGCTGCGGGAGCGGAACACCACTCTGCTCGGCCTCAGCACCCGCCACACGACGCTGGAAGACGTGTTCGTCACCCTCACCGGCCGCCACCTGCGGGACGGGGATTGAACCGCAATCACTTCGCCTTCGGGAACTCGGCCGCGCGGATGTTGCGGAACAACAGGTCGGTGGTCGGGTCGTGGCCCTGGATCGACAGGTGGCCGGCGGCCAGCCGCAGGCCCTTGCGGGGGTTGTCGTCCTTCGGCCGCTCGTCGGTCCAGTTGGCCACCGGGTAGCCGTTCACGAACGTGGCGAAGGTCGGCCCGTGCGCGATCAGGGTCATGTGGAACCACTCCTCGTCGTTCGCCACGACCTCCCGCGCCGGCACCCGCCGGTAGATGGCCCCGCTGCCGCCGTCGCTGGGCTTCGTGCGGTCGCCGTCCTTGAACCCGTTGTGGATCTGCATCTCGTACCCGTTCTGATACTCCTTGTCGATGCAGCGGAAGAAGACGCCGGAGTTCAGGTTCTTGCCGCCCGTCTTGCACTCCAATTGCAGTACGAAGTCGCCGTACTTGGCGGCCGTTTGCAGGTCGCCGGGGCCGTTCGTCAGGTGCAGCTCGCCCGTCGGCGTGACCGCCCACTTGGACTTCGCCCGCTTCTCGTCCTGGAACACGCTCCACCCGGTCAAGTCCTTGCCGTTGAAGATCGGCTTGGTGCCGGTCGGCTTGAACAGCAGCAGTTTGATGCCGCGCGGTTTGGCGGCCGCGGTGAGGGTCAACGGCCCGCCGGGGTGTTCGTCGTCGCCTTCCTCGCCGACCTCGTAGGCCGAGATTTTGCCCGGCGGCAGCGGCACGCCGAAGGTGATCGTCGCCTTCGCCGGCAGGGTCAGCACGCCGTCCTTCACCGCCACGCCGTCGGACACCTTCCAGCCGAAGGTCGATTTGCCGTCGAACAGCGCGACCCAGCCGTCTTCGAGCATCTTCGCCGGCAGCGGCAGCTTCGGGTCGGCGGCGACGGCGAACGCGGGAATCAGCGCGACGAGCGCGGCGCGGAGGAACATGGGCACGGCTCCGAGGTGGGGGGAACCGAAGTGTTTTACGAACCGGGGTGGAAGGCCACGCCTCCGGATCGGGGGAACGGCGACGAGGATCGCGTAGTATCGCCCTGTTCCCGATCCGGACGGGCCGGAAAGGGGGCCAGACGCTTGAGGCCTCCGTCACCCAGGGCTGCTCAGAGATTGAAGAGAGGAAGGAACCACAAAGGACACAAAGACCACGAAGCGAAGAGAAGGCAGTGATTTCTCGGCTCCTCTTTGTGTTCTCGGTGTCCTTTGTGGTCAAAAATCTTCCCCAGCTTCAACCTCTGAACAGCCCTGCTCCGTCACCCTGCTGACATTTCACCACCGCCTCGGCTCGGCTACACTCACCCCACCTCACCTTCCCCGAAGTGGTCCCCGTCATGCGCTCGTTCGCCCTACTCGTGGTCGTCGCGTCGGTGTCGCTGGCGGCCGCACAGGAACCCGCCCCGCCGACGGGGTTCCAGCGGGTGAAGCTGAACGGCCACACCTTCACGATTCCCGACGGCTTCAGCATCGAACTCGCGGCGAAGGCCCCGCAGGTAGATCGCCCGGTGACGATGGCCCTCGACGACCAGGGCCGGCTGTACGTCGCCGATTCGTCCGGCGACAACTCCCGGCCGGCGGACCAAATCAAGAACCCGACGCACCGCGTCGTCCGGCTGGAAAGCAGCAAGAAGGACGGCGTATATGACAAGAGCGTCGTGTTCGCCGACAAGTTGTCCTTCCTGCAAGGGACGATGTGGCACAAGGGGTCGCTGTACGTCGCCGCCCCGCCGAAGGTGCTGAAGTTGACCGACACCGACGGCGACGGCGTCGCCGACAAGCGGGAGACGTGGTTCGACGGCGGCACCCTGACCGGCTGCGCGAACGACCTGCACGGCCCGTACCTCGGACCCGACGGCCTCTTCTACTGGACGAAGGGCGCGTTCGCCAAGCAGGACGTGCCGCTGAAGTCCGGCAAGGTGCTGACCACCCGAGCCGCCCATGTCTTCCGCGCCAAGCCGGACGCCAGCGACATCGAAGTGGTGATGACCGGCGGCATGGATAATCCGGTCGGCGTGGCCTTCCTGCCGACCGGCGAGACGTTCGTCTCCTGCACCTTCGTGCAACACCCGGCCGGCGGCAAGCGGGACGCCATCCTGCACTGCGCCTACGGAGCGGTCTACGGCAAGGACCACGACCCGATCCGTGAACAACCGTGGACCGACACGCAGTTCACCGAGCCGATGACGCACCTCGGCCCGGCCGCGCCCGCCGGCCTGCACGCCTATCGGTCCAAGCATTTCGGGACGGAGTTTACGGGCAACCTGTTCTGTTCGCAGTTCAACATGGCGAAGGTGAGCCGGCATGTGTTGAAGCCGAAGGGGGCGACGTTCGAGACCGTCGATTCGGACTTCGTCACCTCGGACAGCAAGGACTTTCACCCGACGGACGTGATCGAGGACGCCGACGGCAGCCTGCTGATCGCCGACACCGGCGGCTGGTACAAGCTGTGCTGCCCCAGCTCGGTGCTGGAAAAGAAGGACGTTCTCGGCGCGATCTACCGCATTCGCAAGGTGAACGGGGCAAAGGCGGCCCCGGTGTCGTGGCCGCCGATCCGGGCACCGAAGGCCGCGAGTATTGCAAGTGCGAACCTGCACGAGCGTCTTCGCGCTGTAGAGGTAGCCGGCCGCACCCAGGTGAAGGGACTGTTGCCATACCTCGCGGATGTGCTGCATATTGACGATCCCGTTCTCGTCGGTGCCGTTGTCCATGCGATGGCCGAGATCGGCGGCGAGAAGGAACTCCGCGGGCTTCGCGACCCCGGACGTGGAACTGCGGTCGAGCGTGCCGCGTTGCTCGCCCGCGCCAGCACTCCGAAGTCGCTCGATTATTCGGACGTGCTGCCATACCTATCCTCGCCGACCGCCTCGCTGCGCGATGCCGCGTGGTTCGTCGCCGAGCGCCGCGCGGACTGGTCGCCGCTGCTCGCGCTCTACTTCGATAAACGACTGGCCGGCGAACTGGAGAAGCCGGACACCACGGATTGGGACACCCGGCTCGCTCGCTTCGCCGGTCGTCCGGAGCTTCAGCGGTTGCTCGTCCGGCACGCCAAGAACCCGCTGGTGCTGAAGGCTCTCGCCGAAGCCAAGCCGAAGGAACTCGTCCCCGAATGGCTGCCGGTTCTGGCCGACGCCCTCGCGCCGGCAGACCCCCTCCGCGATTCGATGCGGCCGGTCGAATCGGTTCGGGTGGCGCTGTCGCTGCTAAAGCCGTTCCCGACGGACGCCAAGCCATTCGACGCCATCCGGAAGCGGCTGCTCGACGTGTCCACCCACGTCCCGTACCCGGCGGACCTGCGGTTGCAAGCCGCCGCACTGTCGGTCGGCGAACTCACGCCCGACCTGTTCGCCTTCTGCCTGTTCTCCATCGCCGCCGAAAAACCGGGCACCGTCCGCGCCGCCGCCGCCGACATCCTGACGCGGGCGAAGCTGACGGACAAGCAACTGCTCGCTCTCGCGGAGGCGCTGCCGAAGGCGTCGCCGACCGAGATCGGCCGACTGGTGGAGGCGTTCGGCAAATCGACCGAGGCGACCGTCGGGTCGGCGTTGGTGACGGCGCTGAAGCAACCGAAGGTGCGGGCCGTCGTCCGGACGGAGTCGCTGAAACCGCTGCTAGCCAAGTACGCCGCCCCGGTGCCGACGGACGCGCTGGCGGTCTACGACCTGCTCGACGCCGACCGGAAAGACCAGAGGAAGAAGCTGGACGACTTGAAGGCGTCGATGAAGGCCGGCGACGCGCGGCGCGGGCACCTGATCTTCAGCAGCGCCAAGGCGTCGTGCGCGGCGTGCCACAAGATCGCCTACGTCGGCGGCGCGATCGGCCCGGACCTGACCAAGATCGGCGGCATCCGCACCGAGACGGACCTGCTCGAAGCCATCGTCTTCCCCAGCGCCAGCTTCGTGCGGAGCTACGAGCCGGTGCAGGTGACGACGCTCGACGGCCGGACGTTCAACGGCATCCTGAAGGCCGACGCGCCGGCCGAAGTGGTGCTGACCCTGAGCGCGACGGAGGAGGTGCGAATCCCCCGCAAGGACATCGACGCGATGAAGCCGGGCACGGTGTCGGTCATGCCCGCCGGCCTGGACCAGCAGCTCACCCCGCAAGACCTCGCCGACCTGATTGCGTTCCTGAGGGACCGCAAGTAGGTGGGGGGAAAGAAAGCAGACTCACCACAGAGGCACAGAGACACAGAGAGGATGAAAACCGAGGAAGGCAAGCGGAAGAGGTTTGAGAACACTCTCCTGCCTCTTGTCTTCTCTGTGTCTCTGTGCCTCTGTGGTTAGTCTGCTTCTTCCCTTCTTCACTTCGCCGCGATCTTGGCGAACTTGATGTTCTTGAAGGTGACTTCCATGCCGGGGCCGGCGTGCACCTGGAGGGCGATGATGCCGTCGGCCGGCATCTTGGCGAACTCCTCGTCCACCGTCGTCTCGCCGTTCACCTTGATGGTCACCTTCTTGCCGACGCTGCGGATGCTGTAGTCGTTGAACTCCTTCTCCTTCACCACCTTCTTCACCAGCTCCGGCGGGGCCGCCTTCATCATGCCGCCGAACCGCTCGCCGTACAGGCTGCCCCAGTACTGCTGCCCCACGTCGCACTGCGGCCCGCCGACGACGAACTTGTCCTTCTCCTTCTCCTCGATCTTGCTGCGGATCTGCACGCCGCTGTTGCCGACGCCGTTCTTCAGTTGCACCTGGAAGCTCATCTCGAAGTCGCCGTACTTCTGCTTGCTGCACAGGAAGGTGTTGAACTTGATGCCGTCCTTGCCGGTGTTGCCGACGACGGTGCCGTCCTTCACGGTCCAGATGTCCTTCAGCCCTTCCCAGTTGTCGGGCTTGAGGAAGTCGGCCGTGTCGTCGGCGGCGGCGGGGGAGGCGACGGCGAGCAGGAGGGGCAGGGCCAGGCGGGAGAGACGCATCGGCGGAACCTCGATGGGGGAACGCGAACCACCCCGGCGGGATCGTTGCGGGGCACCTCCTATGGTGACGAACCGCGCGGCCGACGGCAAGACACGGCCGCGGAGGTGCGCCGATTGTTTCCGGCACCGTCAGCGCTCGCCGACCAGCACCACCGCGTGGCAGCCGATGGCCTCGCCGCGGCCGATGTGCCCGACCCGCTCGCCGGTCTTGGCCTTCACGTTCACCCGGTCGGGCGGGACGCCGAGCAACTCGGCCAGGTTGTCGCGGATGGCCGCCTTCGCCGGGCCGAGCTTCGGCTCCTGGGCGAAGACGGTGACATCCGCGTTGACCACGATCCAGCCGAGTCGGTTCAGTTTGGTAACCGTTTCGGTCAAAAACAGGCGGCTGTCGGCCCCTTTCCACTGCGGATCGGTGTCGGGGTAGGCGTCGCCAATGTCGCCGAGGCCGACGGCCCCGAGCAGCGCGTCGGTGACGGCGTGCAGCACCGCGTCGGCGTCCGAGTGCCCGACCAGCCCCTTCGGGTGGTCGAGGCGGACGCCGCCCAGGACGAGCGGGTAGCCGGGTTCGAGCCGGTGCGTGTCGTGCCCGGAGCCGACGCGGAACATGCGGGAGAACCTCACCGTGCGCAAGGGTTCAACACCGCGATTCTACGGACTTCCGCCGCCGCTCCCACGCGACGAACGGGACGTAGTACACCAGCGAGTACGTGGCGAAGCTGCCTACCTCCAGGGTGACCAGCGTGGCGACGTGGAACCCCGCGCCGAGCCACAGCACCCACGGCCGCGTTCGGCGGACGCAGACCAGCACGGGGAAGCTCAGCTCCCAGGCCAGCGTCAGCCAGGTGCTGAAGAAATGCAGCCAGACCGGCAGCGCGGTGGTCAGGTCGGGGCACATCGACCACGCCCGGTTGTGGTTGACGTAGTACATCGCCGACCCGTCCCGCCATTCGGCCCACCGCAGCTTGTACAGGGCGCTGAAGAAGTACATGCAACACATCTGCACCAGCATGACGCGGACGGGCCAGGCGGGGGCAACCGCTTCCTTCGGTCGCGGCGACGATGGGGCGAGTCCGATGCACGCCACCGTCAGCAACAGCGCGTTCCGCAGTTGGTCGCCGCCGTTGCACGCCCACGGGTTGACGTTCCAGAACGACACCGCGCACGCCCAGCAAACCAGCGCCGTCAGGAACACGCGGTAGCCCACCAGCATTGCCACCGCCGCCGCGATCCAAATCCCCATCAGCGCGTGCGGTCCCCAGGCGTCCGGCAGCCACTTGAGCAGCGACCAGTACAGCGTGCCGTCGCGGAACCGGATCGGATAGGCGTCGCGGCCGCCAAGCCCGTCGGCGGTGAAAAGCAGGTGGAAAGACGGCAGACAGCCGAAAAGCAAGTCGATCAGCAGCGCGACCGCCGTGGCGATCCGCACCGCCGCCAGCCGCTCGGCCGGAATCGGGTCGGTCAGCCACCGCCACCGCGAGAACGGCCACTGGAACCGGGGCCGGATCATGGCTCGTCCCACCCGTCCAGTGTCACGAACCGCTTCGCCCTCGGGTCGAAGGCTTCGACCGCCAACTTGCCCTCGGCGGGGATCACACCCGGTCGCCAGCGGGCGAAGGGGAGTTCCGCCGGTTCGCCCGCATCGCCGACCGCGCCGGGTTTGGCCGTCGGCAGGTAGCGGAGCATCAGCCGCACCTCGGTCGCGTCGCCGTGCCTCCGCCGCTGGTACTTCAGCCACCGCGTCAGCAGCTCCTCGTTTTCCCGCACCTTCCGCCGCAGGTCGGGCTGGCGGGGGTGGTCGGCGGGCAACTTCGGGTCGAAGTGCCAGGCGAGCATGAACAGGTTGGCCTCGTGGTTGAATTCGCGGTCGTGGCGGAAGGGCAGCCGCATCCACGGTTGCCGGTATTCGACCGGATCGAACCGCGAATGGACGCGCACCGTGCGGCCGTCGGCGGTGTCCAGTTCGGCGAACGGGACGACGGTATCGGGCGGGAAACCGGGGGTGAACATGTCCCACCCGTGTTCCTGGCCGGTGAGCTGCGCATACCACGCCACACCGTAGCCGACGGCTTCCACGGACGATTGCAGGGTGTCGTTCGACGTGAACCGGCCCCACCGCTGCGTGCTTTCGAGCGGCGGGTTCTGGTCGCCGGCGGTCGGGCGGATGGGCACGAATTCGAGGACGTTCGCCAGCGCCGGGAACACCAGCTGCCAGACTGCGAACAGGCCGACGAGCCAGCCGCAGGCGGTGTGGATGAGGGACGGCCGTGGCGGTGAGGGAGTCATCTTCCGTTGTCGCGGGGGAACCGGCCGCTAAACTCAACAGTCACGACATCCTAGCAGGACGAACGCGATGGACACGCCCACCCCGACGCCCGCCCCCACCCCGACGGTCCCACAACCTCCGGCCGCACCGCAGACCCCACAAGGTGGCGGCCCGCGCATGCCGCCGCCGCGCCCGGTCGGCCCTCGGTCAGCCCCCGGCCCCGGTGGCGGCGGTCGGCCGTTCCCGCGCGGCGAGCGCCTGCGCGACGACGGCGCGCCGCCCCGGCAGCTCGACCGCCAGGACTTCGCCCCGATCAAGCCGAACAAGCGGATGCTCGACCAGTCCATCGAGGACGAGATGGAAGCGGCGCTGGCCGGCATGGACGTGAGCGGCAGCCTCGGCGCGCAGGAGGAGCAGCGAGCGCCGAAGTCGTCGGCGCAGCCGGGCGGCAAGCAGACGGGCACGGTCGTCAGCATCTCCGGCAACGACATCTTCGTGGACATCCCCGGCAACCGCACCCAGGGGCTGATCCCGAAGATGCAGTTCGAGGGGAACCCGCCGAAGGTCGGCGACGTGATCGAGTTCGTCTACGAGCGGTTCGACGGGGCCAACGGGTTGTGCCTGCTCAACCGCGAGGGCGCGGCGCAGGCCGTGGGCGACTGGAACAGCGTCGCCCCGCACATGATCGTCGAGGCCCGCATCACCGGCGTGAACAAGAACGGCACCGGGCTGACGGTCGCGGTCGGCGCGCTCGCGGGGTTCATGCCGGTCAGCCAGATCGACATGTACCGCGTCGAGGGGCTGGAGCAGTTCATCGGCCAGACCATGAAGTGCGAGATCATCGAGCTGGAGAAGCAGGAGAAGAACATGATCGTCTCCCGCCGGAACATCCTGGAGCGGGAGAAGGCGGTGAAGGCGGTGGCGTTCTGGCAGGGCATCGAGGCCGGGCAGACCCGCACCGGCATCGTGCGGTCGGTGAAGGACTTCGGCGCGTTCGTGGACCTGGACGGCGCGGACGGCATGATCCCGGTGTCCGAGATGAGCTGGAAGCGGATCACCCACCCCAGCGAAATCCTGGCCATCGGCCAGAAGGTGGAAGTGACCGTCCGCCGGGTGGATTTCGAGACCCGCAAGATTTCGCTCAGCCTCAAGCAACTGCTGGCCAACCCGTGGGACCTCTTCGGACAGACCGCCCGGCCGGGGGCGCGGCTGAACGGCACCGTCACCCGCATCGCCGAGTTCGGCGCGTTCGTCGAACTGACCCCCGGCATCGAGGGGCTGATCCACATCTCGGAGCTGTCCACCGAGCGGGTGCGGCGGGTGCGGGACGTGGTGACGGAGGGGCAGGCGGTGACGGTGCAGGTGCTGACCTTCGACTCGGAGGCGCGGAAGATCGGCCTGTCGCTGAAGTCGTTGAAGGCCGAGGCCGACGGGGTGGTGTTCGAGGAGGAGCAGGCCGAGGCGGACGCGGAGAAGGCGGCGTCGGCCGAGCGGGCGGCCAACCGGCCGTTCAACCCGAACCTGCGCGGCGGCATCGGCGGCTCGCACCTCACCTTCGGGTGAGAAGTACTCCGCTCGCTCCGCGAGCGGTCTTGGCTTCTCTTGTGGCACCGGCTTCCGAGCCGGTGTTTCCTTGCATGGACCCCACCCACGAGTTCCATCGGCCGGACAAGCCACACCTGCCGGGCTATTCGGGCCGCCGAGCGGCGGGCGTAGTGCTGATGCTCCTCGGCCTGTTCACGAGCGGCTCAACCTGCCCGTTCGCGGTCGTCTTGTGTGCCGAGTGGTTGTTCGATCCGCGCCGCACCAAGTGCCACCGCGATTGGGATTTGTCAGGATTGGTGTGGTCCATCCCCGGCGTGGCGTGGTGGCTGTTCATGTCGTTCGGGATGGCGATGACCTATCGCGGTGCCGAAAGCCTCTTTGTCGCCTACTGGAGTGGCTTCGCCCTCTGGCTCATCGTCCGTGTGTTCACCCGTTGGCGGGAAATCAGCGCGCTGCGGAGGCTCGATGGGCGCGGCAGTGCGGAGGCGATTCCCACCGTGTACGCACGCCCACCCGACGAAGTTGACGTGAGAACTTGAACGGACCTCACCCCTCCGGGTCGGCGCGGTTCCCGCAGCCGCTCCGCCAACGTATCCGGGAACCGCGCCGGCCAGGTGTCGTCGATCAGGCCTTGCCGCAGCAGGTCTTGAAGGTGAACTTGATCCTTGCGGCGGAAGGAAGTCAGCTTCATCCGGACCAGCGCTTCCAACGAAATCACCTTGAACCGACTTCCCTGCACGGCTTCGGTCAGCTCCGGCATCGGCAACACGTCCGATTCGCGGACCCGTTCCCCGGCGAACCAGAAGTAGATTCCGCTGCGCTCGTTGCCGTCCGGTCGATCCACGAAGCCGTTGACTCCCTTCACGATGCGGTGGTCGAAGCCGGCCGCCGTCATCGCACCGGCAACCGTGCCCCAGTTCTCGCGGCGAACGAGGACGTTCACCTCCGGCGTGTTGCGGGTCGCGCCTTCGTCCACCGTCGCCACCCAGAACGCGACCGCGTTGCCGCCAGATGACCGCGTAGGCGATTCCCGCCGCTTCGAGGGCGGATGTCGTCGTCAACAGCCGGTGTTCGACACGTCGGACGGCTCGGAACATCCGCTCCAACGTGTCGTCGCGCGGCTTCATGCGTTAAGCCCCAATACGCCTTCTCGGCCGCAATGACATCGGACGGACTTCACTTCAACTCGACGTGTTCCAGCTTGAAGGGGACGCGGACGGCGACCACCTTGGTGCCGAGGACGACCAGCTTGACGGGCGTCGGGGCGTCGGGGGCCATGTACACCTTTACGGTCGCCGATTCGTGGGTCAGGTTTCCCTCCGCGCGCACGGCTCCGGGTTCCGTGCGGACCTCGCGGCCGGCCGCGTCGTACAGCCGGACCCGCCGGCCGACCGACGAGTTGAACGCGACCTCGCCGATCTCCCCGGCCCCCGCCGCGCCCGACTGCCGGACCTGCCACGGGCTGAGAGACGTGCAGCGGATGACCATCCCGTCGGCCTTCAACTCGACCACCGTCAGGGTGCTGCCGAGCGGCCCATCGAACGTCTTGCCGACGGCGGCGGGCAGGTCGTCGATCTCCAGCAGCGGCTGGTTGGCGCGGTGAACGTCCCCGCAGACGACCCCCTCCAGCACCTTCAGTTTCGTGACGGTGCGGTCGGCGGCGAGCGTGATTGGGAATGTGCGGCAGTTGCCCAACCTGGATTGAGCGGCGGGTATCCCCGAATGGCTGCTCTCGATCAGGAGTTGCCGGTAGTCCACGAACGGAGCCGCCGGCGGTTCCGCGCGAACGACCGGTTCGAGCCGACGACCGACGGCGGATTCGACGCGGCCGATGCGGACCTCGGCCGTCCGCTGCCAGTTCAGCCCGGCCGTCGGCGTCACGTCGAGTAGGAACGTGACTTCGCCGCTCACCCGGTCGTGGCTGACGTTCCCCACGACCAGCACCCGCACGCCGGTGGAGCAATCGGATGGTCGAACGGCGTCGGTGCCGTCCCGCCAGACCACCGCCACGTCGGACGGCCGAGCCGTCGAGAGGGTGCGAATCGGGTAGCGGGAATCGAAGGACGAGTAGGTGGTGTTGAGACCGTTGGCGGGTTGGGAATCGGTCTGGAAGACCTCGCACAGCCCGGCGGCGGCGCGGAACGCCTCCACCGCCTGCCACGGCGGCAGCTCGCCGGTCTTGACCGTGACCGTGCGGGTCGGGTCGGCGACGGCCTTCGGGTCGAGGGCGAGGTTGACCCCCGTCCGGTGGCGAAGTTCGGCGACGGCGGCCGTGAGCGGTTTGTTCTGGAAGTTCAGGGACACCGATTTGACGGCGACGGCTTGCCGGGAGTCTTCGGCCGAGCGGATGGCGGACAGGGCGGTCGCGGCCCGGCGGACGGCTTCGGGCGACCCGTTCCGGCGGACTTCCTCCAGCGCGGGCAGGGCCGGCACGCCGACGGCGATGAGCTGCTTGGTCGCGGTTTCGCGGTCGTGGTAATTCGGGTGGGCGAGCCGGGACGCCAACGTGCGGGGATCGTCGGCGGACGCCGACAGACCGAGCCCGACGACCAGAAGCGTGGCGGCGACGGCGCGCATGGACACCTTTCCCTGCCGGCGAACGGACCAACCGATCCACCAGATCGGACGACCGCCGGCGGGAAAGCTGACCGACTCCCCGGCGTGCGGCCGCACGGGGGTTACTTGCGGTGGCGGATCTTGGCCCGCATGCGTCGCTTCTTCCGGCCCACTTTTCGCCGCCCCGTGCCCCGTCGTCGGGTCGCCATGAGTCGCTCCCGGGAGAGTCCCGCGCAAGTCGCGTTTCGGAAATTCGGAAGCCGACATCATAACGCCGGCCGCACGACTGGCAAGGCGGCGCGGCCGGTAAGGGTGCGCCAGCGGACTTTTGCGGTTCCTTCTCCGTGTATCTTGCCCTGGCGGGCCAGCCGGAGAGGGTGGACGGCGCAGCCGGCTGGGTGAGGGCCGAACACCGGCAGTGCCGGAACCCGTCGGGATCGAGGGAATTCCCTCCCCCCGTGCAGCATCTCGGCCCCGGCGGTGTCTGACTCCTGGAACCCGTATGGGGAGATCGCCGTGGCCCGGTCGCAACTGCTCGCCCTCATCCGACACGCCGGCGCGGAGGTCGGCACGCCCGACGCCGACCTGCTCGGCCGGTTCGTCTCGGCCGGCGATCAGACCGCGTTCGCCGAACTCGTCCGCCGGTACGCCCGGCTGGTCTGGGGGCAGTGCCGCAACCTGCTGTCCAACGAGGCCGATGCGGACGATGCGTTCCAGGCCACGTTCCTGGCGCTGGCGAAGTCGGCCACGTCCGTCCGCGACACCGACCGCCTCGGCCCGTGGCTGCACGCCGTCGCGCACCGGGTCTGCCTGAACGCCCGTCGCGCCGCCGCCCGTCGCACGAAACGGGAGCGGACATCCGCCGTCCCCGAAGGCTCGCGCCCCGTGGCGGATTCGGCCTGGGACGCGGCGGCGGCGGCCGTTCACGAGGAGGTGAACCGGTTGCCCGAGGCGCAACGGGTGGCGTTCGTGCTGTGCGGCCTAGAAGGGATTGCTCCCACGGCGGCGGCGGAGCGGCTCGGCCTGCCGTGGGGGACGTTCTCCTCCCGGCTCAGCCGGGCGAAGCAGCGGTTGCTGGAGCGGTTGGCGGCGCGGGGCATCGGTGCGGCGGTGGCGGTCGGGGCCGTCGGCGCGGGGGCGGTCCCAGCTTCGGCGGCCGTCGCGCGGGCAATCACCCTGGGTTTCAAAGGGGCGTCGATACCGGCGTCCGTCCTGTCCCTTCTTCCGGGAGTCGTAGTCATGGGCGTTTCGCGTGGAAAGCTTCTGGCGGTGCTGGCGATGGCCGTGGCGGGAGTGGCCGGGCTACTGTGCCCGGCGGGCGGCGGGCCGGGGGTGCCGGTGGCCTTCGCCGCCCCGGTACCGAAGGGCGCGGCGGTGGTGAAGGGGAGGAAACTGGACGAGCTGTGGAAGATGCTCGCTCGGAATGAGGCGGACAGCTCGCGGGCGCTCTTGGAGTTCACGGCGCGGCCGAAGGCCGAGGTGGTCGCGTTCCTCGCCGGTCAGTTGAAGCCACTCAAGCTGACCGAGGAGCGGGCGAAGCAACTGATCGCCGATCTGGGCAGCGAGAAGGAGGAGGTGGCGAAGGCGGCGCTTGAGGAGACGCATTACTTCGACCTCCGGCTGGGGGTCACCCTGGAAGACGCGATGGCCGGTATCCCCGAGGGCGTCCACCGGCAGCGGGTGCTGGCGGCCCTGACGCACGGCGAATTGGACACCTACGCCTGGTGTACGCTGGCCCTCCGCTTCCCCGGCCGCAACCCGGCGAACGCGAAGTGGAAGTTCCCGCCGAACGTGAACGCCGTCGAGATGCCGAACAAGCCCCCCGGCTTCAAGACGTTCTTGGACGGCCGGAATATCGCGATGGCGGTCACGGAAACGGTGGCCGAACTGAGCGTTCCGCCATGGACGCAGGCCACCCGCGGGGTCATGCTGCTCGAACATCTCGGCACGCCGGACGCGGTCAAGGCGCTGGAGGCGATGGCTACCGGCCACGCCGACGCCGGCCCGACCGTCGCCGCGAAGGACGCCCTGGAGCGGCTGAAGAAGAAGTGAACCGGGGGATTGAGGAACCGCGAAGTGGCCGAACACCGCTCCCGTCACCGCCGGGCGATCACTGGCTATACTTTCCAACGGCCGTCGTCGTCCGTCCTATCCCTCCTACCGAGAGTCATACTCATGGGCGTTTCGCGTGAGAAGCTGCTGGCGGTGCTGGGTACGGCGTTCCTCCTGTCGGCGGGTAGCGGCGGGTCGGGGGTGCCGGTGGCGCACGCCGCGCCGGTGCCGAAGGAGGACTTGGAGGCGAAGGCGAAGAAGCTGGACGAAT
>JAYUFU010000319.1:0-4646 GCA_043738505.1 Fimbriiglobus sp. | reverse complement strand
TTCTCCTTCGGCTCGACTTCAGTGACTGTCACGACCCGACGACAGGTTGTCTCGATCTCGGTTTCTCGCGTCGGGTTCATGACATACTTCGACTTCGTGACTCCGACTACCTTCAACTCCTCCGCGAACGAGATCATCCGCCCCTTCTTGGTGTCGAACACAAGCTTGCCCTGGCATTTCTCGGCTTTGTTCGTCGTGGAAAGGAGCCGGTAGAAGTCCGTGTCACCTTCGCCCGCGCCTGTCCAGCGGTAGTCCGCGACGGTGGACACGGTGACCACACCCGCCGGGGATAACTCCGACACCGTTGCCGTCGCGGTTCGCGTCATGCCCCCGCGGTCCACGCCGAACACGAGTGGCAGTTTGTGATCGCACTTTGCGCCGACCGCGTCGCCGAACGGCGGTACGACCGCGAACACGAATCTCATGTTCTCGGCCACGCCCCGCTCGTCCGACTGCGTCCCGATCGTCACGAACGAACGGTCTTCGGTCTGCTTCTTGAATGCCTCATAGCCCTCGATTTTCGTCAACTCGAGTCTGCGGTTCAGGTGGAGTGTCAGCGAGGCCCCCTTGAACCGCTCGGTCTCATTGCCGCCCGACCAGCCGGGCGCTTTCCACCACCTATCGGCGAAGAGGTACGACACCTTGACAACGCGCTCGTCCCGCTCCGCCTGTAGGACTTCGTACTTCAGGGCGAACTTGTCTTGCGACTCATCGACCACCTGCTTGTGTTCGCCTTCTTTACCCACGACGCGAGTGATGTTCTGGCCGTACCCTTTCTCCTCCACCTTGACGTAGAACACGTCGCCTTTGGCCAGATTCCATTTCACGCCGGCTTCGGCGTCCTTCGGCACCGGCGCTTGCATGGCGAACGGGAGCAGCCACAGTGCAAACGTCATCTAAAGCCCTCCTTGAGTAGGCCGTATTGACTGATCGTTAGGTTATTCCCGCGTGACGAACTCGTCCAGGTTCAGCAGCACGCGGGCGACGGCGGACCACTGCTTCTCAGCCGGTTGCGACTCGGCGAAGGCCAGCACGGTCTCGGCCTCCTTCGCGGTCGGCGCGCGGCCGAGGGCGACCTTGTACGCGAACCGCACGCGGCCGGCGTCGTCGGTCGGGCCGTCCGTCTCGATCCGCTTGCCGAAGGCGTCGAAGAACTCCACGAACGCCGGGTCGTTGGCGAGGTGCAGCGCTTGCAGCGGGGTGTTGCTGCGCGGCCGCTTGGTGCAAGCCGTCTGGCCGTCGGCGGCGTCGAACGTGGTGAGCAGGTGGTGCTGGCTCTGCCGCCAGAGGAACGTGTACATGCCCCGCCGGTAGCGCTCCGGCCCCTTGCTTTCGGGCCACGGGTGCTTGCTCTGCGTGAAGCTGAACACCTCGGCCGGCAGCGGCGGATACACCCCTGGCCCGCCGACCTTCGGCGTCAGCAGCCCGCTCGCACTGAGCGCCGCGTCGCGGAGGATTTCGGCATCGAGGCGCAGCCGCGACTGCCGCGCGAGGAGCTTGTTCGACGGGTCGCGGTCGGCGTCTTTGCGCAGGGCGGACGACTGCTTGTACGTCTCCGAGGTGACGAGGAGGCGGTGAAGGTGCTTCACGCTCCACGCGGCGGGGGACGCACCCTCGCGGCTCGTCGGCGTCGTGAACTCCACCGCCAGCCAGTCCAGCAACTCCGGGTGCGTCGGGGCGTGGCCCTGGAAGCCGAAGTCGTTCTCGGTCTCCACCAGCCCCCTGCCGAAGAACTGCTGCCACGCGCGGTTCACCACCACCCGCGCCGTCAGCGGGTTGTCCTTCGACACCAGCCACCTCGCCAAGTCGAGGCGGGTCAGCTTGCCCGGCGGGGTGGCTCCCACCGAAGCCGGGTAGCCCGGCTCCACCTTGTCGCCCTTCCGCAGGAAGTCGCCGCGAATCTGGAGGTGCGTGTCGCGGGCCTTCTTCTGCTCGCGCATCACCAGCGTGCCGGGTACCTGCCCCTGAGCCTTCTTGATCTCGGCGAGCAGCTTCTTGGACGCCTCGTCGTTGCCGAGCTTCCGCTCGGCGGCCAGCTTCTCCTGCAAGTCGGCGATCTTCTTGTCCAGGTCCGGCGCGCCGCCGATGGTCATCGTCGGCTCGTCCGCCGTGTTGAAGAAGGCATACAGCCGGTAGTAGTCCTTCTGCGACACGGGGTCGTACTTGTGGTCGTGGCACTGGGCACAGCCGACGGTCAGGCCGAGCCAGACCGCGCCGGTGGTGTTCGCGCGATCGATGGTCCGCTCGACGCGGAACTGCTCCGCGTCGGTGCCGCCCTCCTCGTTGAAGGACGTGTTGCGGTGGAACCCGGTGGCGATCTGCTGCTCCTTCGTGGCCTTCGGCAGCAGGTCGCCGGCTAGTTGTTCGACGGTGAACTGGTCGAACGGCATGTCGTCGTTCAGGGCCTGGATGACCCAGTCGCGGTAGGGCCAGATGCTACGGGGGCCGTCGATGGTGTACCCGTTGCTGTCGGCGTACCGGGCGAGGTCGAGCCAGTGCCGGGCCTGCCGTTCGCCGTAGTGGACGGATTTCAACAGCCGGTCCACCACCTTCTCGTAAGCGTCGGGCGCGGTGTCTTTCTCGAACGCTTCCACCTCCGCCGGCGTCGGCAGCAGGCCGATGAGGTCGAGCGTCACCCGGCGGATGAGTGTCGAGCGATCCGCCGGGAGCGACGGCTTCAACCCCTCACGTTCGAGACGGGAGAACACAAACCCATCGATGGGGTTCTTGCTTGGAACTAGGGACTTGAAACCTGGAACCTCGCCCCGAACCGGGGCGAGAAAAGCCCAGTGTTTGTCGTACTTCGCGCCGGCCGCGATCCACTTCCGCAGGATTTCCGTCTGCGCTTTGGTCAGTCGGGGGCCGGCCTCCGGCGGCGGCATCCGCTCGTCGTCGGCCTCGGCGAGGACGCGGGCCAGCAGCTCGCTCTTGTCCGGTTCGCCGGGGACGACGGCGTCCTTGTTCTTGGCGAAATCGAGCGAGTCGAGCCGCACCTTCGCCTTCTGCACCGCCGGCCCGTGGCACTTGAAGCAGGCGTTCGACAGGATCGGCCGCACGTCGCGGTTGAAGTCCGGGGCGGGTTCCGCGGCGAACGCCGGGCCTCCGGCGAGGAGGGCAACCACAGCCGTGAGGAGACAGCGAGGCATGCGCGGAACCCGGCAAGACGTGGGAGGAGGGAAGTGGTATTGTCGCCGACCGGTGGCGTGCGGACAAGCACGGTAGTCGCGTTCTGGCTGCGCCCGCGGATTCTGGCGAACCGGCGGCTCACGCCGCCGTTCGCCGTGCGATCGACTTACCCTTTCACCACCACCCGCACTTCTTCGATGTCGCAGCGGCCGGACTTCTTGAACGGCCGCGGCATCGGCTGGGCCTGCTTCTTGGCGTCGATGGTGCGGCACCGAAGCGTGTACTCGCCGGCCGGGACGCCGGGCAGCGGCGCCGCCCAGTGCGCCTTCGCCAGCTTCATCGGCCACGCCTTCGGCTTGCCGCCGTCGAAGCCCAGCACGTCCTTCGGCAGCGCGTCGCCGGGGAACTTCCCGCCCCACTGCTTCGGCGGCGGGAGGATAGTCGCTTCGACCCACGGGGCCTTCGTGAAGTACGGGTCGTCCGCCGGCCACGGCTTGTCGTTCGGGTTCAGCCAGACCTGCACCTTCGACAGCCCCGACACGCCGACCTGCGCGTACCCTGTGATCGGCAGCGCCTCGTCCGGCTTCGCCGTGGCCGGCACGCTCAGCGTCGCGGCGAACGTCTTCAACGGGCTATCGATGTCGTTGTTGCCATCGGCGTAGGTGTCGTTCGCGTGCGGCAGGTTGCTGAGCGTGATCGTGGTCAGCCACTTCACCGACTTGAAGCCGTACCCTTCGGGCACCACGATCCGCACCGGCCCGCCGCGCTCGCTGTCGAGGAATTCGCCATTCAGCTTGTAACAGAGGATGACCGGCGGCAGGTCGTCCGGGTCTTCGAGGACGCGGCCGACGGGCAGCGAGCTGCGGAAGAGCTGCTTCGGCTCGTCGTTGTGGTAGCCGTGGTAGAAGACGCGGCGGAGGTTCGCCTTCGGCTTCGTCAGCCACAGCACCTCGCGGAGCGGCACGCCCTCCCAGATGCCCATGCCGAGCGGGCAGCCGATGTTCAGGCAGGTCATCACCTTGGCGAACCGCACGGCGTGCGTCTTGCCGAGTTCGAGCAGCGCGGGAAAGTCGAGGGCGGTGCCGTCCGCCTTCAGCAGTTGCTTGCCGAGCGTGGCGGGCTTGTCTGGGTCCGAAATGACTTCGAGTTTCCAGGTGTCGCGGTGCATTCCGACTTCGCGCTTCTTCTCGGCCGGCAACTTGTGCGGCAGCGGGTTGCCCCGCGACACGTCCTGGAAGTCGGCCGGCGCGGTGAAGTACGGTTCGAGCTTGTCCAGCACGCGGGCCAGTTCTGGCGACGGCTGTTCGGCACGCGCCGAGTGCGCGGCCAAGCCGGCGGTGGCCGCCGCGCCGGCCCCGAGGAACAGCCGCCGAGTGATGTCGTCGGTGGTCATGGGCGTGGCTCCATATAGTCTCTTGCGAGCCGCGACCGCCAAGGAGCGGCATCGACTATGAAAGACAGTTTGAACCGCCAAGACGCCAAGAGCGCCGAGAAGAAAAACTCCGTTCTCTGCCTTCTCG
>JAYUFU010000318.1:0-4666 GCA_043738505.1 Fimbriiglobus sp. | reverse complement strand
CCCCTTGCGGGCCGGGTTCGTCAAGAACCGCCGGAATCCGCCGTACACCCCGAGCGGCCGAAGTTGGGTGGACATTCCCCGCACTTCCGCTATCTTATCAATACAAGCACGAGTCGCGCGCCCGGTGGGTGTTGTGTGCGGTGCCCGGTCGAACCTTTGTCCACCCGCCTCCCTCCGTCATTCGTCGTCACGCGACGGAGAGCAACCGAGGCGGACACCGCGGACCTTCCTCGACCGAACCGCCCGCCCGCCGCCCGACGTGCCTGATCCCGATTCCTCACAGGAACCCGATGTCGTCTACCGACACCCTCCCGCCCGACCTCGCCGAAGAAACTCCGTTCGTCCCGTCGCCCGACACGCCCGCCGCCTCCGGCATCCCGTTCACCGACCTGAAACTCATCACCCCGCTGATGCAGGCGCTGACCCACGTCGGGTACTCCCGCTGCACCCCGGTGCAGGCCGCCGTCATCCCGCCCGCCCTGAAGGGCAAGGACGTGATCGGCCAAGCCCAGACCGGCACCGGCAAGACGGCCGCCTTCCTCATCCCGTTCATGAACCGCTGGCGGCCGCACGCGCTGAAGGGGCCGATCGGCCTCGTCATGCTGCCCACCCGCGAGCTGTGCATGCAGGTGGCGACCGAGGCCGTCAAGCTGGCCCCGAGCAAGAAGTTCCGCACCGTCGCCATCTACGGCGGCACCGGCTACCAGAAGCAGATCGACGGCCTGTCCGGCGGGTGCGACATGGTGGTCGGCACGCCCGGCCGCATGATCGACATGCTCGGCCGCGGCAACCTGTCCCTCCAGCACGTCCGCTACGTCGTCCTCGACGAGGCCGACCGGATGCTGGACATCGGCTTCCGCCCGGACATCGAGCGCATCCTCCGCAAGTGCCCCGACAAACGGCAAACGCTGCTCATGTCGGCCACCGTGCCGGACGAGATCAAGCGGCTGACCAGCCGGTACATGGTCGATCCGCTGCACCTGAACATGTCGCCGTCGGTGCTGACGGTGGACAAGATCCGGCAGACGCACATCACCGTCGAGAAGGAGCAGAAGTTCGACCTGCTGATGAAGGTGATCGAGCGGGAGCAGCCCCGCCAGTGCATCATCTTCGTCGAGCGGAAGCGGTGGGCGGACAACCTGCTGCGGAAGATGAAGCCGGTGGTGCCGGGCACCTACGCCATCCACGGCGACCTGGCGCAGTCGCAGCGGGAGAAGATCATGGCCGGCTTCCGCGCCGGCAAGGTGAAGTACCTGATCGCCACCGACGTGGCCAGCCGGGGCATCGACGTGTCCGGCATCTCGCACGTCATCAACTTCGACCTGCCGGCGGACATCGAGAACTACGTACACCGCGTCGGCCGCACCGGGCGGATCGGCAAGGACGGGGTGGCCATCTCGTTCGTGCTGCCGGAGGAAGGCGGGCACCTGACGGACATCGAGATGACCATCAACCGGCTGATCGAGGCCGACCACATCGACGGGTACACGCCGCCGAACCGCCGGGCCGACGCCCCCCGCGTCGTCCGCCGGGGCGACGACGGCCAGCCCGTCGCCGACGACGGCGGCCCGAAGAAGGCCGTGTTCGGCAAGTTCAAGAAGAAGTACAGCGGCCGGCTGTGAAGCCCGGCGAACCCGGCCCGCAAGGGCCGTGGGTGGCTTGGGGTTTCACGCCGGAGGCGTGACGGACTGTAGCCAGGGGTGAGCGAGCGCAGCGAGCGTAACCCCTGGAAAACGTTGGAAAACCAGCCGCACCCCGGAGGGGTGCCGGATGCCGGCGACGGACTGTCCGGCACCCCTCCGGGGTGCGGGCAACTGGGGACGCGAACCAGGGGTTTCACCCCTGGCTACAGTCCGCCACCGCTCCGCGGTGAAGACGGCGACGACGAGGTGTCCCGATGGCACTCACCGAAGAGTTCATGGCCGCGGCCGACGAAGAAGCCCGGACGCCCATCTCGACTGGTGGCCGGTTGATCCGATTGCAGCGCGAGACGGACACGGAGAGACTCACCAACCTGCTCCACAACGGCGTGTTGACCCAAGCGGAGTTCGATGCCGCGCACCGTCGGCTGCTCGCCCGGACGGCCCCGTCCGTCGTGCCGGCGTCCGCCGTTCCCACCCCCGACACCGCCCCATGTTCACCCGCGACGAAATCCTGACCCGCCTCCGCGCCCAGGTGGCGGCGGGCCGGCCCGTCGTCGGCGGCGGGGCCGGCACGGGTCTCTCCGCCAAGTGCGGCGAACTCGGCGGGCTGGACCTCATCATCATTTACAACTCCGGCCGGTTCCGCATGGCCGGGCGGGGCAGCTTGTCCGGCATGATGCCCTACGGCGACGCCAACCAGATCGTCATGGACATGGCCCGTGAGGTGCTGCCGGTCGTCGAACACACCCCGGTCCTCGCCGGCGTGTGCGGCACGGACCCGTTCCGCATCATGAAGCGGTTCCTGCTGGATGTCCGCGACGCCGGGTTCAGCGGCGTACAGAACTTCCCCACCGTCGGCCTCATCGACGGCGTGTTCCGCCAGAACCTCGAAGAAACCGGCATGGGGTTCGGCAAGGAAGTCGAGATGATTGCCACCGCCAGCGATTTGGGAATGCTCACGACGCCCTACGTCTTCAACGAGCGCGAGGCGGAGCAGATGGCTGCCGCCGGCGCGGACGTGCTCATCCCGCACATGGGCCTGACCACGAGCGGCACCATCGGGGCGAAGACCGCGATCACGTTGGCCGAGAGCGTGAAGCGGGTGCAAGCGATGTGCGACGCGGCGAAGGCGGTGAACCCGGACATCCTGGTGCTGTGCCACGGCGGCCCCATCGCCGAGCCGGACGACGTGAAGTACGTCCTCCGTCACACGCGCGGCGTCGTCGGCTTCTTCGGCGCGAGCAGCATCGAGCGGCTGCCGACCGAGGTGGCGATGGTCGAGTGCGTGAAGCGATTCAAGGCCGTCGGGACGTGAAGAATCCCGCCGGCGCTCCTGGTTGCACCAGCGGGATTCCGATTCGTCGCGACAGTTCCCCGTGTCATTGACCGGCGTGGAGCGCGGCTTTCACGCCACCCAGGGAGTCGATCACGGCCTGGAGCTGCGCTTCCAGAGCGGCGTGATCGTGCTGTTGCGGGGGGTGGACGTCACCGCCGCCGCCGATCAAATTCGGCTCGTTCGGCTCGCCGCCGTTCTCCTTGATCCAGTTGAGGATGCGGAGGAAGGCCGCACCGAAGTACGGCGACCGCATCTGCCGGGGCACGTCCGACGGGTTGCCGGCGGTGTCGGTGAAGATGTGGCTGTTCAGGCCGATCGCCATCGCCGGGGCGGTCGCGGTGAACCACGGGCCGCCGCTGCACCCGCCGCTCATGTCGTTGAACATGCCGTAGTTGCGGTCGGCGGTGGTGCCGGGAGCCTGGTCCGACGCCACGTCGCCGATCGACCGCCACATCTCCTGACCGTCGAACGGGAACCCGTCCTGCCGCCGGGCGGGGTAGCCGATGCCGACCAACTTGCCGCCGAGCGGGTTCGGGTTGACGACGTACCCGCACACGCCGGTCACGTCGTCGATGGGCCGGTCCAGGATGCCCGCGCCGATGTCGAACACGAGGTTGTCGTTGTCGGCGAACTCCCGCGTGGTGGTCATCTTCACCACGCTGTACGTGCCCGCCGCCTGCGACCCGCGCATCTGCGGCTGGAACTGGATGTTCGACGCGAACCCCTTGTCGAACACGCAGTGGCCGGCGGTCAGGATGGCCTTCTTGCCGATCACCCACGCACTGCCTTGGAAGTCGCCCTCGGCGAACGTCATCCGCAACTTGCCGACGAAGCAGAAGGGCATGGCGGTCATGTCCGCCACTTTCTGCGTGTCCGCGTTGCTGACGCCCGAGGCGGTCAGGCTGGCCGACTTCGGCGGGGTGGGCAGGGCCATCAGCGTCCGACCGACCGCCGGCGCGGCGAGCGCGGCGGGGGCGGCGGTCCCGGCGGGGCGGTGGATCTTCCGCAGGGGGATCGGCCGAACGGCCGCGACTTTCGCCGCCGTCCAGTACTCGTGGCTGGCGGCGGCCATCGTCGTGGCGAGCAGCGGCGATTCGACCAGGTCGTACTTCTTCGGGTCCATCGCGGGTTCTCCGGGGGTGTCGCTCCCCACCGCACGGGTCGGGAGGCGAGGGATCGTGAGCGGGGGCCGATCCCTGCCGAAAACGCCGCTCACACCTTGTCAAGCGGGAGGGGATGGGAAAAGAGGCCAGGAACGTGGACTATTCTTTCCGGCCCCGAGACCGCCGGTCGCGTCACGGCGTCCGCTCCCCCCTCGCGGCCTCGCCCGTCTCGTTCCCGCCGTCGGCGGTCGGCAGCGGTTTCGGTCGCGGCATCGGCACCGGTTGGGCGGCGGCGATCCGCTCGTCCGTCCAGTACCCGCGGACCTCCGCCGGCGTCTTCTTCTCGGTACTCGACACCAACCCGTCGTCCTTCGGTTCGGTCGGTTTCGTCATGGCATCCTCCGCGTTCGGGTGACGGGGTTCGCGCGAACCCCACCGCCATCTTGTCAGCGGAGAATCGTCGTGTCAAACTCGGTAGCGGCTCGTGTCAGGCCCCAATAGAAATGTCCGCTGCTTGTGCCCAATAGAAATGTCCGCGTTCGGGACCGTCGGGCGTCACCTTTTCCCGCCCGTTCGCCACGGGT
>JAYUFU010000317.1:0-4677 GCA_043738505.1 Fimbriiglobus sp. | reverse complement strand
TGCCGATTCACCGCCTGCTGCCGGGCGGGGCTTTTCGCGCTCCCGACATCGCCCCGCCGGGGTTCCTCGCGTAAACTTTCATCACCTCGATTCGGAGCCGTCATGGCGAAGCGCCCCGCCAAGCAAGCCGCCGCCGACCAGCCGTCGCTGTTCGACGAGCCGACCGCCCCGCCCCCGGTATCGGCCGCGCCGGAACCGCCGCCCGCGCCCGCCGTCGATCCCGCACTCGCGCCGGCCAACTTCCCGGCCGACTGGCTCGCCGCCGTCGGCGCGGAGTTCGCCAAGCCGTACTTCGCCGACCTGCGGACGTTCGTGTCCGACGAGCGGAAGCAGTTCGACATCCAGCCGCCGGCCGCCGACGTGTTCAACGCCTTCCGCTTCACGCCGCTGTCGGAGGTCCGTTGCGTCATCCTGGGGCAGGACCCGTACCCCACCCCCGGCAACGCGCACGGGCTGTGCTTCTCGGTTCGCCCCGGCGTCGGAGTGCCGGCGTCCCTGCGGAACATGTACACGGAACTCCAGGACGACCTCGGCATCGCCCCGGTGCGGCACGGCTACCTGGAGGCGTGGGCGCGGCAGGGGGTGCTGCTGCTGAACACGGTACTGACGGTGCGGGCGGGGCTGCCCAAGTCGCACGTCGGCAAGGGGTGGGAGACGTTCACCGACGCGGCCATCCGGGCGGTGGACGCGCTGCCCCGGCGGGTGGCGTTCCTGCTGTGGGGGAAGGACGCCAAGGCCAAGGTGCCGCTGCTGGACAAGGCGAAGCACGCCGTCCTCACCGGCGTCCACCCGTCGCCCATGTCGGCCGCCAGCGGGTTCTTCGGCAGCAAGCCGTTTTCCAAGGTGAACGCCGCCCTCGAAGCCGGCGGCCAAAAGCCCATCGACTGGCAGCTCCCCGCCACGGTGTGATGCCGACGACTGTCGGGAGGGGAACGTATTCCGGCCTGAAGGGCCGGTTCTACCAGCCCAGGCCGTGAGGCCTGGGTTTCCCGGTCGGAAAAGGCCCCCGACCCGGAAAGGGTCGTTCCAGCGAGCCGTGAACGACCCTTTCCGGGTCGGGGTAATTGGCGCGGCGGCTTCCCAGGCCTCACGGCCTGGGCTGGTGGAACGAGCCTTTCAGGCTCGGAAAACCAAGAACGCAACAGAGCACCCGACGGGGAGAGGTGGAAAGACACTCCCGCGCCACGGATACGGACCCATCGGATTCGGAGTGACCGTCGCACAATTTCCCGCAACTGTCATTTCGCCGCCACCGCCCGCCGGGGTACGATGGCTCGGGTTGGTCCAGTCCTTCCTCCCCACTCGGAGGGTGTCCCCATGCGATTGCTCCTCGCGCTCGTGTTCGTGCCCGCCGTCGCGTCCGCCGCCGAACCCAAACCGACGCTCGACCTCCACGGCGACCCGCTGCCGGACAAGGCGCTGCTCCGGCTGGGCACGGTCCAGTACCGCGTGCCGAACCTGGCCGGCGTCGGGTTCAAGAAGACCGGCGAGCTGGTGGCGCTGACGCAGAAGTTGGAATTGCACACCTTCCCCGCCGACGGCGGTCCGAAGACGACCGTCACGAAGCTGCTGGACAAGTCGGATCGCAGCTACTGGCGGGTGGCGATCTCGGCGGACGCCCGGTACGCCGTCGCGCACATCGGCGAGGAGAAGACGCTGAAGGTGTGGGACATCAGCGGCGAGAAGCCGGTCGAACACCTGACCCGCGACATGGCCGACGCCTACACCCTCGCCTTCTCGCCGGACGGCCGCTGGCTGGCGGTGAACGACTCCGACCGCAACCGGGCCGTTGCGCCGGTCCTGCTGTGCGACGTGGCGAAGAAGGAGTGGCACCTGTTCCCGTTGCTCCGCGACCGCAGCGTGGAGCAGTTCGCCTTCACCGCCGACGGCAAGTTCCTGACCGTGACCACCGGGAGCGACGCGACGGTGATCGAGACGGCCACGCAGAAGGTGCTGGTCGCGGTGTCGCCGAGGGAGCGGCTGTCGGCGAGCGCCGCCAGCCCGGACGGGAAGACGGTGGTCGTGGTGCCGACGAGTTGGCTGTTCGACAAGGAGCCGACGGCGAAGTTCTTCACCACCGACAACGGCAGTGACGCCGAGGGGCTGACCGGCCCAACGGGAAACGCCCACCAAGTCGGCTACCTGCCGGACGGCAAGACGATGTGGACGAGCTTCTCGGACAGAGTCCGCGAGTGGGATCCGGTCGCCGCCAAGTGGCTCCGCGAGGTGGCCGCGCCGACCGACTGGCGAAAGCCCCCGGTGTGGTCGCCGGACGGCAAACGGTTCGTCACCCACAACGAGAAGGCGCTCGCCTTCGTGGACGCGAAGGCGTGGAAGCCGCTGAACCGAGAGGCACTCGCCGCCGGCCCCGTGGAGACCGTGTTCGGCGTCACCGTCAGCCCGGACGGGAAGGTGATCGCCACCGAGGGGAACGTCCTGCATTTGTGGGACACCGCCACGGGCAAGCTGCTGGGGACGGCGAAGTCGTCGTGGGGGAACGCCCCGACGATGGCGTTCCTGCCGGACTCGAAGTCGTTCATCGCCGTGGCGGAGCAGAACATTCCGGTGGTGCGCGAGGCGCACACCGGGAAGGAGTTGCGGCGGTTCAAGTTGCCCGAGGAGTTCGCCAAGAAAGTATCCCTCCGCGACCTGCGGCTGTCACCGGACGGGAAGGTGCTGACCACGTTCGCCGAGAGCGCGTCATCGCAGTGGAAGTCCTACTTGCTCCGGTGGGACGTGGAGAAGGGGGAAGTGACCGGCCAAGTCGAGGAAGGCCGACGACGGGACGACGTGATTTTCGGGAACACCCGGTCGCCGGACGGCCGGTGGATGGCCCAGCGCGGCACGCTGTCCCGACTGGACGGTGCGGGCGACGAGCCGATCATCGTCATCCCGCCGGACGAGAACGGCTTCCACGGCGCGGCGTGGTCGCCGGATTCGACGCGGGTGGCGATGCCCCGCGCCCTCGGCACCTTCGCCGAGAAGCAGAAGGGCGGCACGATGGCCGTGTACGACGTGGACAAGAAGGCGAAGGTGACGGAGCTGGCCGCCGGCAAAGTGACCCGCTCCGCCTTCACCCGCGACGGGAAGTTCCTGGCGACGATGGGCAACGGCCAACTGGTCGTCTGGGAGTTGGCCGGCGGCAAGTCGGTGTGGCAAGCGGCCTCGCCCGCCGGCGGCACAGGCGCGGTCGCCTTCACCCCGGACGGCACGCGGCTCATCACCGGCCACGACACGGCAGCCCTGGTGTGGGACGTGTCCGCCGCGACGGGGAAGAAGTAGAGGGAGTTCGCGGTAGAAAGCGACACCCGGCCGTCCGCATTCGAGGCTCTCCATGACGCCCGTCGCCGCCAAGTCGCAGGACCAACTGGCCGTCGAGCGGGCGCTGAAGGGGCTGAAGCTGGTGTGCGCCAACCTGCCGCACCTGAGCGGGCTGGCCCACGCCGTGCGGGTGCGGGCGACCCGGCTCTACCCCGTCGCGGCGATCGGCGAGTCCGGGCTGCTCGCCGTTCACCCGAAGGTGTTCGCCGAGGCCCCGATGGGCGACCTGGTGTTCGTCCTCGCGCACGAGTTGCTGCGCCTCGCCCTGGATTCGTTCGGCCGGAACGGGAACGCCGACCCGCAACTGGCCAACATCGCCCACGACTTCGTCATCAACGACATCCTCCGCGAGGAACTCGGCCGCGACGTGCCCCTCGGCGGGCTGGACATGCCCGGCGCGCGGCGGCGGTCGTTCGAGGCGATCCTCGCCGACCTCCAGAACGGCTCGGTGTCGTCCGGCGACTCGTGCTGGACCGTCCGCCGGCAGTCGGGACGGGGCCGGTCGAAGGCCGGGAAATCCAAGCTGCAAGAGGAGATGGAGAAGGCCGGACTGGTGCCGCCCGAACCGGAGCCGGCCGAGGCCGAGCAAGAGCAGGACCGGGACTGCGACGGGGACATGATCTCCGAGGACGACGAGCGGCAGTTGGAGCCGCACGAGTCCAACGCCGAACGCGCGCGGCGGAAAGCGCAGGTCAAGCGGGAGGCGGTGCGGGCCGCCAACCTGCACGAGATTCGCGGCCGGCTGCCGAACACCGGCGCGCCGAGCAGCGGCCAGGGAAGCGGCGACGACGACGGTGCGAGCGAGGCGTTCCTCGACGCCGTCCGTACCGCCTACGAGCCGCCGTGGCAGCTCGCCCTCCAGCACTGGCTGGACGCCGTGCAGCCCGGCCCGCGCAGCTACGCCCGCGCCTCCCGGCGGAACGGCGGGGGCGACGACCTGATCCTGCCCGGCCGCAAGCGCGACGGGTGGACGCTGCACGTCGTCCTGGACACGAGCGGGTCGATGGTGGACACGCTGCCGCGCCTGCTGGGGTTGCTCGGCTCGTTCTGCGACGCGGCCGGCTGCACCGACATTCACATCCTGCAATGCGACGTGGGCGTCACGGCGGACGAGTGGCTCGACCCGGCGCGGCTGGACCAGTACCGCGTGGTCGGCTACGGCGGGTCGGACATGGGGCCGGCGATGGCCGGCCTGCTGGAAGACCCGGAGGTGGCGGCGGTGCTGGTGCTGACCGACGGGTACATCGACTACCTGACGGACGAGCCGCCTTACGCCGTGCTGTGGGGCCTGGTGGACGGCGACCCGAACTTCGCCCCGCCCTACGGCACCGTGGTGCACGTGCGGACGTGAGCCGG
>JAYUFU010000316.1:0-4687 GCA_043738505.1 Fimbriiglobus sp. | reverse complement strand
GGCGCGGTGGCGGGTCGGTGGTGTGGGGCCGCTCGTCGAACGGCCCTGTCCGACACCCCCGAGTGGGCCGAGTACTGGAACCCCCTCGCCGCCTGACTGCCCACTTCCAGTGGCACATCCGTGCCGGTAGGCCGGGATGTTCTAGGAAAGCAGGGGCGGATATGATGGGAGCGAAGTCGTCACCTGGAGAACGGCGATGGACGGCATCGTCACGATGGAGCTGCCGGCGTTCGACACCTGGGCACCGGTCGCGCCGCCGAACCCGCTCGCCGACGAGGAGCGAGCCTTCGCCCGCTTGTTGCCGGAGTTGTTGACCACGCACGCGGGCAATACGTCGCCGTCTTCGGCGGGCAAGTGGTCGGTCGTGGGGCGGAAAAGATTGCGGTGGCCAAGCAGGCGTATACCGACCACGGATACCGGCCGATCCTCGTGCGGCTGGTCACGGACGAGCCGGAACGAGTTGTGTGGATACCTTCACTCCGGCGCAAACCCTACCAGATCATGCTCGAAGGGAACCCGATTCCATTCAAAAAATGCTGAACGACACACTGGTTGGCCGCGCGGCACCGCCGATCACGTTCGCAATCGACGGCCCGAACCGGCGGTTGGAAACCGGCCTATGACCGGTCCACCCCGCGCCAGGATCCGAGGGAAATCGCCATGACACTCGAACTCGAACTCGAACTGGAAGTTCCCGAAAGCCGGGAACTCCACCTGACACTGCCGCCGGACACCCCGACCGGGCGGGTTCGCGTCACCGTGTCGGCGGTAACTCCGGAACCGCGGCTCGGCTTCCCGCCGCGGCCGACGCACCCGAAGTTGGCTCGCGAACACGACGCCTTCGAGGCGATGCTGCCCGAACTGATGGCGGCGCATGCCGGCAAGTACGTCGCCATCCACGACGGCCAGGTCATCGCGGTGGGCAACTCGTCCGTCGGTGTCCTGACCGCCGCCGAGAAAACCCACCCCGGCGCGTTCCCTCTGGACTGTTTCGTCACCGACCAGCCGCAACCGCCGGAGCGGTTGCCTTCCATCCGTGCCGTGCGAGCCGGACGATGAAGGTCGTGTACACCTACGCCAAGACCCGGATGCCCGCACCGTGCCTACCCGTGTCGGTGATTTCGCCGACCGACGGGACGACCGTGGCGGACGAACTCGCCCTGGTGGACAGCGGCGCGGATCGCACCATTCTACCACAATCCATTGTCGATGAGTTGCGACTGACGGCATTCCGATGGCTGCGGTTCGAGGTGGGCGGCGGCGATGTCATCACCCTGCCGATCTACCGCGCCGTCATCGCCATCCAGGACTTCCCGCCGATCGCGGTGAATGTCGCCGCCTCGGACGGCGAGGAGAACATCCTGTTGGGCCGAGACGTTCTGAACGCCTACAGCATCCTGTTGAGCGGCCCGAAGTTGCTGATCGAAATCACCGACGAGTAACGCCATGCCCGCCGTCGTGCCGCACCGGTTCCTCATCCGCCTGGCGCACCCGTGCCCGTTCGTGAAGGGCATCCCCGCCGACCCGGACGCGGATGCGCTGTTCGACCTGCCGGACGCGGCCGTCCTGCGGAACCTCGCCGAGTTGGATGAGGCCAACAGTCACGCCGACGTGCGGTTGGCATGGAACGACTTCGGCATCGCCGTGCAACTGACTGTGACCGGCAAGAAGCAGTCAGCGGAAGGGGACGCGGACAAGCCGAAGGCGTCGGACGGGCTGACGCTGTGGCTAGACACCCGCGACAGCCGCACCAGCCACCGGGCCGGACGGACGTGCCACCAGTTCCACTTCCTGCCGGCCGGCGGGGGATCGGACAAGGAGGAGCCGGCGTTCGCGCAGTCGAAGATCAACCGGGCCTTGCAGGACGCGCCACTGGTCAGCGCCGCCGACGTGCCGTTTCGCTGCCATTTCCCGAAGGGCGGGTATCGCATCGAGGCGTTCCTGCCGGCGGCCGTGCTGACCGGCTGGGATCCCGAGCAGCACCCGCGACTCGGCGTCTACTACCACCTCCGCGACCGCGAACTCGGCGACCAATACTTGGGCGTGAACGCCGAGTTCCCGTTCGCCGACGACCCGTCGCTGTGGGACGTGCTGGAGTTGGTGAAGTGACCGGTTTCCGCACGCTCCCTGCGGTCGCGGCGACGACAAGGTTTTTGTCGCCGCGACCGCAGGGAGCGGGGGAAATCACCCCAGCGACCACGGCTTGCGGTACTCTTTCGTCAGCAGTTTCGCCGCGTCGGCGTCGCCGACGAAGGTTTCCGCCTTCGGATCCCAGGTCAGCTTCTTGCCGGTGCGGACGGCGATGTTGCCGAGGTGGCAGACCGTCGCCGAGCGGTGGCCGATCTCCACGTCGGCGATGGGCAACTGGCGGCTCTTGACGCTGTCCAGCCAGTTCTGGTGGTGGTTCCCGGACGCGGTCAGCTTCACGTCCCCGCCGCTGCCGAGCTTCGCCGCGTCCAGCTTCTCGCCGTCCACCGTCACCTCGATCTTGCCGCGGTCCACGAACAGCGTCCCCTTCTCGCCCTCGAAGGTGCAGCCGCCCCGGTGCCCCTGGCCGCACTTCACCACCACGCCGCCGGCGTAGGTGTAGGTGATGTCGGTCGTGTCCGGCGTCTCGTACCAGCCCTTCGGGTGGAACTTGGCGGTGCCCTCGACGGCCGTCGGGCCGCTGTCGTCCATGCCTAGCGCCCACTGGGTGATGTCCAGGTGGTGCGCGCCGAAGTTCGTCTGCTGGCCGCCGCTGTAGTCCCAGAAGAAGCGGAACAGGTAGTGGACGCGGTGGACGTTGTACTTGCGGTCGGGGGCCGGCCCGAGCCACAGGTCGAAGTCCAGTTCGGCCGGCGGCGCGGCGTCCGGGGCCGGCGCGGTCGCCTTGGCGGTCCAGTTCGGCTTCGGCAGCCCGACCAGCACCGTCTTGACCTTGCCGAGGAAGCCGTTGCGGACCAGCTCGCACGCCTGCCGGAACCGCGCGTCGCTCCGCTGCTGGCTGCCGGTCTGCACCATCCGCTTGTGCTTCCGCGCGGCGGCCACCATCGTGCGGCCCTCGGCCACGGTCAGCGACAGCGGCTTCTCGACGTACACGTCCTTGCCGGCCTGGCAGGCGTGGACGGTCATGAGCGCGTGCCAGTGGTCGGGCATGGTGATGCACACCGCGTCCACCTCCTTGGACTCCAGCAGCTTGCGGTAGTCGGCGAACGTCGCCGGCTTCTTGCCGCCCTTCTCGATCTCGCCGGCGGCCGTCGCCAAGTGCTTGGCATCGACATCGCAGACGGAGGTGACGGACTTCAGGAACTTCCGCATGTTCGCAGTGCCTTGGCCACCCACGCCGATACAGCCGATGCGGACGCGCTCCGACGGCGGGTCGGCGGCGAGCAGGGCGGAGCGGTACAGCGCGGCGGGCAACGCCAGCAGCGCGCCGCCGGCGAGGCCGGAACCGAGGAACGACCGGCGGGAGACGGGAGCGGCGAGCATGGGGGTCTCACGGGGAGAGCGAGAGAAGGGCGGTGTCGATACGATAACAGACCGCCCGCGCCGGGGGAATGAGGTCGGAAAATTGGTCGCGGCGAACCCCTCGCGAGGGAACACCCGTGCGGCTTCAAATCCTGGTGACCCTGGCCAAGCAGTTCCATTGGACGACGAGTCCGGAGCTGCTTCACCAGACGCTCGAATACGGCGGCGGAATCGAAACCTGTTTCGACGAGTACGTCGCGGAACTGAGCGCGCTTCTCGCCGGCGAACCGTGCCAGAACCTCGGCGTATTGGAACGCCCGTCCTGGAACGGGCAACTCCAACGAGCCGCGTGTTGGAAGTTCCCAAACTACTTCCACTGCTTGATGCTCGAACGCCCGACGCACCACGACCGGTGTGCGGTGTTCTGCTGGACGGTTCGCGTGGCGGAGATGAACATCCTGCGCGACGCTGCCGGAACGCGGGCGGAACGGCTTCGGGACATCGATACCCTCCGCCGGCACCTCGATCAGACGCTCGCCGAGTTGGCCGAGTTGGGCTTCCGTCAGTTCCCGCTGAAGATGACGTTGATCGACGATTTGACGGCCATCCCGCCCGTTCAATCCCGCGCCGCGCTTCTGGACGCGATGAAGCACACCGACCCCGAACACCGGTGCAACGGCTGCGAGTTGCTCGTGACGCTGTTCGGGGACGCCACCATCCCGGACATCCTGCCGATGGCGAACGACCCCGAATCGGGGGTGGGTGCCCATGCGGTCGGATTGCTGAACCGTGCCGGGGCGGAAGCCGCGGTGGAACCGCTGGCCCGGCTTCTGGCGACGCACTCGGATGTCGAAATCCGCGCCGAGGCCGCTCATTCCCTCGGCGGGATTGGCAGCCCAGGGGCGATTCCGGCCCTCCTCGCCGCGTTCGAGTCCGACCGCGCAAAGACCGCCCTCGGCCACACGCCGAGTGCCATCTCGGCGGACGCGCTCGACTGGCTGGTGAGAACCCGAACCGCAGACGGCGCTGGCACGCTCGCCGCGCGGAAGCCGAACGCCAAGCGATTGAAGGCCCGCGCCCGGACGCTGTACGACGAGTGGCTGGCGAATCCCGCCGCGGAGTAACCCCGCCCCTCCTGGGGTTTGGCAACGCCTGGAAAACCTTGGCGGAATGACGAACCGCGCCCCACCTCTCCCCGCTGGGGGGAGGTCGGTTGCGGAGCAACCGGGAGGGGGGC
>JAYUFU010000315.1:0-4707 GCA_043738505.1 Fimbriiglobus sp. | reverse complement strand
GGAGTCCATCGTCCGCATCTCGACGAGCGGCGCGCGGCGGCCGAGGAGGTCGCGGACGTGCCGCAATTCCTCGGCCGGGAGCGGGGTGATGGCGCGGGCGAACTCGGCCGGGGTGCGGGCGTCGAGGGCGTCCGTCTCGGCCGGCCGGCCCCGCGCCTGGGCGAAGTCGCGGACCCGCTCGGGCTTGACGACGGCGATCTCGAACCCGGCCTCCTCGCGGGCGCGGGCCAGTTCGAGGCCGCCGGTGGACTCGACGACGGCCCGGATGTCCGACGGGGAGCCGGCGAGGGGGAGGAGGGCGGCGACCCGTTGGCGGTGTCCGGCCGGGGTGTCGGGCAAGCGGCGGGCGAGGTCGGCGGGGAGGACGCAGACGTCCAGGTGGGCGCGGCCGACATCGATGCCGACGGAGGCGGTGGGCATGGCGGTGGGGGCCTTCGCCGACGTGCAACTCCGCGAGCCGGTCTACCCGCTGCGGACGCCGGATCACGCCGAGCGGGAAGCGATCCTGGCCGCCGCCGTGCGGAAGACGGCCGCCGGGGCGCTGCCCGCCGACAAGGCGGCTGCGGAAGCGCAAGCGGCGTGGCTGGCGGTGGACGCCAAGCTGCCCCCGGCCGACCGCCGCCGCGAGGCCCGCAACGCCGTCGGATTGGAGTGACCAGTCGCGATCGGAGATGCGCGACGGCGGGTGGTTCTCTCAGGCCGGCGGAGTCGGCGGTTCCGCGACGCCCGCCGGCAGCAGGCTCAGCCAGATGTCGCCGAACGGGTCGGGCTGCTCGACGGCGACCTCGAACCGGCGGATCAGTTCCAGCACCGCCAGGAACAGGCCGATCAGCCGGGCGCGGTGGAACGGCGGCGGGAACACGTCCTGGAACCGCTGCCGACCGCCGGCCCGCAGGCGGTCGCGGAGCAAGTCCTCGTACACCTGCTGCGGGGTGTCGTCGGTGATGACCGTCTGCGGGTGCGCCGCCTGCGTCTCGCGGACCAGCCGGGCGAACGCCGCCACCAAGTCCCACAGTTCCACCGCCCGCACCGCCGCCGGCCCGCCGGGGGCGCTCGGCTCCTCCGGGGTGCGGGCCACCTTCGTCGCGTGCGCCTCCGCCGCCTCTTCCAGCTTCTGCGCCGCGTCCTTGTACCGGCGGTATTCGAGGAGCTGCTTCACCAACTCCCGGCGGGGATCCGGTTCGTCGTCGGCCTTCCCGCCCTTGTCCGACACCGGCACCAGTAGCCGGCTCTTGAGGACCATGAGCGTGGCGGCCATCACCAGGAAGTCGCCGGCCGCCTCCACGTCCAGCTCCTTCACCACCCGGAGGTAGTCGAGGAACTGCGCGGTCATGCGGGCGACGGGGATGTCGAGAACGTCCACCTCGTCCCGCTTCACGAGGTAGAGGAGCAGGTCGAGCGGGCCGTGGAACGTGTCGAGCGTCACCTGGTACGGCATCCTGCCACCCCGGAACCGGGAATCGAATCCGTCAACGCGATCTGGCGTCCACGGGCTTTCGCCCTCGCCCCCGGCCCTCTCCCTCGGACGTTCCGCGCTGGCGCGGGAACTGGGGAGAGGGTGGACGGCGAAGCCGGCCGGGTGAGCAACTGTGGCGGCGGTCAAGCGATTTCGGCTTCGATTTTCCCGAACGGCTGTCCCGTTCGGAGGACGGCGTTGGCGATCACGAGCAGCTTCCTCGCGACCGCGATGCGGATCACCTTCGGAGCCTTCCCGGCCGCCGCCAGGCGATCCGCGAACGCCCGCACCAGCGCGTTCCCCTGCTTCGCCGCGTGCGCGGCCAGGTACAACACGCTCCGCACCGCCACCCGCCCGCCGCTGATGGACCGCTTGCCCCGCTGCCGCCCGCTGTCGTGGTTCCTCGGGGCCACCCCGACCAGCGCCGCCGCCTGCTCGCGGCTCATCGTGCCCAACTCCGGCAGGTCGGCCAGCAGCGTGCGACTGACCACCGGGCCGATGCCGGGGATCGACTGGAGCAGCTCGTCCCTGGCCGCCCACACCGGGCAGTCGCGGATCGCCGTGTCGAGTTCCCGATCCGCCTTGCCGATCTGCCGCTCGAGCGTCCGTAGCACCGCCTGGTGACTCCGCCGGACGGAGTCATCCGCGGCCGTCTGGAGCCGGTTCGACTCCATCGTCCGCAGGCCGATCCGCTGCCGGCGGCGGGCGAGAATCGCCTGCCATTTCCGGGCTTCGGCGGTGGGCAGCGGACGAACCGGGGGCACACCTTGTCGGCGAACTCGGCCGGCACGGCGGCGTCGATCGCATCCGTCTTGGCGCGGCGGCCGAGGGCCTTGGCGAAGTCCCGCACCCGTCGCGGGTCGGCCACGCCGAGCAAGAGGCCGGCGAGGGACCGATGGGCGACGGCGTTGGCCTCGTACCCGCCGGTCGCCTCGAGGACGATGCGGGTGGGGGCGAGGGGGGCGAGCCAGTCGGCGAGGGCCTGGCAGCCGTCGTCGGTGTTGGGGAACTGGCGGGCGGTGCCGTCGGGTCGGACGTGCACGTCGAGGGTGTCCTTGGACACGTCGATGCCGACGAACCGGGCGGGGGTGGGGGTCATGGGAACACTCCGGTACGGGATTCCGCTCCGCCGCTCCCCATCCCGGCCGATGCGGCCTCGAGGGTCGGGCAACTGTTCGGGGTGGGCAACGGAAGGCTCGGCCGGGGTTCCTGCTCGCCCACGGCATCGGGTGCCCGAGGGCCATCGAACTCACCGACCGAGGGATCCACACGAGCAACTTGCGGAACTCGTTAAAAACACCATACCAGGGCCGACCTCGCTGCGATGCCAGCAAGAAGCACCGCACCTGTTGGACCTCTGGGTGGTATCGGTTGTCCGGGCGAACGGAGTTGAGGGCGTTCGCCGGGGCGGGATGGGCGATTCGGTAGTCAGTACGACAGAACGGGTGTAGCAATTGATGTTGGCACCTAAGTTGGGATGCAGATGTGATTTCGGCCGAGTTGCCAAGGAGCTTGCTGGCCAGGGCCATTCCGTTATCGGGTTGCGGGACGCCGAGGAGTGCTTCGGCCCGGTCGGGGTTCGCTTGCAGGTGTTCGAGGGCGGCCGGGTGGCGGTCCGCCGGCACGCCCGCGAGCCGGTGAACGGCGGCATTCCGCAACGCCGCCAGCACCTGCGGGGCGTGGCCCGTCCGCACCCGGCAGGCGTCCTCGCCGAGCGTCACGTCCCGCACGTCGTGCAGTTGGTTCTCGATCGCCCCGTGGTCCCGCACGAACGCCCGCAGGCGTTCCGTTCCCGCCTCGTCGGGGGACAGGCTGGTGATGGCGTACGACACCTCCACCTCGACCGTCCCCTTCACCCGCCGCTCGCGCCGCCATTCGATCCCTTGTTTCAGCCCCGGCCACTTCGACCCGGCGGTGAGGACGGACGTGGTCCACAGCGTCCGCACTTCCCCCCGTCCGTGCCCCTCGTCCACCGTCGTCGCAACCCGCTCCGGCGGCGGCGGCCAGGGCGGAGCCGTGCTGGCGTCCGAAGCGGGCGATGCCGGCCAGGCGGGTGCGGCCCGTCGGCATGGCCAGGGCGACCATGCCCAGGATGGCGGACAGCGGGTGCCGCTGGCCGTGCCGGCTGCGCGGGTCGGGGACGGTGGCCAGTTCGTCGAACGGGGTGGGGGCGTCCGTGCGGGGCACCAAGGGAGTTGCAAACCCGACACCGCCCGGCCCGCCAAGACGAATAACGGAATGGCCCTGGGTTGCCCACCCTTCCCGATTTGCCCTTCCGCCGCCGACGGGGCGCGTGGTAGCGTCCGGCCGTCCTCGCCGCGCCGCCTTTCGGCGTCGGCCCCTCCACGGATCGGAGTGTCCCCATGTCCCGTCGGATCCTCGCCCTGCTTGTCGCCATCGGCCTCGCGGCCCCCACGTCCGCCCAGGGCTTGACCACGTTCTTCGCCACCGGGCCGAAGGACGGCGGGCTGTCCAGCGTGGCGTTCTCGTTCCACCACCTGTCCACCGACCCGGCGGTCCTCGCGCTGGCGCAGTTCAACGTGCTGGGGGCGAACCCCGGTGCGGCGACGGTCACGAACCTGATCTCGGGCGACCCGCTGCCGGTGGCCGACATTTCCCCGGCGAACCCGTCCATTCTGTCGCTAACCGGCGGCGCGGTCCTCGGCGGCGGCAACCTCTCCACCGAAGCGCTGACGCTGTACCCCAGTCTCGGCTTCGGCAGCCTGCCCACCGGTTCGCCGACCGGTCCCGTGCCGCTGCTGTCGGTCGCTCTCCAGCCGCCGGAGGGTGGCAAGGCCGGTTCCCTGTCGTACACGGTCAGCGACGCGGACGGCGGCCTCGTCGGCGGGGCGACCCTGGCGATCCCTTTCGGCGGCTGGTGGGTGCTGGGGTTCGGGTCGGCGAACCAGCCGGTCCTCGATCCGCTGCCGGCCGATCCGCTCCCGCCGACGGTGGACCCCGTGCAGACCGCGAACGGCCCCGCACCAACGCCGGAGCCGGCGACGCTGCTGCTGGCCGGGATCGGTCTTGCCGGCGCGACGGTGGTGCGAAAGCGACGCGGGCGAGTAAGCTGAGGGCAACCTACTCTCCGGTGCCCCCATGCCGTCACTCGTCGTCGGAATCGGCGAACTGCTGTGGGACGTGTACCCCGCCGGCCGCACGGTGGCCGGCGGCGCGCCGTTCAACTTCGCCCACCACTGCCACAACCTCGGCCACCACGCGGTCATGGTGTCGAGCGTCGGCGACGACGA
>JAYUFU010000314.1:0-4715 GCA_043738505.1 Fimbriiglobus sp. | reverse complement strand
CGGCCGCGACACCATCACCCCGCAGAACCGGGGTGGCGGGTTCGGCGGCGGCGGCCAGGGTGGGTTCGGCGGCGGTGGCCGTGGGGGTCAAGGCGGGTTCGGCGGCGGCCAAGGCGGGTTCGGCGGCGGCCAAGGCGGGTTCGGCGGTGGCCAGGGTGGGTTCGGTGGGGGTCAAGGTGGGTTCGGCGGCGGTCAGGGCGGCTTCGGTGGTGGCCAGGGCGGCTTCGGCGGTGGCCAAGGTGGGTTCGGCGGCGGTGGCCAGGGCGGTGGCGGTGCCCGGCCCGGCGGCGGCGGGGGTGGCATGGGCGGCGGCGGGGCCGGGGGCACCCGGCGGCCCGGCGGCCGGATGGCCGAGACGAGTTTTCGGGACGGTGGTGGAGGGCGCGATTTTTTTGAATACCGGGACATGGATGTCCCTTCGGCCCTGACCACGACCTCGACCCTCTACGACCCCGACGCGGACGACACCGCGTCCCGGCCCCAACCGGTGCCGACCCTCGGCACCGGCGTCGTCCCGGCCCAGTACCGCGAACCGGTCGATACCCGACCGCTGCTCGTGCAGGCCCAGTTGCAGCCGATGCAACCGCCGGTGGCCCAGCCGATGCAGCCGCCGATCCCCGGCCTTCCGGTCGGCGCGTCCCCCGGCCTCAGCACGGACACCTCGATCATCGCGTTCGACGGCCTCGGCGCGATCATCGTCCGCGTCAAGAACAAGGAAGAGCTGGCGATCATCAAAGCCCTGATCGAGTTCCTGGCCAAGGACGTGGGCAAGAACTCGCGGGTGTCCCTGACCATCGTCCCGATGGAACACCAGGACGCCACGGTGGTGGTGAACGAGGTGAGCGCGGTGTTCGCCCGGCTCCAGGTGGGCGTGTCGGCGACCACCTTCCCGCAACTCGCGCAGGGGGGGGGCTTCGGCCAGCAGCAGAACCAGCAGCAGGGGGCCATCCTGCTGTTCGCCCTGCCGCGGTTCAACGCCATCCTGCTCGGCGTCCCGGAGGCCCGCAAGGACGACATCGTCAAGCAGATCAAGCTGTTCGACGTGCCGAACGGCGTGCAGTCCAAGCCGGTGGCGTACCAGCTGAAGAAGAACAGCGCGCGGATCGTCGCGCAGCAGGTGGCCAACTTCTACAACCAGCGGTACGCCAGCGAGCCGCTGAACAGCAACCAGATTCGGGTGACGTTCGACATCACCAGCAACTCGGTGATCGTCCAGGCGGCCCCGGCCGACCAGAAGGACATCGCCGCGCTGATCGAGTTCTTCGACACCAAGACCTCCCTGGCCGAGAACGACCTGAAGGTGTTCCGCCTGAGGAACGCCCTGTCCGACGAGATGGTCGGCGTCCTGTACCAGACGCTGACGGTGGCCGCGTACAACCCGGAGCAGGCCCGCTCGTACATCCCGCTGCCGGCCACGGCGCAAAGCGGGGCCGGAGGGGCCGGCGGCGCGGCCGGGGCGGCCGGGCAAGGCGGCGCGCCCACCACGGGCGCGGGCGGGGCGGGCGGGGGCGGCGCGGGGGCGGCGACCGCCACCCTGACCGGCTTCAACACCGGCCTCCAGACGAAGACGGTCGGCCTGCGGTTCGCCAGCAAGGACGGCACCGAACTCGAGACGGGCATGATGGAGGACGTGCACCTGACGTCCGACCCGCGGATCAACGGCATCGTCGTGTCCGCGCCGCGGAAGACGATGGCCCTGATCGAGGCCCTCATCAAGGAGCTGGACTCGCCGTCGGCGGCCAAGGCCTACGTCAACGTGTTCCAGCTGAAGAAGGCCGACGCCACGGCCGTGCAGACGCTGCTCATCAACCTGTTCCGCAGCGCCACGGCGGCGGGCGGCGGCGGGGCCGTCCCCGGCGGGGGCGGCGCGGCCACCACCCAGGGCATCAACCGGCCGCTGCTGACGCTCACCGGCACCCCGTCCGACGGGGCCAACCTGCTCGACCTGCGGCTGACGGCCGACGCGCGGACGAACACGCTCATCGTGGCCGGCAGCCAGAACGACCTGGACCTGATCCGGGCGGTGGTGACGAAGCTGGAGGACGCCGAGACGCCGCAGCTGGTGAACGACGTGTACAAGCTGCGGAACCAGGCGGCGTCGGACGTGGTGACGGCGCTGAACGACTTCCTGTCGCGGCAGTCGAACCTGGTGAACACGGCCCTGTACCAGAGCACGACGACCACCGTGCAGACGTTCGGCCGGCAGTTCATCCTGACGCCGGAGCCGATCAGCAACAGCATCCTCATCAGCGCGCCGCCGCAGCTGTACCCGCTCATCAAGCAGTTGATCGAGCGGGTGGACATGGCCCCGCCGCAGGTGTTCGTGCAGGTGCTGGTGGCCGAGGTGCGGCTGAACAACGGCGAGGACTTCGGGGTCGAGATCGGCCTCCAGTCGAACATCCTGTTCGCCCGCGGCACCACCGCCACCAGCCCCGGCGTGCCGGGGTACAACTTCAACACCACCGCCGCGCCGACCAACGCGAACCTGTACAAGCAGGACTCGGTCGGGTTCCAGGGGCTGCAAAACCTGGGCGTCGGGCGGACGGGCAGTTCGGGCGTCGGCGGGTTCGTGCTGAGCGCCGCGTCGGACACGTTCAACCTGCTCATCCGGGCGCTCAAGTCGCAGGGCCGGGTGGACGTGCTGAGCCGCCCGCAACTGATGCTGACCGACAACCAGACGGGGTTCTTCCAGGTCGGCCAGCAGTTCCCGCGGTTGACCGGGACGACGCTGACCGGCACCGGGGCGACCCAGCAGGGGATCGAGTACATCCCCACCGGGGTGGTGCTGCGGGTGACGCCGCGGATCAGCCCGGACGGGCGGGTGCTGATGCGGGTGGAGCCGTCCATCACGTCCCCCAGCTCGTCCAACATCTCGCTCGGCAACGGCATCTTCGCCGTGCCCATCGACAGCCAGGCGGTGGAGACGACGGTGCAGGCCGGGGACGGCGAGACGATCGTGCTGGGCGGGCTGATCTCGAAGCGGGACCAGAAGGTGGAGAACAAGATCCCGTGGCTGGGCGACATCCCGTGGCTGGGGGCGGCGTTCCGCTACCGCACCCAGCAGCAGGAGCGGCGGGAGCTGATCTTCATCATGACCCCGCACATCGTCCGCAGCGACGCGGACATGAAGCGGATCGTGGCGGAGGAGGCGCGGAAGCTGAGCTGGAGCTTCAACGACGTGCAGAGCGTGCACGGGCACGGGCTGGACGTGCTGCGGCAGCCGGCCACCCCGCCGAGCCAATCGACGTGGGCGCACCCGCCGCAGTACCAGTCGCCGCTGAACAACCTCGGCCAGTACCTGCCGGGCGCGCCGCCGGTGCAGGCGACGCCGCCGGGCCAGCCGGTGGCCCTGCCGCCGCAGTACATCCCGATGACGCAGCAGTACATCCCGCTGCCGCAGGGGCCGGCCGCGCCCGGCGGCGTGTCGATCCCGCCGCTGCCGCCGGCGAACGTGCCGGGGGGCACGCCGGCCGCCAACCCGCAGTCGGGACTGAACCCGGCCGTGTGGAACCCGCCGGCCCCGCGGCCGCCGTCCGCCGCCGGGGTGGCGGGCCAGCTGCCGGCGGGGAACGCATTCACCGCGCCGATCTTCCAACCGCCGTCCTCCAAGGAGGGAGAGAAATGGGGCCCGTACACACGCTGACCGCGGGGGCGGTTCGGCTCGGCCGGACGCGGGGAGTCCTGGGGCTGACGGTCGCGCTCGCGGCCGTCGCCCTGGGCGGGGCGGGCTGCCAGTCCGCCGCCAAGAGCCGCGCCGACATGATGCGCGCCGTCGGGCTGACCAAGCCCGCCCCGCCGGCCCAACTCATCTGCATGGTCGAGCCGGGCCTCCAGGAGCTGCCGGACACGACCCGGAGCGGCCTGCCCACGAAGGCTCTGCTCGGGCGGATGTACCTGCTCGGCACGGACCGCAAGCCGGCCGACGCCGACGGCCAACTGACGCTGATGGTGTCGGACGCGACGCTTCGACCGCCCGGCGCGGCGGCGCGGAAGGACGAGGTGGTGAACATCGACCCGGTCACGCTGAAGTCGCTGGTGGCGAACGACGAGCGGTTCGGCAAGCACTACGTGTTCGTGTTCCCGTGGCCGACCGACTGGACCGACGTGGACCAGCTCGCCATCCAAGTGCGATACACGCCGAACCCGGCCCTGAAGTCGCCCGACCTGTTCCATCAGGTGATGAAAGTGAGCGTGGACCGCGGCGGCCCGCCGGCGGTGATCGACAAAGCGACGGGCCGGCCGTTGTACGCCGCGCCAACGGAATCCGGCATCACCCGCGGAGTGCCCTCCCCGAACGACTTCCTGATGAGTGGCGGGTCGTCGATGGGCGGCTCGACCACGCCGCCGATCCAGCAGGCGGGGAACTTCGTGCCGCCGACCACGACGGCCGGGCCGAACGGGTCGCGGGTCACGTCCGCAGCGTGGGCGCGGCCGGCCCCCGGTCAGCCGATCCAGCCGGCGATGCCGACGATCCGGCCGTCCGCGTTCGGCCCGCAACCCGGTCTGCCGACGATGCCGGGCAACCTGCCGCCGACGCTGCCCAGCCCGCCGGGGTCCGGCAGCCAGCCGTTCGTCTGGCCGCCGCCGGGCGGCGTCACCCCGCCGCCGGTCGGCCCCGTCGGGGAACTCCGCCCCGACGGCGCGCTGCAACCGGTGGTGATCCAGCGGCAGTGACGACCGTCCCACCGGCGCGGCGGCCGGTGCCACCAGTACCC
>JAYUFU010000313.1:0-4724 GCA_043738505.1 Fimbriiglobus sp. | reverse complement strand
TCGCTGCGGCCGGAGTAGAACGCGAGCGAATCGCAGTTCCGCGGGAAGCAGACGACGACCGTTTCCTTGTCGTTCACAAACCTTTCGACGACCTCGGGCCGGCCGAACGGCGACCGCTCTTGAGCGTACCACGGCACCGCGGCGTGATGCAGGAGCAGCACGAGGCACGCCATCGCACCGATGGCGAGTCGAGTCGAAGGTGCCGCGTTCCAGCGGGTGCGGGCGATGAACTCGCCGAGCGCCAGGCACAGGAACGGATACGCGGGCAGGATGTACGTGGGGAGTTTGCTGCCGGAACACGAGAAGAAGAACACGCACCAGCCGCCGGCGAGAAGCCAGAAGCCGGCGGATGTGGACGGCCGGGGTGAACCCGCCCGCTCGCCGAGCAAATTGCGGAAGTAAGCGAAGAACAATAGCGTGCCGGGGAGCAGCCCGCCGAGCAGGATCGGTGCGTAGTACCAGATGGGTTGCAGGTGGTCGAACGGTTGCAGGAAGCGGAGCACGTTGTGTTCCCAGAAGAAGTGCTTCAGGAACGCCGGCTGATGCATGTAGACCGCGATATACCAAGGCAAGTTAATACCCAGCACGACGCCGAAGAACAGCAGCAGTTTCTTCCACCCGACGCGCGCCGCCGAGCCGTTCAGCCACGCGAACGCCAGCAGCGGCGGGAACAGCAGCACTTCGGAGATCGGCCCCTTCGTCAGGAAGCCGAGGCCGGAGAAGATCGCCGACGCCACCCACCAGCCGAGTTTGAGTTTGCCGCTTCGCACCGCCTCGAACCCGCACAGCACGGAGGTCGTCACGCAGAACGTGAGCAGCCCGTCGAGCAGCAGCAGCCGCGCGACGCCCAGGAACCCCGGCGACACGGTCAGCACCGCCGCCGCCCAGAACGCCGCCCGCTCGCCGATGCTCCGCCGGCCCAGGAGGTAGACGGCCAGGATCGTCAGATGCACGCAGATGGCGGGCACCAATCGCGCGGCAGATTCATTCACGCCGAAGGTCTTGTAGCTGGCCATCACCAGCCAGTACATGAGTGGCGGCTTGTCGAGGTACGGTTCGCCTTGCAGCGTCGGTACCACCCACTCGCCGGCGTCGAACATCTCTTTGGGAATCTGCGCGTACCGGCCTTCGTCCGGTTCCAGCAGGTAGAACTCGCGGGTCGGGTACAGCAGCACCGCCGGCAGGAGCAGCACGAGCAGCAGTGACAGCGGCCTGACACCGGTGCGGGTGTCCGCCGCGCCGGGGAACAGCACGGTTCGCCACAGGTGCGGCAACCAGCTGAGGGCGGAGGCGGGGCGCGAGGGTTCGTCGGTCATGGGTGCCGGGTCCATCCGGGTGCGGGAAGGGGGGAAGTGTACGCGGTTCCGGGGAACGCGGTCAACGCGGAGTGCGGGATCGCGGCGCGCCCGGAGTCGCCCTTGCGACAATCCGGCCGTCACGCTATCCGCTCGCCGAATTCATCGACTCCGGTGCCCAGACATGCCCTCTCCACACGCTCGTCGCCGCCTCCGGCTGCTGGCCTCGGCCCTCGCGCTTCTGGTCGCGCCGCGGATCGCCGTCGCCCAGCCGCTGCCGCCCGATCCCGTCCCGCCACCGCCGGCGGAAGTCGCGGGCGTCGAACCCGTCGCGGGCACCGAACCCGCGCCCGCCAAGCCTCCGCCCGGCAAGCCGGGGGCGGACGGCACGCCGCTGAACGACTACTGGCGGAACGGCCTGCGGTTCGAGTCGCGGGACAAGGAGTTCTCGCTGTTCGTCGGCGGGCGGGTGCAGGTGGACGAGGTGCAGTACCTGACCAGCCGGGCGGTGCGCGGCGCGGTCCCAGGCACCAGTCCGCTCGAGGACGGGGTGTCGTTCCGTCGCGTCCGCCTGGATGTGGGCGGCACCATCTACAAGAACATCGAGTTCTACACGCAGGTGGACTTCGCCAACGGGTTCCTCGCCACGCCGGGCAGCAACCGGCTGACCAACGCCACCTACCCGACCGACATGTGGGTGACGTTCCGCGACCTGCCGGTGGTCGGCAACCTGCGGGTGGGGAACCAGAAGCCGCTGTACTCGTTCGAGCACCTGACCAGCAGCCGGTTCCTGAACTTCCTGGAGCGGTCGCCGGGGTTCGACGCCTTCGCGGAGGGGTTCAACAACGGGTTCGAGCCGGGGATCACGCTGTCCGACACTTACGCCGAGAAGAGGGGGACGTGGGGCGTCGGCGTGTTCAAGACGACCCGCAGCCCGTTCGGGTGGAACGTCGGCCGGGGGGAGGTGGAGGTGAACGGGCGGGTGACGTACCTGCCGGTGTACGAGGACGGGGGCCGCCAGTTGATCCACGTCGGCGTCGGCGGCGCGGACCGCGGGCTGGACGACGGCCAGGCCCGGTTCCGCGCCCGGTTCGACGCGCGGAACAGCCCCAGCTCGTTCTCCCCGACGACGGCCGACACCGGCCTCTTCTTCGGCACCCACCAGCAGATCCTGGTGCCGGAGTTGGTGGCGGTGAACGGCCCGCTGTCGTTCCAGGCCGAGGGGTACGCCAGTTGGGTGGAGGGGGCCGCGCCGGCGGCCGCCGACGGCACGCCCGGGCCGGCGCGGGGGACCGCCTTCCTCTGGTCGGCCTACGCCGAGGTCCACTACTTCCTGACCGGCGAACACCGCGAGTACAACCGGGACGCGGGCACGTTCACCCGCGTCGTGCCGAAGTCGCCGCTGGACTGGACGCGGGCCGGGTTCACCGGCTGGGGCGCGTGGCAACTGGCCGCGCGGTACAGCTACCTCGACCTGAACTCGCTGGGGATCAACGGCGGCCGCGTCCACGACGTGACGGCCGGGGTGAACTGGTTCCTGAACCCGAACACGAAGGTGCAGTTCAACTACTTCGTGTCGGCCCGCCGCGGGTTCGCGCCGCCGGCCGACAACCTGATCCACGGGTTCGCCACCCGCCTCGCCATCGACTTTTGAGGCGAACCCACCCCGCATCGACAGCAGTTCCGACGCGGCGCTTCGCCGCGCGGAACCCTCCCACTCGCGCGGCACCGGCCGAACCTCGCTCCGGTCGGGTGCGTCCGCTACAAAGACGGTTCGCCACTCGGTTCGACGCCCGGAGCAGACATGACCGCGCCCCGCTGGTTCCAGACCACCGCCATCGACTACCCGAACAGCCGCCCGCACATCGGCACCGCGTTCGAGAAGCTGGGGGCCGACGTGCAGGCCCGCTACCGGCGGATGGAGGGGTACGCCGTCACGTTCCTCATGGGCAACGACGAGAACACGCTGAAGGTGGCGGACAAGGCGAAGGAACTCGGCCTCGACCCGCAGGCGTACTGCGACGACATGGCCCGCCAGTTCCGCGAGGTGTGGGACGCGCTGGACATTTCATACGACATCTTCATCCAGACCAGCCACGAGCGGCACAAGCAGTGTTGCCGCAAGTTTATCCAGAAGGTGTACGACAACGGACACATCTACAAGGGCGCGTATGAGGGCTGGTTCTGCGCCGGGTGCGAGGAGTTCAAGAGCGAGAAGTTCCACGCCGAGAACGCCGGCGAATGCCCCGCCCACAAGCGGCCGCTCGTGCGGCGTTCCGAGCCGTGCTACAAATTCAAACTCAGCGCGTTCGCGGATCGGTTGCTCGCCTTCCTCAAGGACAACCCGGACTTCGTGCAGCCGGACAGCCGCCGCAACGAGATGATCGGGTTCATCGAGGCCGAAGGGTTAGAAGACCTGAACATCTCAAGGCACGGCAAGGAGTGGGGCATCCCGCTGCCGTTCGACGAGGAGTTCACCACGTTCGTATGGTTCGATGCGCTACTGACGTACGTCACCGGCATCGGCTACGGCGACGACGAGGAGCTGTTCCAGAAGAACTGGCCGGCGGACATCCACTTCATCGGCAAGGACATCACGCGGTTCCACTGCCACATCTGGCCGGCGATGCTGTGGGCCGCCGGACTGGACGCGCCGCGCAAGGTGTTCAGCCACGGGTTCGTGACGGTGGACGGCACGAAGATGGGCAAGAGCATGGGCAACGTCGTCCAGCCGTTGGAGATCATCGCCAAGAGCAGCGTGGATGCGTACCGCTACTTCTTCATGCGTGAGTGCGCCTACCAAGGCGACGGTGACTACAGCGGTCAGAGATTCGAGGAAGTCTACAACACGGACCTCGCGAACAACTTGGGGAACATGTACAGTCGCTGTCTCACCCTCATCACGAAGAACTTCGACAGCGTTCTAGGGAAGGACATCATCGATGGTGTCGTGATCGACAACCAAGGAGAGTTCTTGAAGTGGCTAGACCGTGTTCGAGAGGATGTCGAGAGTTGCAGGTACAGCGCGGCTTTGCAGAAGATTTTCGACGGGTTCCTGACCGGTACTAACAAACGTCTCGAAGCCCAGGCTCCGTGGAAGCTGGTGAAGACCGATAAACAACAAGCGGGGCACGTTCTTTACTACGGCGTGCAGCAACTCCGCATCGCGGCGATCCTGCTGAAGCCGTTCATCCCCCGAAGTGCCGAGGCGATCTACACCAGCTTCAACTTCCCGGTGCCGTGGGCCGACGTGAAGTACGCCGACGCGGCGGCGCTGACGGCCCAATCGGACGACCTGCGCGTGAACCCTGCCGTCATCATCGACGGCAAGCCGAAGCCGCTGTTCCCGCGGATCGCGTGAGTGCTCTGCTCGCTCCGCGAGCGGGTCTGCGATTTCAGGCCAAGACCGCTCGCGGAGCGAGCAGAGCA
>JAYUFU010000312.1:0-13897 GCA_043738505.1 Fimbriiglobus sp. | reverse complement strand
TTCTGCTCGCTCCGCGAGCGGTCTTGGTCTTGCACCGCCAAAGCCAAGACCGCTCGCGGAGCGAGCAGAACACTACCGCTGGCTGGCCGTCAGCATCTCGGCGGCTTCCTTCGTCGTCGTCTCGGTGCGGGCCTCGCCGCGGAGCATGAGCGCCAGTTCTTCCACCCGCGCGGCCGTCGTCGTCAACTCGGTGATGGTGGTGCTGGTCCGCTTGCCGGTGGTCGCCTTGCGGATGGTCCACTGCCGCGCGGCGTAGCTGGCCACCTGCGGCAGGTGCGTGACGCACAGCACCTGGTGCGACGCCCCCAGCGCCGCCAGCTTCTGGCCCAGCACGTCGCCCAGCCGGCCGCCGACGTTGGCGTCGATCTCGTCGAACACCACCAGCGTCCGCACCGGGTCGTGCGCGGCCAGCACGGTCTTCAGCGCCAGCATGGTCCGCGACATCTCGCCGCCGCTGGCCACCTTCCGCAGCGGGCGGGCCGGTTCGCCGGGGTTGGCCGTCAGCATCAGTTCCAGGTGGTCCGCCCCCGCCACCGGCACGTCCCCCGTCGTCGGGTCGGTGCCGAGTTCGACGGCTTCCAGCACGGCGTCCAGTTTGGCGTGCGGCATCTGCAAATCGACGAGGTGCTTCTGCGCCTCGGCGGCCAGCTTCTTCGCCACCTTCGCCCGCCCCTTGCTCAGCACCGCCGCCGCCGCCTTCATCTCGGCGAACGCCTTCTTCAGCCGCCCGTCGATGCCCGACAGGTCGTCTTCCTGCCGCTGAAGTTGCGTCTCCTTCTCCCCCAGCGAGTCGCGGTACGCGATCAGGTCGCCGGTGGTCTTGCCGTACTTCGCCTCCAGCTTCTTCAACTGCTGGATGCGCTTCTCGACTTCGTCCAGCCGTTCCGGGTCGGCCTCGAACGCCTCGGCCAAATCGCGGCACGTCTCGGCGATGTCCTGCACCTCCGGCCGCAGCGCGTCCAGCCGTTTGGCCACCGCCTCGATGCGCGGGTCGAACCGCCCCCACTGGTGCGCCTGGCGGATGAGCTTGCCCAGTCGCTCGCTCACGCACCCCTCGTCGTCGGCCAGTTGCGCCGCGACCCCGGCGTTGAACCCGGCCAGCTCCTGGGCGTTCAGCAGCCGTTCCCGCTCCTTCTGGATGGAATCCAACTCGTTCGGCAGCAAGGCCGCCGCGACCAGTTCCTCCCGCTCGAAGCGGATGAGGGCCAGTTCCCGCTGGCGGGTCTGGCGGTGGGTGGTGAGTTCCTGGTGCTGCCGGCGGCACTCGCGGACGACTTCGGCGGCGGCGACGTACTTCGCCCGCACGTCGGTCAGCTTGCCGAAGGCGTCGAGCAGTTCGAGTTGGTACGCGGGCTGGAGGAGCGAGTAGCTCTCGCGCTGGCCGTGGACATCGACGAGCATCTCGCCGAGCTTGCGGAGGGTGGCCACGGCGACGGGGGTTTCGTTCACCAGCGCCGAACTGCGGCCGGAGCGGGCGAGGCGGCGGGACAGGATCAGTTCGTCGTCGGGGATGGGCGTCTGGAGGATGTCTTCCGCCACCGCCTTCTGCTCCGGGCGGGTCAGGTCGAACCGGCCGACGACGCGGAGTTCCTCCTGGCCGGCGCGGATCAGATCCGCCGACCCCCGCTCGCCGAGCAGCAGGCCGATGGCCCCCAGCAGCAACGACTTGCCGGCCCCGGTCTCGCCGGTCCAGGCGCAGAAGCCGGGCGACAGTTCGACCCGCACGTCTTCGATGAGGGCGAGGTTCTGGACGCTCAGTTCGCGCAGCATGACCGGTGGCCTTGGGGAACGGACACACGTCGCATGGTACGCCGGTACAGTGGTCGGGGGAAGGTGCGTTCGGGCCGGGGTCGCCGGCGGGGAGGGAAAATCCGCCGCCCGGTGCGAACCCGGTGGCCGTCTCGCCTTGTCTTCTCGGTGCGGGTCGGTAAAAAGGTCGGTGTCGAATGACTCGGGCTGTGGCGCAGCTTGGCTAGCGCGCTTGACTGGGGGTCAAGAGGTCGTGGGTTCGAATCCCGCCAGCCCGACTGCGGACGGCACCCTCACCCGGTGCCACCCGCCCCATCGAAGCCGCCGGCGGAGTAGTGTCCGCCGGCGACTTCATTCCCACCCGCCACTCCCTTCCGGTACCACAGCAACTCACCACTGCCAGATCGTCCGCCGCCTTCCATTCCGCGCTCGTGCTGCCCACGACCCCATCCCAATCGCCAGTACCACCGACGACAGCCGAGTGTTTTCGCCACCGCCATCGCGGAAACAAAACCCGTCATGTCCGGGGTTCGCCCGAAAAGCCCGCATCCGACATCGCGGATCGCCCCTCGAATCGGGTATCGTTCCCATCGCAAAGCACTCCTCGGGAAGCTGCGTCATGAACGTCCGGATCGGGACTGCCGGCTACTCCTACCCGGCGTGGGTCGGCGGGTTCTACCCGAAGGGCACCGCGTCGCCGGGTCTATTGCCGTACTACGCTCGGCATTTCCCGGTCGTGGAGATCAACTCGTCGTTCCACCGCCCGCCGACGGTCGCGCAAGCCAAGAAGATGGCCGGCAAGGTGCCGTCCGGCTTCCGATTCGTGCTGAAGGTGCCGCAGTCCGCGAGCCACGGGTTCGAGACGACCGACCTGCCGGCCTTCCGTGCCGCCGCCGAAGCGGTCGCCGAGACGGGCCGGCTTCAGGGGTTGCTCGTGCAGGTCGCGGAGTCGTTCCACAACTCCCCCGGACACCGCGACTGGCTAGTGACCATCCGTGACGCGCTGCGGCCGTTCCCGCTGGCCGTCGAGTTCCGGCATGTGTCGTGGGACGTGCCGGCGGTGCCGGCGTGGATCGAGAAGAACGAGTTCACCCTGGTCGGGGTCGGCGTGCCGGACATCCCGACCCTCTACCCGCGCGGGTTGCGGGTGGTCGGGCCGAGGCTGTATGCCCGGCTGCATACGGAGAACGCCGCGAACTGGTACGCCGGGGGAGAGAAGCGGTACGACCACGACTACGCGCCGGAAACGCTCCGCCGGCTGGCGGACGGGTTGCAGCGGGCGGCGGAGCGAGGAGTGGAAGAAGCGGTCGTGATCTTCAACAACTGCGTCGGTATTCAAGCGGTGACGAACGCGAAGGAGTTGGGGAAGTTGCTGAGCGCCGACGGCGGCAAGGCCGTGGTCGTGCCGGTGCCGAAGGTGGTGGAACGGACTCTGTTCGACGCGGTGGAGGTGTGATCGAGGCTGACGAATCAAGAAGAGGAACACGGATGACACGGATCAAAGCAGGGATGAAGAGGATCAGAAAAAATCTTGGTTCGATCCCGGCTTTGATCCTGCTTTCATCCGCGTCATCCGTGTTCCTCTTCTCGAACGTCTTGAACGTTCTCTTCATCCACCTCACTTCGTCGAGTACACGTCGCGGATGAGGTCGATGAACGGCTTGCTGATGGCCTCGTACTTGCGGAACACGTCGCGGCCCACGGTGTACACTTCCGTCCGCTCGTCGGCGATGACGGTGGCGTTCCGCGGCTCGCTCGTCACCAGGGCGCGGTCGCCGAAGAAGTCCTGCGGGCCGAGGGCGGCGACGGTCTTCGACCCGAACCCGGCGTCCCGGTCGATCCGCACCCGGCCCCGGCGGATCAGGTAGAACTTACTGCTCTCCGTCACCGGCTCGCCCTGCTTCAGGATCGGCTCGCCGGCCTCGTACACCTCGACCGGCGACACGGCCCGCGTCAAGTGGTGCGGCTGCACCGGCAGGTCCGGGTGCAGCCCGACGCACACGCCGTCGGCGATGCTCTGCTGCTGTTCCGGCAGGATGGCGGCGAAGAACCCGCACCGCCGCAGCCCCTCGGTGACGAACAGCCGCTCGGCCACCACCACGTTCGACACGATCCGCCCGCGCTCCATGTGAACGATGCGGTCGGCCCGGTTCATGATCCGCGCGTCGTGGGTGACGATCAGGCTGGTGGTCCCCTTCTCCACCGTGAGTTGCTTCAAGAGCGTCAGTTGCTCGTCGGTCAGCCGGCCGGTCTCGTCGTCGTGGTCGTCGCCGGCCTTCTTCACCAGCCGTTCCAACTCCGCCGGGTCGCGGTCGCGGGCCAGGTTCTGGAGGAGCGTGACAACGGCGAGACCGGAGTTCGCATCCAAGGCGGCCGTCGGCTCGTCAGCGAGGACCAACTTCGGCCGGTTCACGAGTGCCCGCGCCACCGCCACCCGTTGCCGCTGACCGCCGCTCAACCCGGCCGGTTTGTACTGCATCCGGTGACTGAGGCCGAGGTACGTCAGCAGCCGCGTGATGTCGCCGTCGGGGTCCGGTGAACGGCCGTCGAAGAGTTGCTGCGCCATCCGCACGTTCTGCGTCGCCTGCAACGAGTCGAACAGGTTGTGCCGCTGGAAAATGAAGCCGATCAGCCGGCGGACTTGTACGAGGCCCACCTCGTCCAGGCCGAGGACGGAGCGATACCCGCCGAGGCCGCCGTCCCAGATGTCGATCTGGCCGTCCTGCAACCCGCGCAGCCCGCCGATGAGCGTGAGAATGGTCGTCTTCCCGGACCCGCTCGGCCCGGACATGATGACCAGTTCGCCCGGCATCACTTCCAGGTTGTTGTCGAACAGCACCTGGGTCTTGGCGTCGCCGGAGCCGAACGTGTGGTTCACCCCGCGGACGCGGAGGAGCGGCTGACCGGCGGGCGGAACGGCAGTCTTCATGACCCCTCGCGGCGTGGTGGCGTCCTTACTTCGTATCGCTGCCGACGGCGTCCGGCTTCGGCCGGCCGAACTCGTCGAACCCGTACCGCGCGAAGATCTCGGCCGGCGGGATCCAGATCACCTTGCCGTCGCGGGATTCGCAGACCTCGCGGCCCATGCGGGCGTGTTCCAGCAGCGCCTCGCGGTTCGACCGCGCGTGCGAGGCATCAGTGGCCTCGCGGCGGGCCTTGATTCGCTCGAACGTGCCCAAACCGCGACTTGCAGCCACTCGCTCGGCATCGGACGCCAGCCGTTGATGAACCAATGTCGTCAGCCGTTGTTCCACCAGCAAACCGATCTCTCGTAGGTTGCTCTCGCCCAGCGTCTCCACCAAGTCAATGAGTTCCTCGTATTCCGGCTGTTGCATCACGGTGGAAACCTCTAAGTCGCGCTTATGGCGGTATTATATCGCTCGGCCGCTCGAACTACCCCGGCGAACGGCGCGACGTGAGTCCGCCGGTGCCGCATCCACCCATATCACAGGCGGGCTGACGCCGCGCCGTTCGCCTTTTCCGGACTCAAAACACGTCCGCCGGGTCGGCTCTCAGCAACCCCACCAGGGCCACCAGGCCGGACGCGCAGCACATCAGCACCGTGGCGACGAACAGCATGACGGCGCGGTCCAGCGTCAGCCGCAGCGGCAGTCCGGTGGTCGCCGTCAGCAGTTCATACGCCCCCCACGACACCGCCCCGCCGAAGGCATAGCCGAACACGGCCAGGATCAGCGACTCCTGCAACACCACCCGCGCCAGGTAGCCGTTGCCGTACCCCATCGCCTTCAGCGTGGCGTACTCCGGCAGGTGGTCCGACACGTCGCCGGAGAGGATTTGGTAGCAGATGACCAGCCCGACCGCGAACCCCATGAACAGGCCGAACCCGAAAGCGAACCCGATGGGCGTATTCGTCAGCCAGAACCCCTTCTCGCGGTCCCGCAGCTCGTCCCGCGTGAACACCAGCACGTCCGGGTCCGGTTCGCCCGTGGCGACGGCGCGTCGGATGGCCTCCTTCACCGCCTCCGGGTCGGCCCCCGGTTCCAGCCGCACCAGCCCCACGTCCGTCTCCGCCTCCGCCGACCCGTAGGTGAACGGCTTGCGGAGGATGTCCACGAACGTCTCGTCGCTCAGGACCAGCGTGCCGTCGCAGGTGAAGTCGGTGCCGAGGTCGAAGCTGCCGGCGAACGCGATCCGCTTGCCCGCCAGTTCCGTCTGGACGCCCGGTGCCAGCGGGCCGTACAAGCTGATGCCCGCTTCCGTCGGGTCGGGTTTGTTCTTGCGGTCGAACAGCGCCGCGCCCGGCCGGCGCAGCTCGCCCACCAGCGACCGGGGGTCGTCCGGGTCGAGTTCGGGGAAGTCCAGCAGCCGCGCGGCGGGATCGACGCCGATCACGCGAATCCCCCGCGTCGGCTCGCGGTCGGTCGGGTCCGGGTGGGTGTCCCGCAGCATCCCCAGCGCGTTCTCGATGTACAGGGCGTGGACTTCGCGGACGCCGGCGACGGCCCGCGCCTGGGCCAGCCGGCGGCGGGGGAAGCCTTCCTTCATGGCCATCATCTGGCGGGTCGGCGACACCATCACGAGGTCGGCCCGCAGGTGGTCGTGCAGTTGCGTGTTGCTGTCCAGCAGGGCGTTGCGGAAGCCGAGCTGGACGAACATGAGGATGACGGCGAAGGCGATGCCGAGGACGAACAGGCCGAACCGCACGCGGTCGTGGGTCAGGTTGGACCAGGCAAGTGGGACTCGTCGCATGGGCGGTATTCTGGCGACAATCGCCGGTGGGAGCAATCGCAACCGGACGGCGATCAAACCGCACCGTTCGAGAAGAGGGTGAAGAAGCTGACTAACCACAGAGACACAGAGGCACAGAGAAGCAGGAGAGGAGAAAGAGAGTTCTTGAAGACTGGATTCTCTCTCTTGTCTTCTCTGTGCCTCTGTGTCTCTGTGGTTAGTCTGCTTCGTTCCGCGCGAGTGCGTACCATACCCGGCATGACCCTCGCCTTCCGCCTCGACGCCACCGACGCCGCCGCCCGCGCGGGCGTCCTCGCCACCCCGCACGGCGACATCCGCACGCCGGCGTTCATGCCCGTCGGCACGCAGGCCACCGTGAAGGGCCTCACGCCGGAGATGGTCCGCGACGCCGGCGCGCAGGTCATCCTCGGCAACACCTACCACCTCGCGCTCCGGCCCGGCGACGAACTGATCCGCGACCAGGGCGGGTTGCACCGGTTCATGAACTGGCCCGGCCCGATCCTCACCGACTCCGGCGGTTACCAGGTGTTCAGCCTGGCCGAGCAGCGGACCATCACCGACCACGGCGCGACGTTCAAGAGCCACCTGGACGGCTCGCCGCTCGAACTGACGCCGGAACGCGCGGTGGACATCCAGCAGAACCTCGGGTCGGACATCGCGATGGTGCTGGACGAGTGCCCGCCGGCCGACGGCGACCCGGCGGTCGTGCGGAACGCCGTGCGGCGGTCCCTGCTTTGGGCCGAGCGGTGCCAGGCGCACCATACGCGAAAGGATCAGGCGCTGTTCGCCATCGTGCAGGGCGGGTTGGACGTGGACTTGCGGGCCGAGTCCGCCGCGCCGCTGGTGGCCCTGGATTTCCCCGGCTACGCGCTGGGCGGGTTCAGCGTCGGCGAAGCGCCGGACGCCATGCACGCCGCGCTGCCCGCGTGCGCCGCTCTGCTGCCGTCGCACAAGCCGCGCTACCTGATGGGCGTCGGCCGACCGCAGGACTTGCTGGCGGGGGTCGCCGCCGGCATCGACATGTTCGACTGCGTGATGCCGACCCGGAGCGGGCGAAATGCACTGGCGTTCACGTCCACGGGCAGCGTGAAGTTGCGGAACGCCAAGCACCGCCGCGACCCGGCCCCGGTGGACCCGGCGTGCGGCTGCTACTGCTGCGCGAGCTACGGCCGGGCGTACCTGCACCACCTGTTCGCCGCCGGCGAGATGCTCGGCCCGACGCTACTGAGTTTGCACAACATCACCTTCTACCTGAAACTGATGGCCGACGCCCGCCGCGCCATCAGCGAGGGCCGGTTCGCAGCGTTCCGGGTGGCGGTGCTGGCGAAGCTGACCCCCGACTCGTCCGGCGCGGCCGGTTCGTAGAATCCCCTTCTCCCCTGCCCTGCCCCTTCGCATCCCAGGTGGCCCGCATGTCCCGGTTCGTGCTGTTCGCGGTTCTCCTTCTGCCCGCCGTCGCGCGGCCGGCCGACCCGCTCGCCGAGAAGATCGAGGCGGTCATCGACGGCAAGGACTACACCCACGCGCGGTGGGGCATCCGGGTCGTGGACGCCAAGACCGGCGACGTGATCTTCGACCGCAACGCGGACAAGCTGGCCACCCCCGCATCCGTGACGAAGCTGTTCTCCGGCGCGGCCGCCCTGATCGCCCTCGGCGCGGACCACAAGTTCCAGACGCACGTCTACCGGCGCGGCGAACTGACCAAGGCCGGCACGCTGCGGGGCGACCTCATCCTCGTGGCCAGCGGCGACCTGACGTTCGGCGGGCGGGGCAAGGGCGACACCGCCAAGTTCGCCAACACGGACCACACCTACGCGAACAGCGGCCTCGCCGACGCCGCGCTGACCGACACCGACCCGCTGCACGCGATCGCCGAGTTGGCCAAGCAGGTCAAGGCGGCGGGCGTGACGGCGGTGAGCGGCGAGGTGCTGATCGACGAGCGGCTGTTCGCCCGCGCGCGGGGCACCGGCAGCGGGCCGGACGTGGTGTCGCCGATGGTCGTCAACGACAACCTGATCGACGCCGTCATCACCCCGGCGAAGGCGGCCGGCGGGAAGGCGACGGTGACGGTGTTCCCCGACGTCGGGCTGATCGCCGTGGACGCCGAGGTGAAGACGGGGGAGGCCGATTCGGGGGTCGTGTTCCAACTGAACCAGGTCGCGCCGGGCCAGTTCACGCTGCGCGGGTCGGTGCCCGCCGGCGGGCGGCCGCAGGTGCGGATTCTGCCCATCGACGACCCGGCCCTGTTCGCCCGCGCCGCCCTCATCCGCGCGCTGCGGGCGGAAGGGGTGACGGTGGACGCCGCCCTCGCCCGGCCGCTGGCGGTCGACCTGCCGCCGACGGCCACCTACGCCGTGCTGCCGAAGGTGGCGACGTGGACCTCGGAGCCGTTCGCCGAGTCCCTCAAGGTGACGTTGAAGGTGAGCCATAACCTGTACGCCAGCACCTTGCCCTGCCTGCTCGCCGCCGAGAACGGCAAGCTCACCCTGGACGACGGACTGAAGGTCCAGGGCCGCATCCTGAAGGCGCTCGGCGTGGACACGGGGGCGGTGTCGTTCGGCGGCGGGGCCGGCGGCGCGCCGGCGGACGTGGTGACGCCGGCGGCCACGGTGGAACTGCTGAGGCTGATGGCGAAACGCGACGACTGGCCGACGTTCAAGGCGGCGCTGCCGATCCTGGGGGTGGACGGGACGCTCGCCACTGTGGTGGACAAGGACAGCCCGGCGCGGGGGAAGGTGTTCGCCAAGACGGGCACGCTCATCTGGGCCGACGGCCTCAACCAGCGGTCGCTGTTGCGGAGCAAGGCGCTGGCCGGGACGATGACCACGAAAGACGGGCGCGAACTTTTCTTCGCCCTGTTCGTAAACGATGTGCCGCTGCCGCCGGGCGTGGCCGCCAGCCGCGAGGGGAAAGTCCTCGGCAAGCTGTGCGAGATCCTGCACGACCACTGCCCGGCGAAGTGACGGAGGCGAGTCATGCGCGCGCGGGTGACAGTGGTCGTGCTTGTGCTGATCGCGGTGGCGGCCGTCGGCCTGCTGCTCAGCGCCATCGTGGCCAAGCGGCACGAGGCGGCGCGGCTGCAATGCCTGAACAACCTCCGCCTGCACGGGCAGGCGGCCGCCGACGTGTTCGACCTGCTCGGCAAGCTGCCCGCCCACCTGCGGACGGACGACATCCCCGGTGCCGTCCCCGCCGGCACGATCTATTTCCCCGGCCGTCCGCCGGAAGAGCGGCTGAGCTGGATTGCCGACACGCTCGGCGGGATGAGCCAGGCGAACCAGCCGCTGACGGGCCTCGCCGAGCGGATCGACCGCGCGGCGAAGTGGGACGCCGGCCCGAACGCCGAGGTCGGGTTCACCCGGCTGAAGCTCTTCACCTGCCCGGCGAACGTGCCCGAAAGCGGGGAGGGGCTGGCCGCCGTCACGCAGTACGTCGGGCTGGCCGGGGTCGGCACGAACGCCGCGACGCTGTCGCTCGGCCCGCCGGTGCCGCCCCGCGCCGGCTGCTTCCGGTACAACGCGGCGACGCCGTTCGCCGTCATCCAGCAGCACGACGGCGTCGATAACACGCTGCTGTTCGCCGAGGTGTCGGGCGACCTGGGGGCGTGGATGCAGGGCGGGCCGGCGACCGTGCGGGGCGTGGACGATTCGCCGGGGGCGCGGCCCGTGATCGGCTTCGGCGGCCAGTTCGGCGGCAACCACCAGCACGGCGTCGCCGCCGTGTCCTACGTCAGCGGCGCGGCCAAGTTCCTCACCCCGCGCGTCAGCCTGGCCGTGTTCCGCGCGATGACGACCATCGCCGGCCGCGAGGCGGACGAACTTCCCGGCGGGGAGTGAGCGGACCGAACCTCGAAAGGGCGGGCCACTTCGCACGGTATCTCCGTGGCACCCAACTTGCTCTGCAAAAGAAGAGAGGATGGCACCACCAAGGGCACCGAGATCACGAAGGGTGAAAAACATCGGGATTCCACGGCTTCCTTCGCGTTCTTGGTGCCCTTGGTGGCGAAAGACCTTCCAGATTCCTTCTCGGAACTGCGCTGCATAGCCCCTAAACATCGAGGATCACCGTCATGGCCGAACCGAAAACCTTCCCCGTCCGCGTCAATCTCCCGCCGGCCCTGCGGGGCCAGATGATCGCGCTCTTGAATCAGCAACTGTGCGACCTGCTCGACCTGTACAGCCAGATCAAGCAGGCGCACTGGAACGTGAAGGGGCCGCACTTCCACCAACTGCACCTGCTGTTCGACTCCTTGGCGGAGCAGGTTGAGGATCACGCCGACACGACGGCCGAGCGGGTGACGGCGCTGGGCGGGGTAGCCACCGGCACGGCGCGACAGGTGGCGGCGGGCAGCCGGCTGCCCGAGTACCCGGCGGGTGTGGCGGACGGCCTCGCCCTCGTCGCGGCGGTGGCGGATCGGTACGCGGCCCTCGGCACGACGACCCGCGCCGCCATCCGCACCGCGTCCGACGCGGGCGACGACGGCACCGCCGACCTGTTCACCGGCCTGTCCCGCGACCTGGACAAGAGTACCTGGTTCCTGGAAGCGCACCTGCAAGGGAAGTGAGCGGGTCGGGGTTACAGCGGATCCCACCGGGACGCGGTGCGCAGGATGCTCGCGGCCAAGTCCCGGTGCGCGTTCGCCCACTCGTCGTCGAACAGAATGAAGTGGTGGTAGAGATCGCGTTCGCCCCACCGGGCGACGTGCTTGCTGGCCTGGGCGACGTGGGTTTGGACGAACGCCTCGTCCTTCGACGGGTCACGGGTGTCCTGGGTGACGGCACCCGCATCGGCCCCGTATCGTCGCAGGATGTCCGCTAACAGCGGCGGACGCGCGCGGTCCATTCGCCAGTCGGAGTACGCGCACCACCCGGCGTAGTCGTTCGGGTTCTCGGACAACGCCGCGAGGAACGCCACTTCGTCGCCAGTCGCGCCCCCGATTACCGCATCCAAGCCCGACAGCAATTCCCGCAACGTGCCATTCAACGCTTCGTCGTCCTCGTTTTTTGCGACACGAGTTCGCAATGCGAATAGGTAGCGTGGGAAGTCTTGCAAACGCACGCCGGCAACTTTACCGGATAGCCAGCTACTCATCTCGCTCAGCGCCTCGCCGTCGTGCGCCGCGAAGTGGGCGAAGTAGGTCGTCCCTTCCCCGCGAACCAGTTTCACCACCTTCGGCACCTGTTTGGGTCCGAATTCCTGATCGGCCGCGCCGTCCGGCAACCGCCACTCTTCCCGCATCAGGAACGCCGCGCGGTGCGGGTTCTTCGCCGCATACCGGTCGTCGAAGATGTATATCGCCCGCTCCAAATCATCCAAATCGTCCAGCAGTTGGACGTGATGCTGTCCGAACGTCATTTGGATCGCCGACATGGCGTGGGCAAGATGGCGTGCTGCCGAAGTCATGGACGCCGGCGGCGGCCATCCCTGTTGATGGATCTGAGTGAACAAATCACCGAAAACATACACGCGATGCCCGAACAGTTCCTGTGTGTGAAGTTCCGAAGGGAATGGCACATGTCCCGCATCCGATATCCCGATCCAAATGCTCTGGAACCATTCCAGTACGGTGTCCTGCGGGAACACCTTGACGTAGAACGCGCCGGGGTTGTCGTAGTGGCTGCGGTAGACGAAGTACACGCTCACGGGTTGGCCCTCGGCGCGGTCGCGGCAGCGTGATCGGCGAGCCGCTGTGGGACGCGGAGCCGGCGGAGCGTTTCGGTATACGTCTCTTCCAACTTCGCCGGGATGCAGATGCCGCCGAGCAGCCACATCGGCACCGTCGGCAGCGCCGCGCCGACCGTCAGCGGGTGTTCCCACGTTTCCAGCTTTCCGCCGCCGTTCTTGCCCGTCGTGCGGTACGCCGTGACGTAGGTGTGTCCCGCCATGCGCCGCGTCGGGTGGCCGAGGAAATCCATCAAGGCGTCGTGCAAGTTGAAGTGCTTGTCGGTGACGACATCCACGACGATCACGCCGACGCCGTGTTGAAGATAGCCGTGGCACTTCGACACGAACGCCTGTCGGGATTCGGGCCGGTCCTTGTTCGCCGGGCTGACGAACTCGACCGCGCCGACCAGCCGGAGTCCTCCGGATGCGTCCTCGTAGAGAAGGGTTTCCAATTCGTCGGTCGCCACCGCGTACGGCAGCGTCGCCGTCGCCGTCGGCGACTCCCACTCCGGTTGCCAGTCGCCGTAGTCGCCGTTCTGCGCGGGGTCGCGGAACCGCTCCAGGGAGGCGACATCGATCTCGATGCCGAAATGCGCTCCCGGTTCCGCGTAGAAGCGGGGCGGCAAGGCCGCATTGAAACTGTTCGAGAGCGCGGACATCCACTCGACGTGCATCGATCCCCACTGCAACAGGGACTTCAGCGGCGGGTGGAAGTGGTCGAGCAGCGGCATCGGGTGGCCTCCGGGGTGCCGGTATTGTATCCGCCACTTAGAATGCCGCCGTTCCGCTTCGCCCTCTCCCCGGAGTCCCCGCGATGAAGATCGGCATGAACCTGCTGCTGTGGACCGGCCACGTGACCGAGGCCGACTTCCCCACCCTCGCCAAGCTGAAGGCGGCCGGGTTCGACGGCGTCGAGATTCCCCTCTTCGGCGGCGACGCGGCCCACTACAGGATGCTCCGCGCGGAACTCGACAAGCAGGGGCTGGAATGCTCCACCGTCACCGTGATGACGCCCGAAGCGAACCCGATCAGCCCGGACATCACCGTCCGCGCGGCGGCCGTCGAGCGGCTGCGGTGGGTGATCGAGATGAACGACATCCTCGGCAGCAACGCCGTGTGCGGGCCGTACCATTCGCCGCTCGGGGTGTTCAGCGGCAGCGGCCCGACGGCCGACGAGAAGGGCCACGCGGCCGACGTGCTGCGGCAGATGGCGCAGTTCGCCGAGGGGACGAAGATGACCCTCGCCATCGAGTACCTGAACCGCTTCGAGTGCTACTTCGTGACCACGGCCGCGCAAGTGGCCGAGCTGGTGCGGGCCGTCGATCACCCGAAGTTCCGCTGCATGTACGACACCTTCCACGCGCACATCGAGGAGAAATCGCAGGCGAGTGCCATCGCCAGCGTGAAGGACGTGTTCGCGCACGTCCACATCAGCGAGAACGACCGCGGCACCCCCGGCACCGGCCAGGTGCATTGGGACGACGCCTTCAACGCCCTGAAGCGCACCGGCTACGACGGCTGGTTCGTCATCGAGGCGTTCGGCCGCGCGCTGCCCGACCTCGCCGCCGCCACCCGCGTGTGGCGCGACCTGTTCCCGTCGGCCGAAGAGGTGTACACGCGGGGCATCCGGTTCATCCGCGAGAAGTGGGCCGCCGCGAAGTGACGCACCCGTATCCGGGATACAATCCCGCAACATTCCCGTCACGGGGACGGCCGATCGCGGGGTGAAGACGTGTGAGGCGCAATCGTCGCCGCGAGCTTGCGAACGGGTCGC
>JAYUFU010000311.1:0-4758 GCA_043738505.1 Fimbriiglobus sp. | reverse complement strand
TCATGGGTGTCCACGAGCGAATCGATCCAACCGGCGTGCCAGTCGTGCAACGGCCGGTCTCGGAACGCGGTCAGTTGTTCCCGGTCGCCGTTCTTCCGCAAGTTCGCGCTGCCCTCGAAGGTCATCGGCATCGACCCGTCGGCGAACTCGAAGCACACCACCTTGCAGTGGCTCCGGGCTGCGGCCTGGCGGGAACCGGGGTGGTCGGCCAGTTCGCCGCTCACCCACTGGAACAGTTCCTTGTTGTGCCGCTCGAAGAACCCGGACACCAGAAGCGTGAGCGTGCCGATTCGCCCCTTCTCCTTAGCGGCGAACAACTCCGCCACGGTGCGCTTGCTGTAGGCGAGCGTTGCGATTCTCAGGCTCCGAACCGGATGCTTGCTCAGGATGGCGCACACCACTTGGCCGAGGTCGTAGTTGCCACCCATCAAGCAGTGGATCGCTTCTCCCGGTTCGGGCAGCACGGGAAGGAGGTCGCCGGCCAGCTTCGCGGCGTACTGGCGGCGGCGCTCGGCTTTCGTCCGGCACGGCGGGGCGCGGTCGGCGTCGGCCGGCTTGCCGAACGCGACGCGGGGCGGGGCGACGAACGCCATCAGCTACCTCCGCCGGCGGCACCACCGCCTTTCGACTTCTTCGCCTTCGCCGGCTTGTTGAACCCGAAGTCGAAGCTGGTATCCTTCCGCCGCACGAACGCGGCGGCGGGGCGGGACTTGGGGGCCGTTCGCGGCGCGAACTTGACTGGCTTCGGCATGGCGGAATTCCTCCGGGTGAACGTCCCTCCATTGTACCCGACGGATGCCATATCATACCCGTCGCCGGCGCGTCGAATCGGCAAGTCGGCCGCGCGGACTCCCGAAGGAAGACCCAGACGTTCCCCGCGACGAGGATCGAGCATGCTGCTTGCCGAACTGAAAGCCGGCCTCGCGCTCGTCGGCCTCGAACCGGAACTGGTTTGCACGGTCATCGCCGTGAACGTCATCGCCGACGGCGCGGTGCAAGTCTTCTACAAGTTGCCCGATGGCAGCTTTAAGGAACGGCTGCTCGGCATCGCCGACGAAGCAATGATTGCGCTCGCCACCACGGAACGGCCGTGGGCGTTCGACGGCGATGCGGCCGCGTTCCAACTCGCCTGCGAAGCCAAGCGGATCGATCTTGCATTCCTGTTCGACCCGATGATGGCCGTCCACACCTCGAACGTCGATCCGCTGCCGCACCAGATCACCGCCGTCTACGAGTCGATGTTGCCCCGGCAACCGCTCCGGTTCGTCCTGGCCGACGACCCCGGCGCGGGCAAGACGATCATGGCGGGCCTCTACATCCGCGAACTCGTCGTGCGGGCCGACGCCCGGCGGATTCTGATCGTCGCTCCCGGCGGTCTTGTCGAGCAGTGGCGGGATGAACTGTACGGGAAGTTCGGCCTCGAATTCCACATCTTCTCGGCGGCGCTTGAGGAGGCATCCCGAGTGGCAACCCGTTCGAGGATCACCGGCAGCTCATCGTCCGGCTGGATCAGATGTCGCGGAGCGACGACCTCCAAGCGAAACTCTGTGCGGCCGGGTGGGATTTGGTCGTGTTCGACGAAGCTCACAAGCTCGCCGCCCACTATTACGGTCGCGAGGTGAAGGAGACCGGGCGGTTCCAGTTCGCCAAGGCGCTCGGCCGGGAGACGCGGCACCTGCTGCTGATGACCGCGACGCCGCACAACGGCAAGGAAGAGGACTTCCAACTCTTCCTGTCGCTGCTCGATTCGGATCGGTTCTACGGCAAGTTCCGCGGCGACGTTCACAAGAAGGTGGACGCCTCCGACCTGATGCGGCGGATGGTGAAGGAGGAACTCGTCAAGTTCGACGGCACGCCGCTGTTCCCCGAACGCAAGGCGTACACCGTCAACTACAAACTCTCGGTGCCGGAAGCGGCCCTCTACGAAGCCGTCACCGAATACGTGCAAACGGAGATGGGGAAGGCCGACCAGCTCGCCGGCTCCCGCAAGGGGTCGGTCGGGTTCGCGCTCACCACGCTCCAGCGCCGGCTGGCGTCCAGCCCCGAAGCCATCTACCAGTCGCTCAAGCGGCGGAAGGAGCGGCTTTCGGAGCGGCTGCGCGGCGAGAAGGGCGGCAAGGGCAAGGCGCTGACGGCCGAAACCCTCGACGACATCCCTGAGGACGACGACGACCTGAACGCCGACGAACAGGAAACGCTCGAAGAAAAGCTCGTCGATCAAGCGACGGCCGCGAAGACCATCGTCGAATTGGAAGCGGAAATCCTGCTGCTCGCCGACTTGGAGAATCGGGCGAAGGCCGTGGTCGTGTCGGACACGGATCGCAAATGGGAGGAACTGTCGAAGCTGCTCCAAGACAACCCGGAGATGCATTTCCCCTCCGGCCGGCGGCGGAAGATCATCATCTTCACCGAGCACCGCGACACGCTCAACTACCTGCACGGCAAGATCGAGCGGTTGCTCGGGACGCCAGACGCCATCGTCGCCATCCACGGCGGCACCAACCGCGACAAGCGGCGGGAATCGCAGGCGCGGTTCTGGAACGAGAACGACGTGGTGGTCCTCATCGCCACCGATGCGGCCGGCGAGGGGGTGAACCTCCAGTGCGCTCACCTGATGGTCAACTACGATCTGCCGTGGAACCCGAACCGGCTCGAACAGCGGTTCGGCCGCGTCCACCGCATCGGACAAACGGAAGTGTGCCACCTCTGGAACATCGTCGCGGCCGAAACCCGCGAGGGCGCGGTCTGGCACCGGCTGCTTGAAAAGATCGTCGTCGAGTGCGCCGCCCTCAAGGGCAAGGTGTTCGACATCCTCGGCGACGTGTTCGAGGGCACCAGCCTGCGGGAACTGATGATCGAAGCGGTTCGCTACGGCGACCGGCCGGAGGTGCGCGCCCGCCAGTTCCAAAAGGTCGATCACATCTTCGACCACAACCACCTGAACGAACTGCGGAACCGGCACGCGCTGGCCGAGGAAACGATGTCGGCCGACCGGCTGTTCCACGTGAAGGAAGAGATGGAACGGGCCGAGGCCCGCCGGTTGCAACCGTTCTTCGTGCGGTCGTTCTTCCTCAAGGCGTTCGACCAACTCGGCGGCACGATCCACAAGCGCGAAGCCGACCGGCTTGAGATCACCCACGTTCCCGCCGCCATCCGAGAACGGGACCGCCGGCTCGCCGGCCGCAACCGCCGCGACAGCCAGCCCGTCACCAAGAAGTACGAGCGCGTCGCCTTCACCCGCGAAGCCCTCGAGCCGCACCCCGGCTACTCGGCGTCGAACGTGGTGCTGATGCACCCCGGCCACCCGCTGATGCTCGCCGTCACGGACACGATCCTCGAAGACAACGCCAACCTGCTCCGGCGGGGGGCCGTTCTCGTCGATCCGGCCGACGACGCGGATCAACCGTGGCTGCTGTTCCTGCTCACGCACGAAGTGAAGTCCGGCGACGGCGCGACGCTCTCCAAGCGGATGCAGTTCATCCGCGTGAACCCGGACGGCTCGGCGGCGTTCGCGGGTTGGGCACCCCACCTCGACCTCGAACCGCTGTCGGCGGCGGATCGGCCGTTGTTCAAGGAGCTGCTCGCCGCGCCGTGGATTCGCACCGATCAGGAGCAGAAGGCCATCGCACTCGCGGCCGGGTCGCTGGTGCCGGAACACTTCCGGGAAGTGGCCGACCGCCGCGTCGCCCACGTCGATAAGACGCTCGCCGCCGTCCACGAACGGCTGACCAAGGAAATCGCTTACCAGACCGACCGGGAACTCAAGCTGAAGGACGATCTCGCCGCCGGCAAGGACGTGCGCCTCAACCTCGACAACGTGAAGAAGACGCTCGACGACCTGCAAAGCCGGCTCGACAGCCGCAAGGCGGAACTGCAAGCCATGCGGCAGGTGCGGAACGGCACGCCGGTCATCCTCGGCGGGGCGCTGGTGGTGCCGGCCGGGTTGCTCCGCTCGCTGCGCGGCGAAGGACCGGCCTTCAGCGTCGCCGACGCCGCCGCGCGGAAGCGGATCGAACTGCTCGCCATGCGTGCCGTCATCGCGGCCGAGGAAGCGAAGGGGCACCGCGCCGTCGATGTGTCGGCCCAGAAGTGCGGGTGGGACGTGTCGAGCTACCCGCCGGTCGGCACCGACCCGAAGCACATCGAGGTGAAGGGCCGGGTGGCCGGTGCCGACACGATCACCGTCACCCGGAACGAAATCCTCTACGCCTTCAACCAAGCCGACAAGTTTTTGCTGGCCATCGTGTTCGTCAACCCGGATGATTCCACCGATGGTCCTCACTACCGCGCGAACCCGTTCCAGCGGGAACCCGACTGGGGGGCGGCCAGCGTGACGTACGAGATTTCAAAACTCATCTCACGCAGAGACGCAGAGTCGCGGAGAGAGAACCCATGAATATCAACGATATCTCGGGCGCAATCGTGGATGCCGCGGTGAAGGTCCGCGCGGCCCTCGACCCGATGGCCGTCGCGGTCGCCGACGCCGGCGGTGACACCCGGCTGACACTCTGGTTCCGCGCCGACATCCCCTCCGGGGCGACCGCCGACCAGGTGGCGAACGGCCTGACGTACCGGGAACTCGGCGAGGGCACGCTCGTCGCGGTGGTGCAGTTCGACACGCCGTTCACCGACTTCCGCAAGCAGGACATCCCGGCCGGCGTGTACACCCTGCGGCTGGCCGTGCAGCCGGACATCGGCGACCACAAGGACACCGCCCCGCACGCCGACTTCGGCCTGCTGGTGCCGGCCGCGAACGAC
>JAYUFU010000310.1:0-4766 GCA_043738505.1 Fimbriiglobus sp. | reverse complement strand
GGCGAAGTCATCGGCTACGCCATCGACCGCCTGTTCGCCGCGGGCGCGCTGGACGTGTTCGCGGTGCCGATCCAGATGAAGAAGAACCGCCCGGCGGTCCTGCTGACGGTGATCTGCGAAGCCGAGACAGTGTCGGAGTTGGAAGCGATTCTGTTCCGCGAGACGGGCACTTTCGGCATCCGCCGGACGACGGCCGTGCGCACGAAGCTGCACCGCGAGGCGATCGTGGTGGCGACGCCGTGGGGCGATGTGAAGGCGAAGCGCGGCTGGCGGGACGGGTTCGAGATCGTGACGCCGGAACACGACGACTGCGCCCGCGTGGCACGCGAGCAGGGGGTGCCGCTCCGGGCGGTGTACGAGGCGGTGAAGGGCGCGAAATCACCGTTCAAGGAAGAGGAACACGGATGACGCGGATGGAAGGCAGGATCAAAGCCGGGATCAATCACCAGGAGTCAGGAATCAGGGAACAGAAGTCAGGAGGCCCGTGGTTGTCCCTGCCTTCCGACTCCTGCTTCTTGTTCCCTGACTGCTGATTTCTGATCCTCGGCATCCCGGCTCTGATCCGCGTCATCCGCGTTCCTCATTTTGAACGGGTTCGTCCGACTGCCGCTCCCTCACGGTTGCGGCTCGCCAACAACTGGAGTCCAGTCCCATGAGTGCAGCCCCGCCGCCCGAGTTCAAGTCCGGCCAGTACGAGTTCAACGAGGAGCAGAACCGCCAGTTCTCCGGCCTCGCCGACTCGATGGTCGCGTTCGCCACGCTCATGAAGGTGCTGGGGCTGGTGTTCGGCGTGCTGCTCGGCCTGCACCTGGCCGGCAGCCTGAAGACCAGCGGCCACGGCCCGACCATCGGCCTCGGCGCGGCCACGCTACTCTGCCTGGCGTTCGGCTTCTTCACCGGCAGCGCGTCCGGGTCGTTCCGCAAGATCGTGGAGACGAAGAACTCGGACGTGTGGCACCTGATGAACGCCGTCAGCCAGCTCCAGAACATGTTCGGCTTCCTGCGGTTCCTCATCATGGGGGCCATCGTGCTGGCGGCCATCGGCGCGGCGCTGACGGCGGCGGCCCTGTTCACGAACGCCGGCTGAGTCGCCAGCCGAGGCCGATCACCAAGGCGTCGAACGCCAAGTGGAACGGCACGATCCAGGCGATGTCCGGGGCCAGGATGGCGAAGTCGAGCCGCCCCGACTCGTCGCCGATTTTCGCCGTCAGCGTGTCGTTCAGCGACGCCCACTGCTTGACGACGTGCAGCATCCCCAACAGGTGGGTGACGGCGAAGAACCCGAACGCGGCCAGCACCGGCCGCCCCACCCGTCGGGGGGCGAGGCCGACGGTGGCCAGCACGCCGACGCCGGCCAGCATCAGCACGTTCCACCCGGCGAAGATGAAGTCCGACCGCTTCAGGATTTCCGCCAGCAGGGCGTCGGGCGACACGGACATGGGCGGGAACCTTTGAGACGGTCGGGAATTTCTGCTCGTCACGATTTCTCGATCTGGGAAACGCGATTCCAACTCCGACGGGCAAGAGCCAGACTCATCACAATTCGGCCAACGCACTTCGCGCGAGCAACCCGCCCCAGAGTACGACCGTCAGCACGACGCCGATGAGACTCAACCGGAACGGCCAACCCCGCGAACGGCGGGTCGTGACCAGCCCCACGATCCCGAGGATTAATCCGACGCCGGGGAAGCAGAACAGCAGCACACTCAGAACCGGAAACAACTTCACGATGATCGACACCCGCCGATACAGGTGTTGGCGGATTTCGTCGGGTGCGAGTGCTGCCAGGTCGGCCAGCGGAATGGCCGAGAGCTGCGTTTCGCCACAGACGGAACAGGCGACGTAGCGCTCGCGCTGGGTGGGGATTGGAACCCCGTAGAGGCGGATTCGTTCCTCGAAATCGTAGGTCAGGGCGAGAGTGTTCTTCCGTCCGCACGCCGGACAATCGAACCTCAAATTCGGCCCAGGAATCCGTCGGGCGACGGAGGTGGCGTCGGAAAAGTTCTCGAACATTGCCCGATTCCAGAAAGGGTAGGAGAGCCAGTTCGGCGCACGAAGTCTGCGTCCCAATATCGCACGGAGTCCTGCGACCTTCTCGCGGGCGAATCGGAAACCGCTCGGTTGGTTATAAGGAGTGGATATCCCGCGACTCAATTTCTTCGGCGATGCGCTGGCGTCATCCGTGACCTGGAGTTGTGTGGTGTCGCCGGGCGGCCTCCACTCGCATTGGCGGAGGTCGATGTCGGGCCTCCCGTCCCTTCGGGACGCTCGACCGCGACCTACACAGACGACGCCGCCCGGCCGCGCGGGGGGCGGGTATTTTCCGTCGCGGGCACTATTTTCGCCAAATCCGTCCACTTTCATTTGACAAAAGCGAAAACGGGATTCATATCCACTCATGCACAATGTACACGAGTCCACGTCGCTTGTCAAGGTGCCGCCATGCCCCGCCGCCCCGGCGCGACCCCGGCCGAGCCGACCCAGGCCGCCGTCCTGTCGCCCACCCGCTTCGTCGCCTTCTGCTTCAGGGACACCGCCGGCCGCCCGGTCGTGCAGGCCCCGGTCCACGACGAGCTCCAGGCGTTCCTGTCCGCCCACCGGCTGGCGCTGGTGGAGCTGCCCCGCGACCACGGCAAGAGCCTGCAAGTGTGCGCCCGCATCGTGTGGGAACTCGGCCTCAACCCCGGCCTGCGGGTGAAGCTGGTGTGCGCCACCGCCACCCGCGCCGCCGAGCGGAGCCGGTTCCTGCGGGACGCCATCACCGCCAACGACCGCGTGCGGGTGGCCTTCCCGCACATGACGCCCGACCGCCCGTGGGGCGCGGGGGCGTTCACCGTCACCCGCCCGGCCGCCGCCATCGACCCGTCGGTGTCGGCCGTCGGCGTGAACACGTCCAGCACCGGCGGCCGCGCCGACCTGCTGGTGTGCGACGACCTGGTGGACGCGGACGCCCTGCACAGCCACGCCAGCCGTCAGAAGACGAAAGACCTGTTCCGCCACAACCTGATGAACCTGCTGGAGCCGGACGGCCGCATGTGGAGCCTGTTCACCCCGTGGCACGCCCAGGACTTGAACGCCGAACTGAAGGCGTCCGGCGACTACCCGGTGTTCCGCCGCCCGGTCGGGGCGAACCTGGAACCGGTCTGGGCGGAGAAGTGGCCGACGGAGGCGCTCGCCCGGCGGAAGCGGGAGATCGGCGACGCCAGCTTCGCTCGGGCGTTCCAACTGCTGAACGCCGACGAGGGCGAGCGGGTCATCCGCCCGGAGTGGATCACCTTCTGGGACGAGGTCGTGCCCCGCGACGGGTTCGAGACGGTGGTGCTGTCGGTCGATCCGGCGGCGTCGGCGGGCGCGGCGGCGGACGCCACGGCGCTGGTGACGGTCGGCCGGCTGGCGGACTCCAACGAAGTCCGCGTGCTGGACGCCGTGGCGGTGCGGGCGGCCGCGCCGGAACTGGCCGAGCACATCGCGGCGGCGAACGCCCGGTGGAACCCGGACCGGATCGTGTTCGAGTCGAACGGCGGGTTCGACGCGGTGCGGGCCATGTACGTCCGCGACGCCCGGTTCGGCGCGAAGCTGGTCGGGGTGACGCAGAGCAAGAGCAAGCGGGCGCGGCTGTCGGCGCTGAGCGTGCCGGTGCAGAACGCCACCGTGAAGCTGCGCGGCGGCGGCGGGCGGGTGGACGCCAGCCAGCGGGAGTTGTTCGACGAGATGACGGCCTTCCCCTTCGGCCACCACGACGACCGGGCGGACGCGCTGGCCACCGCCGTCGCCGACCTGCTGGGCCGCCCGACCCCGCGCGTCTGGGTGTGAACGCAGGAAGACGAAGACTAACCACAGAGGCACAGAGACACAGAGAAGACAGGAGAAGAGTATTCTTCTGCTCTCTCTTCTTTGCCTTCCTCTTCTCTGTGTCTCTGTGTCTCTGTGGTTAGTCCGCTGTTCTGGCTCTGTAACCTTCACGCCATCTTCATTTGACTCGCCGGCCGTTCCGCTTACTCTGGTCGTGTCGGTTCCGCCACCTCACATCGGCGGCCGACGCGGGTGAGTGTCGGCCGCAACACGTCACGCACGGCCGTGCCCGCTGGTTTCTTCGGTTCCCCCATCAGAGAGGGTGTTTCCATGTTCCGCACCGGTCTGTTCGGCGTGCTGGTCGCGTCGGTCGTCGCCTCCGGCGTCGCCCGCGGCGAGGACAAGTCCATCGACGGCGACGGGTTCATCAAGAACTGGCTGCTGCTGGCCCCCATCAAGCTGGCCGAGGGCGTGTCGTCGGCCGACGCCGTCGGCAAGGCGCAGATCCCGGACGAGGGCAAGCTGGAGCCGAAGGCGGGCGACAAGGTGAAGGTCGGCGACAAGGAGCTGGCGTGGAAGGCGGTCGTGGCCGAGGAGCACTTCTTCGACTTCAACAAGCTGCTCGGCGAGGTGACGGAGAACGCCGTCGGGTACGCGGTCGCCACGATCACCGCCGACGACGAGAAGAAGGACGTGTTCCTGCGGGTCGGCAGCGACGACACGTTCAAGCTGTGGCTGAACGGCAAGGAGATCGGCAAGGGGACCGAGGACCGCGCGCTGGACAAGGACCAGGACAAGTTCGAGGGGATCACGCTGAAGAAGGGCGTCAACGTGGTGGTGTTCAAGGTGGTGAACGCCAGCGCCGACTGGACCGGCTGCGCCCGCTTCGTGGACAAGGACGGGGCCGCCGTCAAGGGGTTGTCGGCCGACGTGAAGAAGTGAGTCTATCGTCGCCGCGAGTTTGCGAGCGGGCT
>JAYUFU010000309.1:0-13961 GCA_043738505.1 Fimbriiglobus sp. | reverse complement strand
TGGCCGGGTTGCACAACCGCATGTTCGGGTGACCCGCCTGTGGGAGGGGCCCCCCACCTTCATCACCCCTGCCACCTAATTGCGCAGCGACTCTACTGTGCGTATTGTCGCAACCCTTTCTAACCGACGTTGCCGCTCTCAACCGCAGGACTTCATCGTGCTGGATTTCGACTGCCCACATTGCGGGCAACCGCTCGTCACCGAATCGACGAACGCCGGCCGGGAATTGACGTGCCCGTGGTCAATTTGCCAAGGGAGCGTCTGCGTTCCCGAAGCCGATCCGCCGCCGGGATATGTCGCACCACCTCGTATACGCTCGCCTCGCTCCTCGCAACTGCCACGCCGGGAAACGACGACGGCCTCGGTCGTGATCGCTGACCGTTGCCACCGCTGCCGCGTCCCCATCCCCGTGGGCGAGGAATGGGTTCGAGAAGTCTTCGACGGCGAGAGTTGGGAACCGGTCCCCTTCCCTCCCGGTAGGGGTGGCTGGCGGTCGCATACGAGACGGGCGAGTTTCTGCCGCCGCTGTGTGCGGGTCCACGACGAAACGGAGCGGCGACTTCGAGAGGCGGACAGCCCTTGGCACTGGGTCGTCGGGATTGCTTGGACACTCCTCGTACTCGGTGTAGCCGCCGCCGTGATGATGCTGTTCGTGGACTTCGGCGGAAGGTGAAACGGCTCCCGACAGCCGGCGGCACCTGAACGGGATCGACGCGATTCATTCGAGCAAATCACATCGAGAGTCTCTTCACGCGAAACACCGGTTTGCCTGCCCCGCAAAGCCGTGAGTGCATTGCGAAACGGCTCCGGTCGGCTCGAACAGACCATTTGGAGGCGGGCCAGATGCTCCGCTTTGTGTGTCAACTCTGTGATCGCGTCTGGCACGTCAGGGACGCCCAAGCCTCACACGGAATCGAGTGCCCGGAGTGCGGCTGGACTCCAGGTTGATCAAGGTCGGGCGGTCGGGTGAAGCCAGTCTCGGGGCCGCCTGACGACGGACTCTCTTCCGAGCGCTGCTTCGATTGCGGCATAGCATCTTGAAGGAAGCGTTCGCCGGCCGGCTCGTCCCGCAAGACTCCACCGACGAACCGGCGGCGGTGCTGCTGGAGCGGATCAAGACGGGGGTGGACGAAGCGACGTTGGGGCTGTTCGCATTCGCCGTGTCCGGCATCACCGAGCCGAGCGAGTTGAGCCGCACGTAAGGTGCAGAAGTTCGCCTACGTCATGACCGCGCACCACGGGTACGAAGCGCGGGTGGAGTTCGGGCCGGGCAAGGCTGGGCCGTTCTCCCAGGCGGTGGCTGACGCGGAGAGATTCGCCGTCGGCCGGGGATACTTCACCCTTCACACCGAGCCGAAAGACGATCCGAGCCTGAGCGCTGCCACCCGTTTCACCCCCGGCCCGACCCTTGCCGCCGGCCGTGCCGTCGGGCTGACACACCTGGGGGAGAAGGCGGCCAACGCCCAACGGCTGCTCGATCACATCCGCCAGATGAAGACACCGGAGGCGGAATTGTTCGGCACGGTGTACGCGGTGTGGAACGGCCTACTGCTCGACGACAAGTCGGCCGACGATGCGGCCATCATCGCCGGCGTCCACGGTTGGCACGAGTCGAAGAAGAAGTACACACCGCAAGCGATCCGCGAACGCATCGAGTGGATGAAGGCCAACGGCTACACCCCGACCGGGCGCGGCCGACGGACGGAACCCACGAAGGCTGAGAAGCCGAAGCGGGGGCGGAAGAAGGCGTGACCGCCGGCATCCGCTGACCCGAATCGGTGTTGGGCTGGTATGATGCCTGGAGGCACCTTGGAGGAACGCACATGACGACGCTCACGCTGGAAGACGCCCAAACCCGGCTGTCGGAAGTCGTCCGAAGCCTGTCGCCTGGCGATGAATTGACGATCACCGACGGCGCGCGGACGGTGGCGAAGCTGGTTGCGGCACCCGCCGACCCGCCCGCCGGCCGGCAGCGCCCCGCGCCCGGCCTGTTGAAAGGGCGACTCACGATCCTGTCCGACGACGACGACCACTTGAAGGACTTCGAGGAGTACATGCCGTGAGGCACCTCTTGGACACGCACGCCCTCCTGTGGTACGTCCTCGGCGACCCGCAACTGAGCGCGACCGCCGAGCGGACGATCCGCGACCCGGCGAACGAGATCCTCGTCAGCCCGGCCTCGTTTTGGGAGATCGCCATCAAGGTGAGTATCGGCAAGTACGCGCTGAGCGGGACGCACGAGCAGTTCGTGGACGACTGCCTGGGTCCGCACCGCCTCACCCTCCTCCCGGTCTCGCCGGCGCACACCTCGCGGGTGGCGGGGTTGCCGCATTTCCGGCACCACAAAGACCCGTTCGACCGGATGCTCGTGGCGCAGGTGCTGAGCGAAGGAATCCCGATCATCAGCGCCGACGACAAGCTCGACGCCTACGGCGTCATCCGCATCTGGTAGCGTCATGAACAACGAGTCGCAGCGCATCGTGGCGAAGGCGTGGAACTTCGCCCATGTCCTTCGGGACGTGGGGCTGAGTTACATGGCGTACACGGAACAGATCACGTTCCTGTTGTTCCTGAAGATGGCGGACGAACTCACCCACCCGCCGCACAACCAGCCGTCGAAGGTGCCGAAGCCCTACGACTGGGCGACGCTGATCTCGAAGGAAGGGGAGGAACTGGAAACCCACTACCGCCGCACCCTCGAAGAACTCGGCAAGCGGAGCGGGATGCTCGGTCAGGTGTTCCAGAAGGCCCGCGCCGACATCCAGAACCCCGCATTGCTCCGTCGGCTGATCGAGTCGCTCATCGCGTCCGAGACGTGGACGGCGATGGAAGCCGACGTGAAGGGCGACATCTACGAAGGGTTGCTCTCGAAGTCGGCGGAAGAGTCGCCGAAGGGGGCCGGGCAATACTTCACCCCGCGCCCGCTGATCCAGGGCATCGTGGATTGCGTCCGGCCGTCGCCGGAAGACACGGTGTGCGACCCCGCGTGCGGAACCGGCGGCTTCCTGTTGGCCGCGCGGCAGTACGTCCTCGACCACTTCCCGAAGCTGGACCCGGACCAGAAGCGGAAGTTCCGCACCAAGTTCGCCAACGGCTGGGAGATCGTGGCGAACACGGCGCGGCTGTGCGTGATGAACCTGTACCTGCACGGCGTGGATACCGACCCGTCGCCGGTCCAGTCCGGCATCGACAGCCTGTCGAAGGAAGCGCGCGGGAACACGTTCTCGCTGGTGCTGACGAACCCGCCGTTCGGGAAGAAGTCGAGCATCGCGTCGAGCAACGCCAAGATCGACGACGACGGGGAAGTGGAGAAGGACGATTCGACCTACTCCCGGCAAGACTTCATCGCCGACACCAAGAACAAGCAGCTCAACTTCTTGCAACACGTCATGAGCCTGCTGGCGAAGAACGGCCGCTGCGCCATCGTGGTGCCGGATAACGTGCTGTTCGAGGGCGGCGCTGGAGAGAAGATTCGCCGGTCGCTGTTGAAGAACTTCGACGTTCACACCCTGCTCCGGTTGCCGACCGGCCTGTTCTACGCGCAAGGCGTGAAGGCCAACGTCCTGTTCTTCGACCGGAAGCCGGTGCGGGAAGAACCGTGGACATCCAAACTGTGGGTATACGACCTGCGGACGAACATGCACTTCACGTTGAAGACGAACCCGCTGAAGCGGGCCGACCTCGACGACTTCGTTGAATGCTACCACCCGGCGAACCGCCACGAGCGGAAGCCGACGTGGACCGAGGCCGCGCCCGAAGGCCGGTGGCGGACGTTCGACTACGCGGAACTCGCCAAGCGGGACAAGCTGAACCTCGATTTGTTCTGGCTGAAGGACAAGAGCCTGGAAGAGTCCGACGACCTTTCTCCACCGGACCTGCTGGCGGCGGAGATCGCCACCGACTTCGAATCCGCCCTCGAACGCTTCCAGTCCATCGCCGCGAAGCTGGCGCGGTGAGCCGGCCGCTCCACTTGGTGGGTGTGGGGAGGGGTCGGTGAGGTGCGTGGTCGAGCCTGTGTCAAACACCAACTCACCAGTCGCGGTGTCTCGCTTGTAGTTCACGAATGAGTGCGTTGATCCGCGCATCGACCTCGGCCGGTAGAAGCGGCGCGCTGGGGTTCTTCCGCTGCCGACCCAATTCGTCCGAGATCGACCGCATCTGCGATACGAAGTCCATCACGACTTTGTCAATTCGCTTCTCCAGACGAGTCGGATTCGGGTGCCAGTCGGGGTGCCTTGCTTTGATCTCATCGTACTCCCGCTCGATCAATTCCGCCCGCTTGATCAGGCCGAGGGCATCGGCTTGATTGACCCGCTTGCGCAAGGCGTCCTCGATCGCATCCTTCGCCCTTTCCTCCATTGGAAATCCAAACGGCCGGTCAAAATCGGCGTTGTACTTCCCCCCTTTCACCTGCCGAGCGAACTCCTTTAGGCCGTTCACAATCGCGTCGAGAGCAACCTCCTTGATGAGCCGCCGAACAAGCGTTTCGATCTCCGACTCGATCTCGACGAGTCGTTGCTTGTCCCGCTCATTCTTCGCGCTCACCCACAGGAACCAGCCACCAATCCCGACCCCCAGCGCGACGAGAACGAGGAGCGCGATGAACAGTCCGGTGAGAGGTGATCCCTTCTGGTCCGGGCGTTGGTATCGCGGAGCGGGAGCAGGTTCGGGTTTGAAGTCGAATGCGGGCAGCGGGAACGGCGGCGGAACAGGCGCGTCCGGGACCAACTCCACATTCACTTCGGTTGGCTGGTCCGAAATCAGTGCGTCGGTGGTCGGAACGTCGAGCGAGACCCCGCACCGTGAACAGCGACACGTCTTGCCCTGCAAGTTCATCGGAGCTTTCAGCGACTTCCGGCAATCGGCTTTCGAGCAGCGGAACCGGATTTGCTCGTCGGTCGGCATCGGCGTGCCCTCCGGGAATGCCATCGCAGGATCGGAACGGTAAAGCCTATTTTCGGTACTTCGCCTTGCGATCCGCGTCTGCCAGCTTCGCCTTGGCGATCTGTTCGGGCGTGCCCCACACGCGGGTCATCAACTCGTAGCCGGGCGAGTCGTAGTCCCGCAGTTCGCTCGACTTGAACGGGTAGTAGTCGATCTTGTCGAGGTAGCAGCAGGACAACTCCGCGAAATACTCGGCGTCGTTGGTGGTCGCGTAGCCGTTCTTCTTCGCCCCGCCGAGGTGTTCCACCTTCGCGTACAGGCCCCGCGTCATCGCCTGCTTGTACGCATTGACGACGAGGGGGCTGTCGTCGCCCAGAATCCGATCGTGGACGGCGTGAGCCAGCTCGTGAAGCAGCACCGTTTGCCTCAGCTTGTCGCGCGACTTCATCAGGTAGATGCGCCGGAGCGTCTGGATGCAGACGCACTTGCCCTTCTGCGGGTCGATGCCGCGAACGCCGAGCGACTCCGAGCCGAGTCCGAAGTAGACGGCCAGCACGCTCGCGCTGCCGGGGAGGATGTGGTCCCACTCCACCCAGATCGGCACTTTGGCGAGCGCCTTCGCGGTGGCGTCGGGGAGCAGCGACGCGATCAGTTGGAGTTCCGAGGCCAAGCAGCCGAGCGGCTGCCCGTCCAGCTTGTCGGACTGGTCGTACACCTCCCGCGACACGATCAGCGTGAACCCGCTGCTGACGAGCTTGAAGTAGCCGGGGACGATTTCCGCCTTCGCCCTCGCCGGCGTCGGCGGGAAGGTGTAAACGGGATCGAGTTCGGCCAGCTTCTTGTACTCCCGGATGTGTTCGGGATCGTCCGACTCCGGAACCGGGCCTTTCCGGGGAGGCTTCACGACGGGCGGCAGTTCCGCGACGGGAAGCGGCAGCCGGGGCGGGGGTTGGCTGGCGACGGCGGTTTGCAACTCGCGGAGGTCCGTCCGTGCGGCACGGAGTTGTTCGGAGAGGGCCGATTGCTCCGCGATTAGACGGGAGACCCGCGCCGCGGCCGCCTTCTGGTCCGCTTCCGCCGCTCGCAGCGCGGTCGTGGCTCTCAGGTGCTTGGCTTCGAGTTGGGTCAGTTGCTCGGCCGCCCCGGCGGACGCCGACTTGGCATCGGCCAGTTCCCGCTTCGCCGACCGAGACTGGAACGCCATGACGACGGAGAAGATCGTCCCCGCGACGGCGATTCCGAGGAGAACGAAGAGGAGCGGGCTGCCGGCGTGTCTCGGAGTCGTGCGACGGATCGGCGTGCCGTCGTCGGGGTCATCGTCGTAGCTGGCTTTCACCGGCACGGCGACCGGAATCGGCGGCCGAACCGGGACGGGGACGGCAGTGGAAACGCCGAGCAGCGGCAGCGGGGCGTTGCACCGAGGACACACTTCCCGTTTGCCGGGCGTCGCGGCGTTGAGTTGGATCGGCGTGCCGCAAGCCTTGCAGGTGATCGGGACGGGCATGGCAACGGCAACTCCGAAAGTGGGGGTTCGGGAGGATCGCGTTTCGATACCGGCAAGTCCGCTCACTTCTTCCGACAGCCCTTCCGCCCTTCCGCCTGGAAGTCGTACCGGCAGTGCGGGCAGAACGTCAGGTACTCCAGTCGCCGGTGGCCGCAGTTCTCGCACGCCTTCAACTCGCCGGACGGCCGCGAGCCGAGGTAGATCGCCAGCCCCAGCACGTTCATCGGGAAGATCAGCAGCATCCAGAAGAAGCCGTACTCCTCCGCCCGGTTCCGGCAGTCGCGGAGCACCCAGATGGCGAGCAGGATGGAGACCGCGAGGTAGATCACCACGAAGGCGAAGTAGCAGGCGAGCGCGGAGACGTACCAGAACGCCGTCTCGCGGAGCGCGTCCGCTGGGGTGCGAACACGGCCGTCGTCGGCCGTCCAGTTCGGACGCTCCCGCTCCGTCGCGCCGACGACTGGCGGCGGATTGGTTCGATCCCCGGATTGCCGTCGGACGGCGATGACCGCGACCACGGCGAGGGCCAACGCTAGCCCGACGATGAGGAGAAGGCCGAGCGGCGGCGTTTTCGTCTTCCGGCGCGAACGGATCGGTACGTCGTCGTCCTGGTCGGCCGCCGGCGGTCGGAAGTCCAGGCTCTCGGCCTGCGCGGGTCGCGGCGACTCGGTCGGGGGCGGCTCCGCCGGTTCGGGGGTTCCCGCCTGCGGGACGACGACCACCGCCCCGCACTGCTTGCAGACGGTCTGGCGGCCGACCTGATCCGGTTCCGCCCGGTACACCTTGTCGCATTTCGGACACGCGAAGCGAATCATCGCAGCCCTCGTCTGGGGAGCTCCGAGCCGTTGGCCGGCTGTCCGGCTAGAACCACGCTTTCCTGCGATGGATGTACTCGCGGCGGAACTCTCGATCCGATTTCGTCAGGTACAGCACGCCTTCGACCAGCCCGATGACGGACATCACGGCGGCACCGGGCAACAGGATCAGGCCCAACCCGCAGGTGAACGCGCCGAGCAGGATGGCGGCCGGGATGCTCAGGAGCGATGTCAGCAGCATCGCCACCCCCGCCCCCGTGTTGCCGAGGACGAACTTGTGGACGCCGAAGCCGCCCAGCAGGATGCCGAGGATCGCGGCGGTGACGCGGGTGCTGTGGATCGCGTCGTCTCGCCGACGCTCGGCGCGGCGGTACTCGTCCTCATCGTCCTCATCGTCTTCGTCGTCCGGGTCGAACTGCCGCACGCCGCAGTCGGGGCAGACCGACGCCCTCTTGTTGACCGATCCGCCGCAGGCGTGACAGAATTTCTGCGGCGGTCGTTGCCACCGGATCGGCTCGTCGGCCGCGTCTTCCCGCCGTCGTTCCCGTGGCGGTGGCGGACTGTTCGGCGACGGGGTGGTGTGCGGCGGGGTCGGCTCCGCTGCGGCGACTTCCGCGCCGACGAGCGGCAATGGGATGCCGTAATGCACTTCGCGGACGGCCGGCTCCGGAACAACGACGACCGCGTTGCACTGCTTGCAAACGATTTGGCGGCCAATTTGTTCCAGTTTCGCCTTGTACGTCTTCCGAAAGATCGGGCAAGCGAAGCGGATCACGGAATCAATTTCCGATCGGATGGTAGGGCGGGCGTGATGCTATCCGCCGTGCGGCGGGATGGAAAGGCACGATTCCCGTCTCGGCCTAAAATTGCTTTCGCACGACACGATCGGCGACCGAAGTGTGAAGCGACAGTGGTGGGATTCGGCCGTTGCTACAGTGGTAAAGGGAACGGCATCGATCGAAGTGTGGGGAGGGCGTGGTTGGAGTCGCTCCGAGACGACGCGAGTTGCCCGACGACGACTGGGACGGGATGCGGGAATTGAAGTGGACGGCGACCGATTCCGGGGCGGTGACGGAGGTCGATGTTCAGCAGCTTCGACGAGAACCACTCTTCGAGGGTCGGCGTCCGATCCAGCAGGAGGTCGATCCGGAACTGCCGTTCGACCGCCGAGTACCGCTCCGTCCGTATCGACGGGCGTGTGGGGAGGGGTAGTGTTGACGAGTCCGGCTGCCCGTCCGCAACCCGCTTGGACAGGAGAGGAGCGACCAGGAGACTCGACCGCTGGAGGCGGCGGAAGGCCGAGTCCCGGTCGCGGAAGTCGGCGCTCCCCAGCGACTCGATGTCGGCTCCGAACGCGAGCGAGAGGGCGAAGTAGAGGTAGACCACGGTGAGCATCTACCACCCCTCCCCACACGCCGGTCGGGATGGCGGAATCAGAGTCTTCTACCGCCGCCAACAGCGGATCGAAGGCAGCAGTCAGCCGCAGCCACGATCCTTCCTGCGTAAATCTTGACTGATGCCGACCCCGACTCGGTCCTCGCGTCTTGCGATCGATCGTCGATCCTCGACCCCGCTCGGGCCGTCCGATCGCTTGCGAACGAAGTCCGCGACCGTCCCGGCAGGAATCCGACCCACTCGATCCGAAGATCGGCGGTCAGCAACAGATCGAAATACGTGACCCTGCCGGTCGGAGGGTCGTCGGCAAGCACCGGATCGGCTGTCGTGTCGTCAGCAGTTGACGACTCGACTCGATGTGAAGCGGCATTCCATCAATCGAGCGGAGGGTTGAAGAGCCAGCGTCCAACTTCGACGAGACGAAAGGCGGGCTTGGGTACAACAGGCCAACAATCAGCACAAATGATTCGGCCGACTGTCAACATTCTTGAGACGACAATCGCGCGTGATTCTTATTACTGACTGATCGATAATTCGAGAAATTCCGCAGGTTGTTTCCCTCGCTGGATTTCGGAACAGCGACCCCGAAATTCCATCGCGTTGCGGCAAGCTATCCCGCGAGTGCAGGCAGGGCGATTCAGTGATTCGTGCAAGCAGCGGGCGATTGCCGTTGAGGGTGAATTCGTTCTGCCGGAAGGTGGCGGCTGGGCCTTGATCGCCCCTATTTCTTGGTCGCGTTCACTATGGTGTCCAACTTGGCGAAGAGTTCCGTGGTCTTGCCCTTGTGGTCGATCGCTTCTTGGAGGAGGTCGGTCAGTCCGTTGCTGACTAGCCTGCGGACGATTTGCTCGCGGGTGGCGGCGAAGGCGTCGGCGATGAGGTCGAGGCGGCGGCGGTGTTCGGCGTCGAAGGCGATCACCACGCCGGTGTCCTGGGCGTTGTAGTGGTCGCTCAGACTGCTGGTGATCTGGCGACTGAGACTAGTGCCGGTGGTCGCCGCTTCTTCGGCGATCCGCTCGTACAGGACGGCGGAGACGCGGATCGTCACCTGCTGGACGGTGTCGGCCGATAGGTCTTTCAATTCGGCCAGGGACTTCGATGGGACGGTTTGGCGTGCCACGGGCGGCTCCTCGGGTTGGCGGTGGAGAAAGGGCACCAACACGATACGGACACTTTTCCGCACTTTCAAGTGACACCGAATACGGCCGATTGTGAAAAAGTCTCATTTGTTGTATTTGCAGTCATTCGGTGGTTGCCGTAACGAGCTTTGCCGGCGGGAATGTACACGTGACGCTGCGAAAATGGCTGCTGGCAAGGTAGCGGCATTTTTCCGCACTTGCCGTTGACGCCGAAGTAAATAGAGTGTAAAAAGGTCGTAGTAAATTTTCTGCAGTCATGACGAGGCGGCGACACCGAACCGCTGCCGGCGTTCCGAAAGGGGCCACGGCCCGAGTGAGCGTCGGGTTCCAGGGTGAGGGAGTCCTCGCTGGCCCACCACGCTCGGCGTTGGCTGGAGGTCGGGGAAAATACGCTGCCTTGAAAGTGTCGCCAACCTCGTGGACCGAAGTTTCACGGTCGAATTCCGGCGGAGCAGTGGCAGCAAAAAAGTCGTTCGGGTCCGATGGGGTGTCCACTTGGGTGCATGGATCGCGGCATCGGCTGTCTTCGCTTGCACGTGCCCATTCCCACCCCGAGTTCTCTCCGAACTGCCGGCTGGAGGTGACGACGCCAGCGGCGTGCCGTCGGGGATCGCTTGTCGTCGCGTCGCCCAGAATCGTCCTTCCCTTAACCGCATGAGGTCAGTTGCACATGGCGAACCAAGACGAAGTCGTGGCGAAGTTCAAGAGGATGGGGAAAGAGGCGAAGGAGGCCACCCCGGAGGGGTTCCTGAAACACTTCAAAGGGGAGGTGTTCCGCAACCCCAGCGGCGACCCCGAGGTCTCGCTGACCGCTGACGGCGTCCGTCGCATCTTCGACCTCGGCGACGAGGAGACCTTCTCCCGCTACCACCGGCGATGGCTCGACGAGAAGCAGTTCGAGTGCCCCGCGCCGAAGGAGTCCGTACTCCGGCAGAAGCTCGGCGACATCCTGTACTTCGACCCGAACGCGAAGCGCCGGCCCGTGTTCCTCCGCTGCGGGTACGACGACCGGGCGCTGTACTACGACCTCGGCACGCCCGACAACCGCGTGGTGGAGATCTCGCCGAGCGGCGTGCGGATCATCACCAACCCGCCGGTGCTGTTCCGCCGCTCCGATAGGACGCGGCCGATGCCCGAGCCGGTCTTCGGCGGCGACATCCGCGAGTTGCGCCGGCACCTGCACCCCGGCCTGACCGACCGGGACTGGTACGCGCTCCTCTTCCTTGAGTTCACCTGGCTGGACCCCAGATTGGAACCGGTGAAGGCGTTCCTGTCGGGCGACCCGTCGTCCGGGAAATCGCACACCGGGTGGGTGCTGGCCAGCCTGATCGACCACCGCGATGTGGCCGAACTCCACCTACCCGGCCGGGAGGAAGACCTGTCGTTGACCGCCCACAACAGCTACGTGGTCGTGTACGGCAACCTCGACACCGTGCCGAAGAAGTTCCTGTCTCTGCTGTGCAAGATGACCACCGGCGGGGAGCAGTCCCGCCGCGCCTGCCACAAGGACTACCAGGAAGCGCGGTACGAACTCCAACGGCCGACGATCCTGACCGGGCTGACGAACCCGATCCAAATCAGTGACGAGTTGGAGCGGATGCTGGAGTTCCGGCTGCTGCCGCTGGGGCAAGGGAACAAGATCCAACTCCGGAAACGGTTCCTGGACGCAAGGCCGCGCATCCTCGGTGCCTTCTTCGACATCATGGCGAAGGCGATGGCGATGGCCGACCTGCCGCCATTCGAAGACCCGCGACCGTTCCGGTTCCAAGCGGAGGAGGAGTGGGCACGTCGCTGCTTCCTTGCGGCCGGCCTCGACCCGGACGCGATGTCCGACGCCCTCCGCACGATCCAGGCCCGGCAAGTGGCGGCGTCGCTCGACGATTGGAGCGTGTGGAAGCCCTTGAAGGCGCTGTGGGATAACGGCCATCTGTCGGGAGGGACGACGCCGCAGGAGTTGCTCGACCTGCTCGACGAGATTGCCGGCCAGTCCGCCGTCTCCCAACTGGCCGACGGATGGTACGCGGCTCGGGAGTGGCCTAGCGAAGCACGCGAAAGCCATGCACGAGATCGGGTACGAGTTCAAAAAGAAGTCCACCGAACCGGCGCTCAGTACTCGTTCTGCGAGCCGGAGCGGGCGGAGTCCCTCGAATCGACCGGGACGGCCGAAGCGGTCGAGGAGGTGAACCCCCTCGGTGTCCGCGTGACAGAGGGCTAGACGAGTGCGGCAGGGATCGACGGAGGGAAGGGAAACGTGCCCCTCGACATGACAATCCGCGCGGAGGGATCGTGGACCGGCGGGTCGCATAGGGAGTGGCAGTACATCGAGGGATCGTCACGACCGAGATCGAGGTACGAGCGATGGCCGACGAGACGACGTGCGCGACGGTAGCGACCGAGACCAAGAAGCGGTTGAACATCGGGGAGGGGCTGCTGCTGACCAAGGAGGAGTTCGCCGGACTGCTTCAGGTCGGCGTGTCCACCTTCGACCGGTATCGGGCGGCCGGTCGGGTCGGCCCCCGCGAACTGCGGATCGGCGGCAGCCTGCGGTGGAGCCGGGCCGAGGTGGAGGGGTGGACGAAGCGGCCGACGCCGCGCGGCGAGTTGATGGACGGGGCGACGTGGCCGACGGTGTGGGCGGACTTGGAGAAGCGCCGCGCGAAGTGAGCGACGGACGTTGATGCAGGCCGGGTAAATGGGAAACTCGACGGTGGGGGTGGGGTCCGACCGTGAAAGTCGGGCTTCACCCCCTCCCCACTTCCTCTTGAACCCTCCCGTTTGATCGGTGAACCGTAACCGGTGAATTCCGACGCCTCGGATCGACCGCCCGAGGCGTTTCTTTGCTACAAGGACGCGAAATCGATGAGCGCGCTATTCCAACCCAAGAAGCTAATCCCGATTCCCTCGGACGCCGAGCCGGTGTCCAAACGGGGGAAGCAGTTCGTCCGGGTCGGTGGCAGGGAGTACCCCGTCGCCGAGTGCGGGACGAAGTACGTCAAAATCGACGCCGTGTGGTGCGCGGACGTGTGGGGGGCCGACGGGAAACGTCACCGGCACCGGCTGAGCAGGGACAAACAGGCGGCGACCGTGATGCTGGCGAAGCTGCTGATGGAAATCGAGCAGGAGAAGGCCGGCATCCGCACTCCGGCCACCGCCCAAGCCGGCCGACCGCTCTCCGCCCTGGTGTCGGAGTACCGCACCTATCACACCGATCAGGGCAACACCCCGGAGCAAACCGCCCTCACCGTCCGCCGCTGCGAGTTGACGTTCGCCGGGTGCGGGTTCCTCACGCTGGCCGACGTGGACGCCGCCGTCGTCGATTCATGGATGGCATCCCGCCGCCGGGAGGCGAAACGGTTCGGTGCCCAAACCCGCAACCACTACGTGGCCAGTATGAAGGCTTTCGGCAACTGGTTGCTGGACAGTAAGAAGGCGACCGAGAACCCGTTTCGCCCGCTGGCCAAACAGAACGTCGCCGTCGATATTCGCCACGAGCGACGACCGCTGACCCCCGAGGAGTTCGACCGCCTGTTGCTCGCCGCCCGCACCGGCAAGCGGTTCGGCAAACTCGCCGGGACCGAGCGGGCGATGCTGTACACGGTCGCCGCCTTCACCGGCTTCCGCGCGTCCGAACTGGCGTCCCTCACGCCGTCGTCGTTCGCCCTCGACGCTGCCCAGCCGACTCTCACCGTCGAAGCCGGGTACTCGAAGCACCGGCGGAAAGACACCGTTCCGGTTCACCTCCCCCTCGCCGAACAACTCCGCCCGTGGCTGGCCACTCGCCCGCCCGACGCCCCGCTCTGGCCGGGCAAGTGGGCGAAGAACCACTACGCCGCAGACCTCCTCAGGCACGACCTTGCCGCCGCACGCACCGCCTGGATCGCCGAGGCCGTCGCGCCCGAAGATCGCACCACACGCGAGAAGTCCGATTTCCTGGCCTACGAGGACGCGAACGGGGGGAAGGCGGATTTCCACAGTCTCCGGCACAAGTTCATCACCGAGTTGGTCAAGGCCGGGGTTCAGCCGAAGGACGCGAAGGAACTGGCCCGGCATTCGTCCATCGTGCTGACGATGGACCGGTACGCCACGTCACTTTGACGGACACCGCCGCCGCGCTCGCCAAACTATCAGTAGAGTCGCTGCGCAATTAGGTGGCAGGGGTGATGAAGGTGGGGGGCCCCTCCCACAGGCGGGTCACCCGAACATGCGGTTGTGCAACCCGGCCAC
>JAYUFU010000308.1:0-4769 GCA_043738505.1 Fimbriiglobus sp. | reverse complement strand
CGGTCGCGGTCGAGACGGTGCCGGACGGGACCGAAGCGGGCGAGGACACGGACGACTTCCAGACGTGGATGAAGAAGTGCCTCGCGCAGCGCAGGCTGCTGGCGGCTGATGCCCCGGCCGCGCCGCCGGTGCCGGTGGAGCTGCCCCGCGACCGCGACACGTTCCACCTGCTGCTCCGCGAGTGATTGACTCATCGCCCGGATTCGTCCCTCCCGTGAGCGGTTTTGTTGCGGCGACCGAAATCGCGTCCTACCTTACCCGATTCGCCCTCCTCCCGTCAGAGGTCGCGGCCATGCTCCTGGCCCTCTCGGACACCGCCAACAACACCGTCCGCCTGCCCGAAGTCGGGGAGGCGAGCGTTCGCCCCGACACCGGCCCGCGGGCGGCCGCCATCGGCGTGTACACCGACGCCGAGTTGATCGGGGCCGGCGGCATGGGGGTGGTGTACAAGGCGGTCGCGCCGGACGGCCGCGCGGTGGCGGTGAAGGTGATCCCGGCCGGGGCGACGAACCGGACGATGGCCGGCCGGCTGGAGCGGGAGTGGCAGACGCTGGCCACCCTGGACCACCCGAACGTGGCCCGCGTGTTCGACTCCGGCACCACCCCGGACGGCCGCCCGTACTTCGCCATGGAGTACATCCCCGGCGTGCCGCTGGTGCAGTACGCGGACGACACGCGGCTGACGGTGCGGCAGCGGCTGGAACTGTTCCGGGGGGTGGCGGCGGCCGTCACCCACCTGCACCGGCGGGGCATCATCCACCGCGACCTGAAGCCGGGCAACATCCTGGTGGCGGAAGCGGCGGACGGCGGGGCGGTGCCGAAGCTGATCGACTTCGGGCTGGCCAAGGAGGTCGGGTCGGCGTCCGGGGCGACCAGCGCCGGCGGGTACGTCGGCACGCCGAACTACATGGCCCCGGAGCAGGCGAGCGGCAGCGGCGGGCCGGTGGACACCCGCGCCGACGTGTACGCCCTCGGCGTCATCCTGTACGAACTGCTCACCGGCGGCCTGCCGCTCGACCGGTCGGAGGGCCGCGACACCAGCGTCCTCGAACTGCTCATCCGCCTGCAAGTGACCGACCCGCCGGCCCCCAGTTCGCGGCTGAACGGGCCGACCGCCGAGATGGTGGCCGACCGCCGGCGGACCGACGCGGCCGGGCTGCGGGCGGCCGTCTCCGGCGACCTCGACCGGGTCGTCCTGAAGGCGCTGGAGCGGGACCGCGAGAAGCGGTACGGGACGGTCGAGGAGCTGGCCGCGGACGTGCGGCGGTATCTGGCGAACGAGCCGGTGTCCGTCGCCGCGCCGAGTCTGGCCCGCCAGTTCGCCCGATTCGTCCGCCGGAACAAGGGACTGGTGGCGGCCGCGGCGGCCGTCGTGGTCGCCCTGATCGGGGTGACCGCCGGCACCACGTTCGGCCTGGTTCGGGCGCGGGTGGCCGAGCAACTGGCGACCGACCGGCTGGGGCAGGTGGAGGAGGCGCACCACCGCCTGGAGGCCGCCCTCGGCGAGACGGCCGCCGCGAAGGAACAGACGGAGAAGACGCTTCAAGAGACGCAGGTCGCCCGCGCGCTGGCCGAACAGCGGCTGGCGCACCTGAAGGCGGAAGCGGCCGGCATCGGCGACCCGCAGGAGATGCTCCGCACCGACCGGCTGGCCCCCGTGCCCGGCGTGAACGAGGCGCTGCGGGCGCTGGCGAAGGCGGTCGAACACCCGGAGCTTCACCCGCAGCTGCGGGTCGGCATCCGCCAGTACGCGGCGAACGTGCTGGTGAAGTTGGGCGACGCGACGGCGGCGGCGGCGCTGCTGGAGAAGTCCTACGCCGAGCGACTGCGGACGCACGGCCCCGACGACCCGAAGGCGGGGGAACTGGGCCGCGCGCTGGCGAACGCCTACGGCATGACCGGGCGATCCGAACTGGGCGTGCCGCTGCTGGAGCGGCACCTGCCGCCGCTCGGTCCGGCCGACGTGCCGGAGTCGCTGCCGCTGCTCCACCAGCGGATCGACCTGGCACTCGGCTACGAGAAGCGGAAGGAGGTCGAGAAGGCGGACGCGGTACTCCGGGCGGTGCTGGAGCGGGGCGTCCCGGTGTACGGCGTGCAACACCCGCTGCTGGCGTCGGTCGCCCTGTCCCTCGCCATCCACGGCGTCGAGCGCGACCCGGCCGAGTCGCTGCGGCTGGCGGACGCCATCCAGTCGGTCGTCGGCACCCGCCAGTTGAGCCTGTACACCAACCCGGCCGAGGCGCTGTACGCCCTGGGGTGGGTCTACCGCAAGGCCGGCCGGCCGGACAAGGCGGAGCCGCTGTTCCGCGACGCGGTGCGGCGGTGGCGGGCCGACCAGCCGGACCACCGCCGGGTGGCCGAGTGCCGAAACGAGTGGATCGACGCGCTGGCGGAGCAGGGGAAGCGGGACGAGGCGGCGGCGGTCGCCGTCGAGGGCTACCTCGACCTGGAGGGGCGAGCCGCCCGGCTCACCTCGGACCGGCAGGCGGCGATCGACACCGCCCACACCAAGGTGGTCCGGGCGTACCTGGATTTGGGCCGGTTCGACGCCGCCGCCCGGTGGGCCAACCGCCCGGTGCCCGTGGTCCGCGAGAACGCCCCCGCGCCGCGCCTCGCCGATCCGGCCTCCGGGTCGTCCAATGGGCGGCAATGAAACGCCTGCTGTCCGCCCTCCGCCACCGCCTCGCCCTGCGGCTGTTCGGCGAGTCCCGCCGCACCTTCGCCCCGCTCCCGCCGCTCGCCGACGGCACGCTGTCAGCGGACCGGGCGATGCGGGCGCTGGAGCTGCGGCCGGACCTGCGGGACGCCTTCCCGTTCGCCCTGTGCCCGCCGGATCGCGGCCGGCTGCTGGCGTGGTGGCGGCGCGACATGCCGTTCGACGTGTCGGCCGACGAGTGCCTGAAGCTGCTGCACGAAATGGACGCGCGGCCGGATCGCGGCCTGGCCCGCATGTACCGCCTGCAACCGAGCTGGCAGCACGCGGTGCCGGGGGCGCTGACGAGCGGTTGGCAGAAACTGAAAGCCTACCTGATCGCCCGGTATCGGATGCCGGCCCGCTGGCTGAGGGCCGCCGAGTTGCCGGACGACGAGCGCGAGCCGGCCGTCGATGCGGCGCGCGGCGTGAACGTGGTGGCGCACCTCGGCTACCCGTCCGGGTTGCAGCAGGCCGCGCTGGGATTGCTGGAAGCGCTCCGCATCGCCGGGATTCCGGTGTCGCTGCGGTCGCTTCCGGTCACGGCAGATGACACCCCGCCGCCCGGCTACTTGGGCGTGGAGCCGTTCGACACGACGATCTACTTGGCGGCGGTGAACTCGTTCCCCGACGAGTGGTACGGCCGCGCCGGGCTGTGGCTCCGGCCGGGCGTGCGGCGGATCGCGGTCTGGTACTGGGAAACCGAGGACGTGCCCGCCGAGTGGGTGCCGAAGCTGCAATGGCCGGATGAAGTCTGGGCACCGACGCGGTTCCTGGCGGCGGCCTTCGCCAAGTGCGTGAGCGTGCCGGTGGTGCCCATGCTGCCGGGGGTGGAACTGCCGCCGTTCGCCTCCCTGCCTCGTAGCCGGTTCGGGTTGCGCGACGACCGCTTCGCCTTCCTGTTCACCTTCGACATGAACAGCACGATGGAGCGGAAGAACCCGCTCGGCCTGATCGCGGCGTTCCGCGCGGCCTTCGCCAAGGACGAACCGGTCGATCTGGTGGTGAAGGTGTCGCGGGGCGAATCGGACCCGGTTTCCTTCGCCAGACTGCGGGAGGCGTGCGCCGAGGCCGGCGTGATCCTGCTGAACGAGACGCTGCCCCGCGGCGAGGTGCTGGCCCTGTTCGCCGCGTGCGACTGCTACGTCTCGCTGCACCGCGCCGAGGGGTTCGGACTGGGGATGGCCGAGGCCATGCTGCTGGGCAAACCGGTGATCGCCACCGACTACTCCGGCAACCGCGACTTCACCACCCCGGAGACGAGCTACCTCGTCCGGTGTCGGCGCGAGGTGTGCGAGACCGCGACCGGCCCGTACCCGGCCGGGGCGGTGTGGGCGGACCCCGACCTCGGCCACGCGGCGGAACAGATGCGGCGGGTGTACGACTGCCGCGCGGACGCGCGGGCCGTCGCCGAGCGGGGTCAGCGGACGGTCGCGGAGCTGCTGTCGATGCCGGCCTACGCCGGCCGAGTGGCCGATGCCCTTGTCGGTCGCGGCGGCGCGGCCTAAGTTAGGAAATCCGAACTGTCGTTCCGATTGCGCCGGGTATTCGGCGAGGAGGGGGTATGGCCGGTCGTCGTGGCGGTGGCGGAAAGAGCCGAATGGACCTTCGGCGGGAGGCCGAGGCGGTCGAGGCGCGGGAAACCGAAGAGGTCGTCAAGGACGAGGACGCGGAGGACGAGGACGCGGAGGACGAGGACGAGGACGAAGCCGAGGAGGCGGAGGCCGAGGAGGCGGCCGACCCCGAGGCCGACGCCGACGAGGACGCCGGCGATCCGGACGACGAGGACGCGCCGAAGAAGAAGTCCAAGGCGAAGGCCAAACCGAAGGCCAAGGCGAAGGCGAAAGCGCCGGCCAAGAAGCGGACGCGGACGGTCAAGGAAGTCCGCCAGAAGGCGACGTGGGTGGTGTTCGACAACGGCGGCAAGCGGGTCGGCGTGTTCCCCTTCGCCCAGAAGAAGGACGCCGAGGAGTTGCAGGCCGCCAAGGTCGAGGAGAAGAAGACGACCTTCTACGTGCAACTGGTGAAGGAGCCGATCGAGGAGTGAGGGTCTTGCGAGCCGCGACCGCCGGGGAGT
>JAYUFU010000307.1:0-13977 GCA_043738505.1 Fimbriiglobus sp. | reverse complement strand
CCCTCTCCCCCAGGGGAGAGGGGTTCAAAGCCCGCAGCAACCCCAGCGAGTGGAACCCGCCCGTCACCACCAGCACCGGGCCGGCGAACTCGGCGACCGCCGCGCGGATGTGGCCGGCCATGTGGTCCTCGCGGGCCATGTCCGGGGCGGGCGGGTCGCCGTCGGTCAGCCGCATGTGCCCGCACAGCGCGTGGCAGCGGTGCAGGTACTCGGGTAGCGTCAGGTTCGGGTCCACCTCGCACAGGGTGTCCCAGGCGTCGTTGAAGGTGTCCACCCCCAGCCGCTCGCACACCGCCCGCATGTACGCGCCGCGCCGCTGAAAGTGCGTATCCGCGTACCGGTTGGCGGCCTGCTTGTCGTCGAGGCCGACCAGGTCCGCCCACGGCAGATCGATGAACCGCACCGCCGCGCCGCAGGCGTTGCCGTGCCGCGCCGCCTGCCACTCCGGGGAGTGTTCGCACAGCGGGTAATAAACGCCACGCCGCTCGCCGGGCGGCGCGGTCATCCCCGGTGGCAGTGGGCCGAATGTGGCGTTCGCGTACAGGACGAAACTGTAAATGGCGATGGGCGGGCGGTGCGGCAGGAACAGTTCGGCCATGCGGTCGTTGAAGTCGGACGGCCCCTCGATCAGCACCGCCGCCGGCGAAAGGCGGTCGATCAATTCGCACACCAGCCGCGCCGCCGTCGGGCTGTGGTGCCGGACGGGGAAGTAGACCACGCGGCCGGTGGTGTCGCACAGTCGCGTCAGTTCGGGGGGCAGGGTCAAGGGCATCTCCGAGTGCCACGCCATCCTACGCGCGTCCTCCGGGGTGGCAAAGGTGGGTTGCCGGGCGGGGCAGGGCCGGCAACCTGCGACCCGTTGGCTGGGGTAAGTCTTGGGTCTTTCCTGGGCGTTCGCACGACGGCCGCCAATCCCGAACGAAAGTGAACCGGACGGCTGCGACCGGCCGAAGGAGTACGGAATGGACCCGTAAACCCCCGTCCCCGCGAGGAACCGTCATGCCCGTCTACGCCTACGTCCTGATCGGGATCGCCGCCCTGATTCTGCTGCTGGTCGTCGTCGTGGCGCGGCGGCCGGCCGTGTTCACCATCACCCGCTGTGCGACGATGGCCGCGCCGCCGGCGGCCGCGTTCGCCGAGGTGAACGACTTCCACAAGTGGGATGCGTGGTCGCCGTGGGCGAAGCTCGACCCGACCATGACGCAGACCTACGACGGCCCGGCGGCGGGCGTCGGAGCGAAATACGCCTGGGCCGGGAAGGGCAAGGTCGGGGAGGGGCGGATGGCGATCACCGAGAGTAACCCCGACGCACTCGTCCGCATCCACCTGGAGTTCGTCAGGCCGATGAAGGCGGTCAATCCGACCGAGTTCACCTTCGCGCCCGACGGCACCGGCACGACGGTGACGTGGACCATGACCGGCACGAACGGGTTCGTGGGCAAACTGTTCTTCCTGCTGCTGAACATCGAGAAGATGGTCGGCAAGGACTTCGAGAAGGGGCTGGCGAGCATGAAAGGGGTCGTGGAGCGACCGCCGACCGCGGCGTGACCGGTCACCAGTCGCCGGGGACGACTTCGCCGCCGGTGCGGGTGCCCACTGCGTGGAACACGTCCGCCGCGACGGTGGCGCGGACGAACCGCACCGACCCGTCGGCCAGCGCCGCGTTCATCCCGCCGGTGTGCTTGCTGCCGTAGGCCGACCAGCGGTCCCACGCCTGCGGGCCGAGGGTCGTCCACAGGATCTTCGGCGGCGGGACGGGGGGGAACGTCGGCGGCGGCGGGATGTACGCCAGCGGGTGGGCGTAGTTCGGCGCTCGGTAGGTGGCCAGTAGCGTGCCCGCGCCGGGGTTCTGGCCGAAGGTGCCGGCCCACCCGGCGAGCGAGCCGATGGCGACGAACGGCGGGGACGGGACGGCCGGGTCGAGCGGGGCGGTCAGGTAGCTGTCCAGGTTGCCGTCGCCGACGTTCCGCTCGCCGAACAGGAGCGTGTTCGACGTGCCGTCGCCGATGTCGAGCAGCCGCGTCTGGTTGCGGAACGCGGCCGTGCCCACGCCGAACACCCCGTCGTTCGTGGCGCGGAACGCCGGGTAGGCGATGGTGCCGGCGTTCGCGCCGTAAGTGGTGGCCCCGATGGCCGCGGTGCCGAAGCGGAGCGGGTTCTCGGGCAGACCGGCCGTCGGGCAGACGAACACCGACAGCGCGGCCGACGCCGGGGTGCCGGCCCCGCCGAAGTTGGCGAACGGCGAGGCGAAGTTCCACCCGGCGTACAAGGGCTGCTGTTCCAGGTGCGGGAGCAGTTCGACGAACACGCTGGTACTCCGCCCGTCCGGGCCGGGCTGCGCGAGGCCGACCGGCAGCCGCTCGTCGTTCGTCCCGGCGTAGGTGTGCGCGGCCAGGGCTATCTGCTTCAGGTTGTTGGTACAGCGCATCCGCGCGGCCGCCTCCCGCACCTTCTGGACGGCCGGCAGCAGCAGGCCGATGAGGATCGCGATGATGGCGATCACCACCAGTAGCTCGATCAGCGTGAAAGCGAACCGGCGCATGGCGACCTCGGCAGCGGGGGCGGACTGCCGTTAGGGTACGGCATCCGTCGGGGCGACGCCAGCGGACGGGGCGGAGAGCAACCCGCGGTCCTGGGGCGCGACCCCGGCGAACGCCTGGGCGTAGGTGTCGGCCAAGGGTAACTCGATGTACGTCTCGGTGTCGAGGAACAGCGGCACCACCGGCCACTCGTCGCCGACGCCGAGGGGGTTGGCGTACAGCTCGTTCACCCGATCCGCCACGAACGAATCCGCCGCGAACGGCTTCGCCGGGTCGAACGGGTAATCCCGACCGTCCACCGCGTCCCAGATGGCCGAACTGAGGTTCGCCGGCGCGGACTTGGTCGCCGGCAGCACGTCCAGGTGAACCACGTGAACGCCGGCGTCGAGTGCCGCTTTCGCCTTCTCCACGCAGGCCGCCACGCTCGCCGGCCGGTCCTTGTTCGACGCCGATGCGAGTTCGAGGAGGGCCACCACCCGATCCGTCCCGACGCGGCGAATCGTTATCGTGGACTGCTTCACCGGACTGGCCGACAGCCGTGCGGCGGCAAGGGGTGGCCGAACCGCGACCGCCACGCCCCCGTTCCCGCTTTCGGCCGCACGCGGCCGGCCGTTCCGACCGGACAACGGCACTGGCGAGGAAAGGGTGAGGATGTCCGACTCGAACCTCCCGAAGTGCCGTTCGAGGTGAACGAAGTACCCGTCGGGCAGCATCCCGCCGCTCAAGCGCAAGCGCAGGCACGCCAGCCAGAGTTGGTGGAAGTCGTGGAAGGATGCCGTTTCGACTCTCGTCCAGTCGTGGAGGGGCATGGGTCAGGCTCCGAGGGTGGGCGGGGCGGACGGCAGCTCGCGGAGGTACGGCGGGCTGCCGGCGAAGGCCTGTACCGAGGGCACAAAGCGACCCCGATTGGGACGGGGACACCGACCGCTGACGTGCAAACTAGAACTCTTCGGTTTCCACCACGAGTGCTGGCGCAAGCAGAATTCGCTCATCGCAGTCTTCATCGGTGATCTTGCAGTATTTGCATTCGGTCTCGCTCGGCCGCTTTACCGGCGGTTCGTCACCGCTTAGGAGCCGGATCATGTCGGAGAAAATGCTGACGAACCCATCAGAAAGTTGGTCGTTGTAGACGGGCATGTGATTGATTTTGTATGAGACCTGCCCATCGAACTTGATATCGGAGAATTTCTTGAAGTATCGAGGAATCGACCACATGTACAAAAGCACTTGAACGCTGTGGAAATCCTTCGGCTTGCCGGTTTTCGCGTCCAGGATCAAACCCGAGCTTCCACGCACGGCAACGATGTCGGGCTTCCCCTTCAATGTGGCGACTGACCCTCGGATCGAGTACGAGTTTTGAGATTCGACTGTTACCGTCCATCCTTCGGACTCGAGTCGGTCAGCTTCTTTCCGAACAAGATCCGCGTGTTCAAAGGACCAAGTTCGGAAATCGAAATCATCGGGCCGCTGGGTGTGGTTGTGGCGCGCACGGAACCAAGCCGACCAGAGACACTGCTCAGTGCCAGTGATCACTTTGCTCAAAATGGAGGTGCTTACCTCGGGGAAAAGTTTGAGTTTTGGCATGGCTTCTCCGTTGGCACCACACGAAAGCATACTCGACCGCCCGATTCTTCGACAAGAGGCGGGCGAGATATTCCGACGCATCCACAGAGCAGATGGGCCTCTCGCAATCAGTCGTGCCCTCTCGACCGTAACCCGTGGTCGCCCCCATGCGGAAGCACGCGACCGAGCCACGCGGGCTCCTTCGTGGTCGCGCGCGGATGGCGTTGCCTTCCGCGCATGGGGCCTTATCGGTCCGGTCGGATACCAGTCTCTTTACCGCCGAACCCGACCGTACCAGACGCCCAAGCGGGTGGTGCGGAGTGGCGCGTACTCGGTCGCCAGCAGGTGGGCCAGCTCCGGGTAGCGGTCGCGGACGACCCGGTCGTACCCGTGCGGCAGCGTCGAGACGTAGACGAGTACCGGGGCCGCGCGGCGGACCTCGTCGGCCAGCGTCTGCCGCACTTCGCGGGGGTAAATCTCCAGCGACCAGCCGCTGATCCGCACGGCCGGATTCCGCCCCGACAGCCAGTAGAACAGCGGGTCGCCGCACACGAAGATCGGCCCCGCTTCGGCGTCGGAGCCGTTCAGCCACGCGGTCTCGGCCAGTGCCTCGCGGTAGGCCGTGCCGACGGACTCCCGATACGTCCGCCGGTTTTCGGCGGTGCCGCCCATGCCGTGCCCGGCCAACCGCAGGAACTGGTAGCCGCCCACGCCCAGCGGTTCGAGCAGCAAAACGCCAACGGCGACACCCAGCGCCGTCCGCTCGCGGACGGACAGCGGGCGAGCCAGTAAGCCCCGCACCGTGTCCGCGACCGCAGGCCAGCCGTAGGCCGCGACGACCCCCGCCAGCGTGCCCGGCAGCAGGAAGTGGTACGGCCACCACGACAGTCGCTGGGCGAGCAAGGCTCCGACGGAAGCGACGAATGCCAGCACGAGCGCCGCCGTGAACGGGTCGCGGCCGGCGCGGAGCAGGCAGCCGGCACCCAGCACCGCCATCGCCAGCACCGCCGCATACTGGCCGAGGAACCACTTCACCGACACGGCCAGGCGATCCAGGTCGGCCGTCTGACCTTCGGCCAGGAACTTCGGCGGCAACTCGAAGACGGTGTGGAACAGCTCCGCCAGAAGGCCGTGCGCGGCGAAGTAGCCGACGGCGGAACCGAGGACGAGCAGCAACCCGACTCCGATACCGCCCGCGAATTGAACCGCCGCCGACAGTTTCCGGGGACGGGCGCGGACGAATTCGACCAGTAGGTATAGCCACACGACCGCCACGCAGCCGCCGAGCAGCAGCTTGAACAGGATGACCACGCCCCCGGCGGCTCCGGCGGCGACGAGCAGCGGGAATCGATGACTCCCGGCAACGGCACGGGCCGCGAACCAGGTGGCGAGGAACAGCGGGAACCCGACCAGCCCCTCCGTCTTCGTCAAGGTCGAGGTGTAGGAGTACCCGGCCAGGTAGTACGCCACGCCGAGGAACAGGGCCGGCGCGAGCGGTAGCCGATTCCCACCCGTCTTCCGCCGGGACGCTTCGGACACCGCCAGGACGAACGCCGTCATCCACACCCACTCGAACAGGCGGACGCCTTCCTCGGTGAACCCGAAGAGCGTGCCGGCGAGCTGGTAGAACCAGAACAGGCCGGGGTTCGTCACGTCCCAGTAGTCGCGGTACAGCACGCCGCCGGCGGCCAGCTCCTGCCCGACCACGGCGAACAGGGCCTCGTCCCCCCGGAAGGGCATCGACAGACTCGGCCACCCGGCGACCGCCATCAGGCCGATGATCAGGGCGAGGGAACGGAGCATGGCACGGCCGGTGAGGGGCGGGGGCGAGTCTGCGCGAGTATAGGTCGGGAATGGGCGATCCGCCGCCCGCCGGATATGTCAGCCAGGGCCATTGCAAGCTTGAAGAGGGAAGATGAACCGCGAAGGGCACAAAGGACACAAAGGGAAGACAGCACGGGGATTTCAACACCCTTCTTGGTGTTCTTTGTGCCCTTCGTGGTTCAAAATCTTGCCCAACCTCCAACTTGAAATGGCCCTGATGCCAGCGTCACCCCGTCCCCGCTCCGGAGAATCCGCGATGCGCACCGCCGCCTTGTTCGCCGTCGGCCTCTTGTTCCCGGCCGCCCGCGCCGCCGAACCGACCGCCGCCGAGGTGTTCGAGAAGCGGATCGCGCCGATCTTCCGGTCGCCCAACCCGTCGAGTTGCGTGCAGTGCCACCTGGCGGGCGTGGACCTGAAGGACTACATCCTGCCCGACGCCGACAGGACGTTTCGCAGCCTCCGCGACCAGGGGCTGATCGACCTCGCCGCGCCGGCGAAGTCGAAGATCGTCAAACTCATCGACATGGGTGGGGACGCCAAAGCGGCGAACGCGGTGACGGCCAAACTCCGCGCCGCCGAGCGGGAGGCGTTCCTGGCGTGGATCGCCGCGTGCGCCGCCGACCCCAAATTGAAAGACGCCCCGAAACTGGCCGAGAAGGACCGTGCCGCGCCGCCGCGACCGGTCGAGGTGATCCGTCACGCCCGCACGGACCGGCTACTGGAGTCCTTCGAGAACAACGTCTGGGCGTGGCGGTTCCGGTGCATGAACTGCCACACCGAGGGCACCCCGCAGAACGACAAGCTCCGCAAGGACCACGGCGACCGGGTGGCGTGGGTGAAGAAGGGCGGGGCCGAGGCGACGATGGAATACCTGATCGCGTCGAAGCTGCTCGACCCGGCGAAGCCGGACGGCAGCCCGCTGCTCCGCAAGCCGCTCGGCGAGAAGCACGAGGGCGGCGTGAAGTTCGTCGTCGGCGACGACGCCTACAAAGGGTTCCGCGCCTGGATCGAGGACGTGGCGGCGATCCGGGGTGACAAGTACGCGACGGCGAAAGACCTTCCCGCAAAGGACGGCGGCCCGGAGCGGTTTGGTACCGACCTGTGGCTGAAGCTGACCGACACGCAGCCGGCGTGGGCGGACAAGTTCCTGCAAGTCCGCGTGTTCGCGTGGGATGTGGCGAAGAAGGCGTGGGAGGATGCACCGGTCGCCGTGTCGGATCGCGTCGTGTTCGGCAAGGGGAAATTGTGGCAACACAACCTGACGCTGCTCGCTGCGAAGGACTCCGAGCGGGCGAAGGCGTGGAAGGCCGGCAAGCCCGCGCTGGCGGAGGGCAAGTACCTCGTGCGGGTGTTCGTGGACGGCGACGGGCGGCTGGCGAAGGACTGGAAGGCGGCCCTGGGCGATGCGGATTTCGTCGGCGAAACCGAGTTCCCCGCGCGGTGGCAAACGGGCTACGGGGCGATGACCGCCGTGGACGCCTCGTGGGTGAAGAAGTGACGGAATTCCGTGCCATCTCGAATTTTTCATTTGACAGGCGTACTCGACTGTTCCAATATTTACAAAGTGTCCGATTTCCCGTCACCGGGGAACTCTCCCGTGTTCACGCCTGGCACCTGCCCCTCGTGTTCGAAACTTCTGCCCGCCGTGGCGGATGCGTCCGGGCTTTGCGAGGAGTGCCTGCGCTCGACGGATCGGACTGCGCCGACGGCCCCGGATCTGTTACCGACCGTCAGCGCGGCCATCGCCGCCAACGCCGGCACGGTCACCTTTTTCCCGTCGGGCGGCACCCACTCGGTCCCGACCGACGCGCCCGATCCGGTCGTCGTGTCGGCCCGCATGACCCGCCTCCGCAACGGCGGATGGCTGGATGTCCGGCGGTGCGGCGGCGGCGGGATGGGGGAGCTGTTCGCCGGCTTCGACCCCGGCCTCCAGCAACAAGTGGTGGCGAAGTTCATCCGCCGGGACGCGGTCAGCGATTCGACGCGGGACCGCTTCCGGGTGGAAGCGGCGACCCTCGCCCGCCTCGTTCACAAGAACGTCGCCCGCCTGTTCGCGTACAGCGAAGGCGACGACCCGTATTTGGTGATGGAGTACGTGGACGGCGGCACCCTCTCCGAATTGATCCGGGGCGGCGCGCTGCCGGCCCGCGAGGCCGCCGCGATCCTGGAAGGCGTGGCACGGGGGGTGGCCGTGGCGCATGCCAACGGGGTGGTCCACCGCGACCTGAAGCCGAGCAACGTCCTCCTCGACCGCTCCGGTTCGGTGGTCGTCCCGAAGGTGACGGACTTCGGCATGGCCAAGGACGCGGACGCCGTGGAGCCGCTGACCGGCAGCAACGCCGTCCTCGGCACGCCGGAGTTCATGTCGCCCGAACAGGCGGCCCGTCGCAGCGCCTCGTGCGACGCCCGGAGCGACGTGTGGGGCCTGACGGCCACCCTGTACACGGCGGTCACGGGGCACCCGCCGTACACCCGCGACCTGCTGAACCCGCCCGTCCTCACCGACCCGCTGACCCCGCCGACGGCGCACACGCCGGACCTGCCGGCCGACCTCGCCGCCGTCATCGCGATGGGCCTGGAGAAGCACCCGAACGACCGCTACCAGACGGCGGACGAATTCGCCGACGACCTGAACCGATTCCTGGCCGGCGAACCGGTACACGCCCGCCGGCGGGCGTGGCCGGTGCGGGCGTGGCGGCGGGCGCGGCGGGTCTCGACGGGGACGGCGGTGGCAGTGCTGTTCGCGGTCGTCGCCCTGACGGCGGTCGGGGCGATGTACTTCGGCCGCGCGCTGACGCCGGAGGAGAAGATGGAACGGATGATGGCCGAGTTGGCGGCGGGGAAGACAATCACCGTGATCGGCGAGACGGGATTGCCCGTGTGGCACGAGAATGTGATCGGCCACGCCGTGGTGGATCTGCCGGAGAAACTCCGGGGCGCGACCGGGGTCACCGCGTTCGGCCGCTCGGTCGTGCAAGTCACCCCCGCCATCCCGCTTCCGAGCTATCAGGTCGAGGTGGAGTTGGAGGATGTGGATTGCATCTCCACCCCCGGACCGGGAGTGCCGCACCACGAGTTCGGCCTCATCGTCGCGTCCTCCAAGTACGCGACCCCCGACGGCCCGACGATCTGCCAGGGCTTCGAATTCAGTTACCACGACCTGGACCGAGCAACGGCGTTCGGCGGTCGCCCGCCCCCGTCCGCCCTGAAGGTCGATTACATCGTGTACCCGTCGGACCAACCGTCGAACCGGGGTGCGGAGGGACTGACCTCCAAACAGTTCCCGCCGAGCCGCGTCCCACCGGCGCGCGGCGCGTGGCGCAAGCTACTGGTCCGCGTCACCCCCGGCGGGATGGAGGCGTTCTTTGAAACCACCCCGCGCCCCGCTAACGGCGCGACGAACGCCCCCCTCGCGCTGACCGCGCTCCGGCGGCTCGCCGCGCCGGAGCTCACGGAGCATGTGCAGGAGTATCAGAAGGGGTTGGCGGCACCCCTCAACCTTCAGGCCCCCACCCCGCAGGCGTGGCGGTCGCAGGGTGCAATCGCCATCACCTGCGATTCGGCCACCGTCGGCGTCCGCAACTTGAAGATCCTCCCCTTGACCGAGTAGCACTCCGCTCCCGGTCATTCCATCCCACCAACCGCGAGGCGACCGTGCCCAACTTCAACATCTCCTACCCGCTCACCGATTCCGACATCGCCACGACCTTCGTCGCGTACGGTCCGTACAGCGCGATCCGGACCTGGCTACTCCTCATCCGACTCGGCCTCGACGGCAAGACCGAAGAGCCGGAGTACAAGCTCTGGGTGCAACTGCTCGACAAGGAGAAACGGATCGAGGCGTGGGTGGCGCTGCTGAAACGCAAAGAGGAGGCCCTGAAGACCTCGCCGAGTCCGGAGTTCCTCCGACTCGTCGCGCTACTGCCACTCACCTGCACGCTCATCCGGAAGATCGCCGGGGGCGCGGACGAGACGGTGGGGGATCCCGTCACCGCGACGATCTACTGCTCGGAGACCAAGTGGAGTGCCGCGATGCCGTCGTCCGGAACCTGCGCCGTCGATGACGGGAGCGGGCACCCGTACGTGTACCGGTTCGTGGCGAGCCTCGCCGGCGGGCTCCCGAAAACGAGCACCTCGCTGGCCGTCAGTTCGACCCAAATCGCCTCGGTGGCGACGCCCTGCGTGTCCGAGTCGAGCGAGCGGTCGCGGACGACCGCGCCCGAGGAACTCCTGGCGAAGTCGTCCGGCGCGACGACCTACCCGCCGCGCGTCGTGATCGCCGATTACCCCAGGAATCCCTACGTCACGGCCGCCACCTGCACCGTCTACCGGATCGATGCGCACAACAAGCCGGTCTTCATCCGCGCCCTCTCGGCGACCCCCATCTACGGCCGCTGCGAGTTCCTCGTCCCGATCCCGGACGACGCGAAGACGGTGGAGTACTTCGCCGAAGCGCTGCTGCTGAGCGAAACCGGGCGAGTCATCTACACCCACCGCGAATCCCTGAAACAGCTCTGACGGCGCGCGCCCTCACTTCCCCGCCGGTAAATCCTACCGGCGGCCGGTAGAAATTGCTCTCCCCACGAACGGACGCCTCTGGTAGAGTCCGCCGACATTCGCCCCCACCCCCCGCCCCACCGGGCCGGGGACGGGTGCGGAACGGCCGGCGGGATTCCGTCGGCCGCGGGCAAGGAGGCCCCCCGTGGCGCGTCCGTGGCGACTCCGACACAAGCTGATCTTCGGCCTCGCCCTCGTGGTCGCGAGCGTCGCCCTGCTGCTGGGCGGGGCCGTCCTCGGCCTGTCGTCGTACTTCGACACCGTGGACACCACCGCCGGCAAGCTGGAGCAGATGATCCAGGTGGTCGCCCTGCGGGACGCCATCCAGGCGCTCGGCGAGGACGCCCCGCCGCAGCCGGACGACCGCGCCACCACCCGCCTCCAGTTCGAGAAGGACTGGCTGCTCGAACGCCAGTTCCCCGCCGCCCGCACGCTGCTGGACAACTACCGCGCCACGCTCGCCGCCGACACCCGCCGGGACCGCTTCACCCCCGACGCCGGGCAGTACCAGGCCGACCAGTTGGTGCAGTTGCGGAAGGGGTTCGGCACCCTGGAAGCGGCCGTGGACGACGCCACCCGCGACGGCCAGCAGGGGCTGCCGGGCAAGCTCGTCCAGCACCCGAAGGTGCGGGCCGCCCACGCCAAGCTGATGACGCTGGCCACCGACCTGTACGGCAAGCTGCACTCCGACGCCACGTCCAGCTTCGAGCGGTCGCGGGCCAACCACCGCCGCAGCCTGAGCATCGCCGGGTTCGCCGCCGTCACCGCCTGCATCCTGGTGCTGACGCTGATGCACTACTTCCGCGTCTGGGTGTTCCGCCCGATCCGCGAGTTGCAGGCCGGCGTCCAGCGGGTCCACGGCGGCAACTTCGACCACCCGATCCGGCTCACCTCGAAGGACGAACTGGAGGAGCTGGCCGACGAGTTCAACGCCATGACCGTGCGGCTGCGGGACATCTACAAGAACTTGGCCTTGCAAGTGAACGAGCGGACGCGGCAACTGGTGCGGTCCGAGCGGATGGTGAGCGTCGGCTTCCTGGCCGCCGGCGTGGCGCACGAGATCAACAACCCGCTGGCGTCCATCGCGTTCTGTTCGGAGGCGCTGGAACGGCGGTTGCAAGAGGTGCTGGCGACGGCCCCGACCGACGCCGACGTGATCGCCAAGTACCTGCGGATGATCCAGCAGGAAGCGTTCCGCTGCAAGCAGATCACCCAGAAGCTGCTCGACTTCAGCCGCAGCGGCGGCAAGCGGGAGCCGGTCGAACTGTCCGCGCTGGTGGCGGACGTACTGGAAGTGGCGCACCACCTGCCGAACTCGCGGGGCAAGACGCTGACCTTCCACACCGACGGCCCGGTGACGGCGCTGGTGAGCGGCCCGGACGTGAAGTCGGTGGTGCTCAACCTGGTGGTGAACTCGCTCGACAGCATGGAGGAGGGCGGCAGCCTGACCGCCACGCTGGCGGTGAAGGCCGAGGTGGCCGAGCTGTCCTTCGCGGACACCGGCTGCGGCATGACGCCGGACGTGCTGGAGAACATCTTCGAGCCGTTCTTCACCCGCAACCGCACCGGCAACGGCACCGGCCTGGGGCTGAGCATCAGCCACCAGATCGTGGACCAGCACGGCGGCAGCATCGTCGCCACCAGTGCCGGGGTTGGCAAAGGCAGCACGTTCGTGGTACGCCTACCGCTGCGGGCGGCGGACGCGAAGCCGGACGCGACGACGCCGAAGAACGACCGCCCGGCGACCCTGCCGTTCAGCGGCGCGAAAGCAGCCGCTTAGCAGTGGTCGGTGGTCAGTGGTCAGTGTGCAGTGACCAGACAAGAGTGCGGAAGACAACGACCAGCGTGCGAACTTCGCGAGTTCGAGTTCCAACCTGGAACTTGGAACCTGGAACTTGGAACTGACGGAGTACCGACCTTTGGCACCCACGGCGACCTCCCCGCACAACCGCCTCCGCGTGCTGTTCGTCGACGACGAGCGGTCGCTCCAGGAGTTCATGCGGACCGAACTGCCCCGCCTCGGCCACGACGTGGTGGTCTGCCCGAACGGCACCACCGCGCTCCAGGCCATCGCGTCCCAGAGTTTCGACTTCGCCATCCTCGACATCCGCATGCCGGACATGACCGGCATCGACGTGCTGCAGCGGCTGAAGCAGGTGTCGCCCGACACCGAGGCGGTCATGATGACCGGCTTCGCGTCCGAGGAGAGCATGGTGCAGGCCATGCGGCTGGGCGCGTGCGACTACCTCCGCAAGCCGTGCAAGATGTCGGAGATCGAGGCCGTGCTGCTGCGGGCGGCCGACAAGAAACGCCTGAAAACCAAGGCGGCGGCGCTCGAAGCCCGCGTGCAGGCGGCGGAGGGGCCGACCGGCCTGATCGGCAGCAGCCCGGCCATGCAGCCGGTGGTGCGGTTCGTCGAGCAGTTCGCCCCGACCGACGCCCGCGTGCTGATCACCGGCGAGACCGGCACCGGCAAGGAAGTGGTGGCGCGGGCCATTTTCCTGCACAGCAAGCGGGCCGACATGCCGTTCGTGCCGGTGAACTGCGGGGCGCTGTCGTCGAACCTGGTGGAGAGCCAACTGTTCGGGCACAAGAAGGGGTCGTTCACCGGGGCTGACCGCGACCACAAGGGGTTCTTCGAGGTGGCCAACGGCGGCACGCTGTTCCTGGACGAACTCGGCGAACTGGACATGCCCGTTCAGGCGAAGCTGCTGCGGTTCTTGGAAGCCGGCGAGATCCAGCGGCTCGGCGACAACCAGCCGATCATCGTGGACGTGCGGGTGGTGTGCGCCACCAACCGCAACCTGAAGCAGATGGTGCAGGAGCGGGCCTTCCGCGAAGACCTGCTGTTCCGGCTGAACAAATTCCCGCTGCACCTGCCGCCGCTGCGGGACCGCAAGCAGGACATTCCGAGCCTCGCCGTCCACCTGCTCGCCCGCGCCGCCAAGCGGCAAGTCGAGGTGGTCGCCGACACGCTCACGGCCGACGCGGTGCAGTGCCTGATGGCTTACGACTGGCCGGGCAACGTGCGGGAGCTGGCGAACGCGATGGAGTACGCCTGGATCGTCGCGGGCGGGCAGCCGATCACCGCCGTCCACCTGCCGCACGACGTGCGCGGCGGCGGACGGATGCCGGCCACCGTCGGCTTCCCGACCGTCAGTTACCCGCCGTCGTCGTACCCGATGACCGCGCCGCCGGCCGTCGGCATCGCTCCGGAGACGGCCGCAAGTGGACAGCCGAAGACGCTCGCCGACGTGGAGATGGAGTACATCCTCCAGATGTACGCCAAGAACAAGTTCAACAAGCAACTGACCGCGAACGAACTCGGCATCAGCCTGAAGACGCTGTACAACAAGCTGCACAAGTACGAAGAGGAGCGGCAGCAGCGGGCAGGGTGATGCTCGAGGTTGAAGAACTTCTGGAGGTGCAGGGAAGAATTTTGGACGGGATCACAGGATGAAGAGACGGATGAATTGAGTTCTGAAATCATCCG
>JAYUFU010000306.1:0-13985 GCA_043738505.1 Fimbriiglobus sp. | reverse complement strand
ACTACTGTAACAGTCCGCGCGCCCGCAAGTATCCCAGCACCAGCTTCTCGAACGGCACTTGGTTGGACGTGAACAGGTAGTTCATGCCCCGCCGGGTGCAGAAGCCGCTGACGGACGCGCGAAAGGCGGTCAGCGTCTTCTGGTAGCGGGCCAGCAGCGGGGCGGAGATGGTCACCTCGGCCTGGTCGCCGTCCTCCACGTCGGTGAACTTCAGGTCGCCGGTGAACGGCGGGGCGATTTCCTCTTGCGCCAGGATTTGGATCGCGTACACGTCCAGGTTCCGGGCCGACAGGTACCGCAGCCCGTCCTCGAACCCGCCCTTGTCCATGAAGTCGCTGAGGACGACGGCCACCCCCCGGCCGGTCGCCCGCAGGCTGAAGTTCCGCAGCGAGCGGTTGAAGTCGCCCGCGCCGGCCGGCTGGATCGCGTCCAGGTTCTTGATCATCCGCCACAGGCTGGGGCGGCCGCGGAACACCGGACTCCGCGCGGCCGTCTCCCCGCCGACGGTCTCCACCGTCACCCGGTCCATGTTCACGAGGCCGACGAAGCCGAGCGCCGCGGCCACCTGCTTGGCGTACCGCAGCTTCGTCGGCGCGCCGTAATCCATGCTCGCGCTGTTGTCCACCAGCAGGTGAACCGACAGGTCTTCCTCTTCCAGGTACAGCCGAAGGAACAGCTTCTCCAGCCGGCCGAACAAATTCCAGTCGAGGTAGCGGAGGTCGTCGCCGACCGAGTACGGGCGGAAGTCGGCGAACTCGGACCCGCGGCCCTTGCGTTTGGACAGGCGGTCGCCCTTCATCCGCCCGCCGCGGACTTTCTTCGACACGAGTTCGAGTTGCTCCAGCCGGCGGAGGAACTCGGTGGACAGCAGCGGGCCGTCGGCGACGGCCGGCGCGACGGGGGCGATGGATGTGGCCATGCGGGGGATTGTATGCGGGCGAGAAGTAGGCCGTGTGTCGCCTTCGATTTGTGGCGCACCCTCCCCGGCCTCGCGTTGACCATTCGGGTAACGGACGGTAACGATTGTTTGACGCGCGATGGGTCGGCGGGGTACTATCTTCTCACTGAGTCCGTCCGAGCGGCGTTCGCCTCCCTCGAACACCCCTCCCCACCCGCGTCTCCGAGGCCGCGCGATGCTCGTTCGCCGAGGGCTGCTGCTGCTGATCCTGATGACGGGGACGACCGTCGACGCCCAAGCGCCCCGCGCGGCGGTGCCGGTCGCCGACGAGGCCCGCCTGCGGGCCGACGCCGAGGGGTTCGAGCGGGCCGGCAAGTGGGACAAGGCCCTCGACCTGTACCTGAAACTGTACGTGTCCGGCTCCAACACCGCCGACACCCGCGACCACATCCGGCACTGCCTCCGAAACGTCTCGCAAGCGCAACGACAGCGCGACCCGGCGTTCCGCCAGTTCGTGCTGACCCTGTCCGTCTCCGACGCCCTCCTGCTGTACGCCGAGGCCGTCGGCAAGATGTCCGGCTTGTACGCCGACCGCGAGAAGGCGACCGTCGAGAAGCTGTTCGCCGCCGGGCTGGACGAGATCGACCGTGCCCTGTCCGACCCCGCCTTCCGCCAGCAACTGCCCGACGCCACCGACGCCCGCGTCGCCAAGTTCCGCCAAGTCCTCCAGGAAGGCTGGAAGAAGAAGCTGCCGACGACGCCGCGGGACGCCAAGATCGCCGCGCGGACCATCGTCGCCGAGGCCCAAGCGCAGCTCGGCCTGAAGAACGGCTCGGCCGTGATCCTGGAGTTGCTCTGCGGCGGGTGCAACGGGCTGGACGAGTTCTCGACGTACATCACCCCGTCCGGCGCGCAAGCCGAACTCGCCTCGCCGGTGCTGGAGTTCGCCGGGTACGGCCTGCTGGTGGCGTTCGACGACAAGGGCATCCTGATCGACGGCGTCGTCCCCGGCAGTTGGGCGGCGGCGCACACCACCCTCCGCAAGGGCGACCGCATCCTGAAGGTGAACGAGCGGGACGTGGTGCCGGCCACCGCCGCGACGGTCCTGTCCGCCCTCCGCGCCGCCGCACCCTTCAGCCACGACCTGGAACCGGCCCCGACCGACCTCGACCCGGTCCCGATGCCCGTCAAGCTGCCGACGCCGCTGCCGACCGTTTACGCGGTGGACGTGATGAGCGCGAAGGACGGCATCGGCTACCTGCGGCTGGCCGCGTTCAGTGATCGCACCGTCCGCGAACTGGACGAGGCCGTCCTCGGCCTGAAGAATCGCGGGGTGAAGGCCATCGTCCTCGACCTCCGCGGCAACCCCGGCGGGTCGTTCCTGTCGTCGATCCACTCGGCCATGCGGTTCGTCCCGGCCGGCATCATCGTCACGACTCAGGGCCAGACGCCCGACTTCGCCGGCCGCGTCTTCTCGTCCGACAGCGGCATGACCGCCCACGACATTCCCGTGGTGCTGCTGGTGGACACCCGCACGATGTCCGCCGCCGAGGTGTTCGCCGCCGGGCTGAAGGACAACAACCGGGCCACGGTCGTCGGCATGCCCACCTTCGGCAAGGGGCTGGTGCAGGCCCCGATCCGCCTGCACGCGCTGAACGTGGTGGGCGACGACGGCAAGCCGGCGGACAAGTCCGGCGTGATGATCCTGTCGGTGGCGAGCGTGTTCGGCGCGCGGGGCCAGAGCCTGAACGGCACCGGCGTCACCCCGCACTGGGTCGAGGCGAACGCCGACCGCCAGCTCGCCCTCGCCCTGGCCAAGGCCATCGAACTGGCCGCCGGCCCCATGCCCTCCATGCCCGGCGGGATGAGCATGGGTATGCGGTGACGAGTTCGAGTGAGTAGGTCCGTACCGGCGGGACGGACATAACTCAGTCAGATCACGCACCGGACAGCCACACCACCGGCTGTGACTACGGCGGACAGCAGCAGCATTCCGGGCAGGCAGCCGGATTTCCTCGCCCGCGGTGGCGTGCGATTCGGACGGCGTTGCCGTACCTTCGGGAACTCGTCCTCCAACTCGCCCAGTAGGAAATCAAGCAATTCCTGCTGTAGGCGACCCTCAGTGAACGTCATCACCGCCAGTGGTCGGACTTGAACGCTCACACACGTCTCGTCGTCGTCGAGGTCGAGGACGGTGACCACCACCAACTGCGCGCGGATGAGACGGCCACGGGGTCCGGTGTAGGAGAAGGAGTTCCGATCCTGGCGGACCTCCAAGTTCTCGTAGCCAGCCGCTTGCACGATACGAATGGCTTGTTTCAAGACCTGTCTCGCGTTGGCGCGGAAGGTCACGGACTCCGACTTCAACACGATGAGTCCTCTCTTGGCGAACAACACAACTCAGCAGCCGGGGCCGCCGAGCGACAATGAACCCTGGGAAAGCGAGCGTGCGACCCCGGTCGGATACAGCGCCGGGACGGCTTGCCTTTGCTCACTGGAACCGAAAGCCGTGCAACCCGAGGCGAGCGAGGCTGAACACCTCGTTCGCCGGCGAGTGGTGATCCTGCCCGTTCAGGGACCACCGCAACACCAAGCCGTGTATGGGCTGCCTGACCAGTGTTGCGCCCGTTGGAGCAACGACCACCCACGACTGGCTTGAGTCAGCAGCGTACGTGTGCATGAGCGGAGGGTGCCCAACCGATAACGTCGAGTTCGGGGTGTGGGGCTCTAGCGACAAGTGGAGCAGGCCGCTCGGTTCGTTCACGAACGACAGCCCATAAATCGTCACGTTCACGAGGATACGACCTCCGCCCGCCGAACAACATAGCTCAGCGGCGGCGGGGCACTGGTGAGCTTGAAATCCCAGAAACCAATCATGCCCCGCCGTCTGCTGTAACGCCTGGGACGGGCTCGGGTGCGGGTACATCGACGCATGGCTGGAACTCTGCGGCCAACTCCGTTGCCTCGGCCAACACACTGGTGAGCAGACCTTGAAGAGTCTGCAAAACCACCTGAGTGCTGCCCGAGTACCTATTTGCGGCCTCTGCCATGCGCCCATAGAACTCGAACTTGGTCACGTGATCGATAGCCCCGGAGAAGGCTGACCCGAGCTCTTGGAACAGCCAACTTAACTCTCGGACGTGAGGCGTAACGACGTAGAGCGGATTTGGGTAGAAACTCCGCCCTGTGTATGGCTCTGGTGGCGTTGTCGAAATTACGACGCCCGCGCCGCCCCACAACCTCGATTTGCCGTTCTGACCAGCGGCAACACGCGCGGAAACCTTTTGGACCTTGTCCAACAGAGTTACGTTCGCGTCGCTCATAGGTCGCCCTCCGGCCGCCAAATAGACACTTCTCCCAATGCGCGCATTGGGATACACCGCCACACTGGTTGAGAGAGTACCAGACGCCGAAACCCGCCGCCAGGTTTTTCTCGCGTCCCCGTCGCGCCTTCCGGCGACTGGCTCCGAACGGCGGGCCGGTTGATGCAATCTCGCATGCGCGGCCCACCGGCTGGCACACGGGAGCGATTCCACGCATTTTCAGCATGTCCCTCACGCCTGCCGAAACCGCCGCCGCTCGTGCCCGGATCGCCCTTGCACTGACCGAGGACTTGGGCGCTGCGTGCGACCGCACGTCGCTCGCCACCATCCCCGCCGAAGCCGCCACGAGGGAGCTTCGGCCGCGTCGCGCCCGGCCCCGCCGGCGGACTTCCCCCCGACCGGCCGACGAGCGGTATACTTTCAGGGCCAACCGGAGAACCGCCGTGACCGCCGACGCCCCCGCCCCCCTCGCCGACACCGCCCCGCCCCTCGCCGACACCGCCGCGCCGCGCCGCGCCGCGCACGACGCGCGAGCCATCGCCAACTACTTCCTCGACCTCGGCGAGCGGGACGGCGTCCCGCTGGACCTGCTGAAGCTCCAGCACCTGATCTACTTCGCCCACGGCTGGCACCTGGCGCTGCGGGACGAGCCGCTGGTGTACCAGACCATCGTCGCGCAGCCGGACGGCCCGGCGGTGCGGGACGTGGAGAACGAATTCGAGGACTACCTTGACGGCAACATCAGCGGCCGGGCGACGATCCCCGCCGACGGCCAGCGGACGTTCGAGGCGGTGCCGCTCCGCGCCGACCTGTCCGCCGCGTCCGCCGCCCTCGTGAACCGGACGTGGGAGCAGTTCAAGGGGTACACGTCGGGCGAGCTTTTGGACATGAGTACCCTATCCGACGACCCGTGGGATTGCGTGGCCGGCGACAAGCCGGACGAGGAAATCGACGACCTGCCGATTCCCAACAGCCTGATCCGCGAGCGGTTCATCGTGTTGCGGAATCAAAGGAGGGCCAATGCCGCTCGCTGACCCACCCGCCGACGGGGGAACCGAACTGGGGCCGCCGGCCGTCGCCGGCCGCCGCCGCGTGACGAAGCACGAGCGAGAGACGAGTGCGCTGATGGTGGAACGGATGCGGTTGGAGAACGAGAAGTTCACCGTCGAGGTGGCCGCCCTGCGGCTCCGCAACGAGCTGGTCGCCCAAGAGGTGTCCCGCCTGTGGTGGGACAAGTACACCCGCCTCGGCGCGTGCCTGGCCATCTTCGCCATCGTGGTCGGCTGGCTGGCGGTCGTCGCGGTCCTGCTGCTGAACGCCGGGATCAGCCGGTCGGACGCGGTGTTCGTCGCGGCACTGGGCACCACCAGCGTGAACGTCCTCGGCCTGCTGTACATCGTCGCCCGCTACCTGTTCCCGATCCCGGCGCGGGGGAACGCCGACGCCCCGCCGTCCACGTCGCCGGCCGCCGCATAAGATGCCCCGGACTTCCCCCGACGGAGCTTTCCCTTGCTCGGCGACTCGCCCCCCACCCCGCTCGACTTGAAGTTCCGCCTGTTCGGCATCCCGGTTCGCGTCCACCCGCTGTTCTGGCTGATCATGGCCCTGCTCGGGGAGAACATCTTCCGTGCCCGCGGCCCCGAGTACCTGCTCATCTGGGTGGCGTGCGGGTTCGTCTCCATCCTGCTGCACGAGATGGGCCACGCCGTCGCCGCGCGGGTGTACGGGGCGTGGTCGAGCATTACCCTAATCGCGTTCGGCGGGTTCGCGGCGTACAGCCCGTCTCCGCACAAGGCGTGGAAGCGGCTGGTCATCACCGCCGCCGGCCCGGCCGTCAACTTCGCCCTCGTCGGCCTACTGATCGGCGTTGATCGGACGCTGGATGCCGCCGGTCAACCGGCGACCGGCTACCTCGGCGCGGTCATCGACTTCCTGTTCTTCCAGAACCTGATCTGGGGCATCTTCAACCTGTTCCCCATCTGGCCGCTGGACGGCGGGCGAATCCTCCGCGAGGTCTGCGCGATGGCCGGCAGCCGACAGGCGGACGTGATCACGCACACCGTGTCGATCGGCGTCGCCGGGTTCCTTACCCTGTGGGGAATCCTGACGAATACCGGCAACCGGTTCCCGCTCCTCGAAGATCTGTTCTTCGGTCACGCGCCGAGCCTGATGATGACGGTCTTCTTCGCCCTGTTCGCGTTCGAGAATTACCAGATGCTGGACTACCACCGGCGGCAGCGGCGGGCGTACAACTACGAGGACGACGATACCCCGCCGTGGCGGCGGTGAGGCGAGTGCGGAACGCGGAGTTCGGAACGCGGAGTGAGGAGCCGCGACCGTGCTGCGCCGTTCCACTTGCCTTTTCATTCCGCATTCCGCAATCTGCACTTCGCATTCTCCCCAGAGGTTCTCTCCCCATGCGCGTCCTGCTCGCCTGCCTGCTCGCGTCGGCCGTGGCCGTCGCCGCCGACCCGATCCCCAAGCCGCCCACCTCGCTGGTGGATTACGTGACGAAGAAAGACCCCGCCTTCGCCTGGAAGCTGACGGGCAAGACCGACTCCGCCGCCGGCACCGTGTACGACCTCGAACTGACCTCGCAGACGTGGCAGGGCATCACCTGGGACCACGTCGTCCAGGTGTACGTGCCGAAGGGGAGCAAGCCGCAGGCGACGATGGTGCTGTGGAACCAGGGCGGCAAGCCGAACGCCGGCAGCGGGGCCATCGGCCTGCTCATCTCGCAGAAGGTGGGCGCGCCGGTGGCGTTCCTGTACGGCGTGCCCAAGCAGCCGCTGTACCTCGACGACAAGACCGGCGGGCTGACCACCACCGCCCCGAAAGACCCGAAGGTCGGCCGGCTGGTCGAGGACGCGCTCATCGCCCAGACGTTCGTCAAGTACCTGGAGACCAAGGACGAGACGTGGCCGCTGCTGTTCCCGATGGTGAAGAGCGTGACGGCGGCGATGGACGCCCTCCAGCCGTTCGCCAAGAAGGAGCTGGGCACCGACGTGACCGGGTTCGTCGTCACCGGGGCGTCGAAGCGCGGGTGGACGAGCTGGCTGACGGCGGCCAGCGGGGACACGCGGGTGAAGGCCATCGCCCCGATGGTCATCGACACGCTCAACTTCCCGGTGCAGATGAAGAACCAGGTGGCCGCGTTCGGCAAGCCGAGCGAGATGATCGCCGACTACACCCGCGCCAAGCTGGTGCCCATCCCGGACACCACCGAGGCCAAGAAGCTGTGGCAGATGATCGACCCGTTCGTGTACCGCGTGACCCTGACCCTGCCGAAGATGATCATCAACGGCACCAACGACCCGTACTGGCCGCAGGACGCGCTGAACAGCTACTGGGACGACCTGCCCGGCGACAAGCGGGTGTGCTATGTGCCGAACGCCGGCCACGGCCTGCAAGAGGTGGACGAGAAGTCGGGCAAGCCGGAACTGATCCCGCTGCGGGCGATCAACACGCTGAGCGCGTTCTGCGCGGCGATCATCTTCGACAAGAAGCTGCCGACCCTGACGTGGAAGTGGGACGAGAAAGAGCTGCGGCATACCGTCGTGGCGAACGGCACGGTGTCGGCAAGCCGTGCGTGGTGGGCCGAATCCGACACCCGCGACTTCCGCAAGAGCCGGTGGAAGGCGAAGGACTTGACCAAGGGGAACGCGGTGATCGAGATCAGCGGCCCGGTGGAGTTCCAACTCGGGATCAAACCGCCGGAGAAGGGCTTCCGCGCCAGCTTCCTCGAATACGAGTTCAAGACGGACAACGGCCCGCTGCACCTGTCCACGCAGATTCGGATTCTGGAAGCGAAGAAGTGACACGGGTCACTTCCCCTTCTTGCCCTTCGCCTTCTTGAGTAGCTGGGCGGCGGTCTGCCGCTCGGCCACCGCCGCCATCCTCGCCGCCTGCTTCTCCTGAGCGGCGAGGAGGTGGCCCAGTCGGGCCTCGTCCCGCTTCTCCTTCATCGCCGCCTGCCGGGTCGCCTCCTTCAACACCCCGCGCGTCGCCAACTGCCCGGTCAACTTGACGAACACCGCCGACCGCTCCGACGCCGGCTCGGCCTCGTCCGCCAGCGTCAGCATCTCGTCGGCCAGCCCGTGCAATCGCTCGGCCGCGTTCAGCGGGTCGTCGTTCGCCGCTTGCCATTCGCCCTCGGCGATCAGCCGATTCGCCAACTGGCGGTCGCGGGCCGACAGGTCGGTGTCGCGGACGGCCTGACGGAACGCCGGCAGTCGGTCGCGGACGAGCGTTTCGCGGGTCTCGCGGGTGTCCGCCTCGGCCAGCGTCAGGTTCCACTCCACCAGCTCCTCGACCAGCTTCGGCTTTGCCGCCACCGCACGCGGTTCGGACAGCAGGAACGTCGCCGCCGCGATGCCGACGAACAGACTCGCGGCGACCGCCCACTCGACCCACCGCGTTCGGCGGACTGGCTGTCGCCGGCGCGGGGTGACGGGCGACAGGCGTTCGAGGAGTTCGTCCCGCGCGGCGAGCGCCGCCGCCGGGGTCGGCCGCGCCCGCACCGCCGCGTCCACCGCCCGCCACTCGGCAGCCACCGCCCGGCACGCCGCGCACTGCACCAGGTGCGCGACCACGCCGGCATCGCGCGAGCGCGGCGATTCGGCGAGGAGGTCGCGGACGTGGGGGCAGGTGAGCATGGGTTTCACTCGCTGGTCTTGTTAGCCCGCCGCGCCAGCAAGGGGCCAACCGCTCTTGGGAACAGTCCCTCAACCCCACGCCCCTTGCTGGCGCGGCGGGCTAACAAAAGCGTCTGCCTTCACTCCGCGTCCCGCAACTTCGCGGCCAGTTTGGTGCGGGCCTGGTGCATGTGCCAGCGGGCGGCTTCCTCCGAGATGCCGACGGTCGCGGCGATCTCGACGAAGGACAAGTCGCCCTCCACCCGGAGCAGGAACACGCTGCGGGGCAACTCCGTCAACTCGGCGAGGGCGAGGCGGACTTTCCCCGCGTCGTCGGCCACTTCGGCCGCGCGATCCGGCGGCGCGTCCCCGCCGGGGTCCATTTCGCCCAGCGGCCCGAAGGCGACCGTTTGCCGCCGACGGGCCGTGTCGAGGAACAGGTTGCGGGCGATGCGGAGTAGCCACGCGCGGAGGCGGGTGTCCGGGTCGCGGGTCGGCCAGTGGCCCAGCGCCCGGAGGAACGTCTCCTGCGTCAGTTCCTCGGCGTCGTGCGTCCGCCGGGCGTGGCTCATCAGGTAACGGAACACCGGCTCCCAGTGTTCCCGCACGAGGTCGGCGAACCCGGCGGGCGGATCGGTGGTAGGTTTCCCGCGCGACACGCCGTGGCCCTTCTGCATACCGAGAACGAACGACCGACCGGGCCGTTAGGTGGAAAATGAACCGGGAGCGTGGTGGCAGTGCTGTCCACATCTTCGGCGTTGCACAACTAGTCGTGGGCGTCCTTGGTTCTTCACCGCGGAGCGGTGACGGACTGTAGCCAGGGGTGAAACCCCTGGAAGGAGTTCTCCCTTAGAATTCCTCGCATCCCGGAGGGATGCCGGACCTCCCGCCACCCCTCCGGGGTGGATTCGTTGTTCGTCACTCACCAGGGGTGTCGCTCGCTCACCCCTGGCTACAATCCGCCACGCCTCCGGCGTGAAGACCCGGAGAAGCAGTGAGGTTTTCCAAGCCTGTGGCCACTGCCAACATCTGGACAGCACTGGCGTGAGCGAAGTGAGATAGTCGAACGGGATCACGCCGGCACCTGTGCGGCCTTCCGCTCCAACTCGTCGAGCAGCTCCCGCGTTTCGGCCAGCGGAAGCGGCGCGACCCGGCAGCGGTGTCTACGGAATTCGGCCTGGAGTTGTTCCAACTCGTCCGCGTCGGCGGGGGAGATCGAGCCGTCCAGTTCGCGGTCGATCAGCTCGAATCGGCGGCCGTTCTTCGCCTCGCTCCACTCCTCCGCGCGGTCGGCTACAGTCACCGGTCGCAGCTTCAGCAGCGGTTGGCCCCGCCACTCCACGACCGTGTCCTCCCCCGCCGGCAAGGAGAGCAGGAACCGCTTCACGTCGTCGGTTTGGGCTTCGAGTGCGAGGTGGGACATTGGCATCGGCTCCGCGCGTTCGGTTGTCTCAGTATACCGCCTCCCCATCACTTCCGCACTTCGGGGATGATGCCGGCCTTGGCCAGGCCGTCCAGCACGAACTGCACGGCGATGCCGGCTAGCACCAGGCCCAGAATCCGGCCGAGGACGTGGATGCCGGTGGTGCCCAGCCGCCGCTGGATCGGCTCGGCCAAGCGGAACATCAGGTAGGTGATGCCGCACGTCAGCAGGATGGCGACGTACACGGTACTCATCTGCACCCAGTCCTCGGCCTTGGCCATGAGAACCGTGACAGTGCTGAGCGTGGCCGGGCCGGCGATGAACGGAATGGCCAGCGGGGTGATGGCCACGTCCGACGCGGCCGCCGATTCCGCCATCTCCTCCGGGTTCTCCTGCGTCGTCCGCCGGGCGCGGATCATGTCCAGGGCGACCACGAACAGGATGATGCCGCCGGCGATCTGGAACGCCGGCAGTGTCAGGCCGAGGTGGCGGAACAGGTACGTCCCGACGGCCCCGAACGCCGCCAGCGTGAGGCAGGCGACGACGCACGCGGTGAGCGCCGTCTTCCGCCGCTTCTCCGGGCTGTACCGCGAGGTGAGCGCGAGGAACGGCGGCACGTTGCCCGGCGGGTCGGCCAAGAACAGAATCGAGACGAACGCGGTGGTGGCGAAGTCGAGCATTCTTGTGGTGTTGAGGAAAAAGAATGTTTGACAGGATCACAGGATGGAGAGGATGAAGACAGACAGAGTTTGAAATCTTCAGAACTCTGTCTTCATCCTCTCCATCCTGTGATCCTCTCAAACATTCACCGTATTCACGGGATCCAGTCGCCGTCATTGACAGGATCACAGGATGAAATCAAGGATGAAGAAAGGGCCTTGTCGGGTTCAATTTCTCCTGTATTCATCCTCTCCATCCTGTGATCCTGTCAAATAATCCCCTACCCCATTCACGGCGTCCAGTCGTGGTCCGGCGTCACCGCCGCGCAGAATTCGGCCAGCAGTTTCGCCGCGTTGGTCAGGTCGTCGAGGTGGATCACTTCGACCGGACTGTGCATGTACCGGTTCGGGATGCCGATCAGCCCGACGGCCACCCCCGCCCGGCTGACCTGCATGACGTTGGCGTCGGTGCCGGTGGCCCGCGGCGCGCCCCGCACCTGCACCGGAATCTCGTGCGCCTTCGCCGTGGCTTCCAGCAGCTCGAACACCTTCGGGTTGATGTTCGGCCCGCGGAACAGCACCGGCCCGCCGCCGCACTTCACGTCGCCGAGCAGCTTCTTGTCGCCGCTGGGGGTGTCGGAGGCGTGGCACACGTCCACCGCGATGCCGACGTGCGGGTCGAGCGAGTACGCGGCCGTCGTCGCCCCGCGCAGGCCGATCTCCTCGGCCACCGTGGACACGGCCGTCACCTCGGCGTGCGTGGTCCGGTCCTTCAGCAGCCGCACCGCCTCCGTCACCACCCACACGCCCACCTTGTCGTCCATCGCCGGGGACGCGGCCAGGCCGTTGCGGAGCGGGGTGTAGCCGAGTTTGAACGTCACCGGGTCGCCGGAGCGCACCAACTGGTCCGCCTCTTCTTTGGTTTTGCAGCCGATGTCGAGCCAGATGTCGGTGAAGTCCGGCACCTTCTTCCGCTCGTCATCCTTCAACAGGTGGATGGCCTTCCGCGCGATGACGCCATGGATCGGGCCGGACGCGGCCCACACCGTGAGGTACTGGCCGAGCAGGATTTGCACGTCCCAGCCGCCGATGGGCTGGACGTAGAGGTAGCCGTCGCCGTCGATGTGCTGCACCATCAGGCCGATCTGGTCGCAGTGCCCGGCCAGCATGATGCGGGGCGGATTCCCGTCGGCGCGGTGGGTGGCGAAGACGTTGCCGTGCGTGTCGGTGCGGAGCGCGGCGGCGTCCCGGAGGTAGTCCCGCACGACCGCCTGGATGGCCTGTTCGTACCCGGACGGGCTGGGCGTTTCGAGCAGGCGTTTCAAGTAGCCGAGGCCGAGGTCGTCCATTGCGAACACCGGGGAAAAGCGGAAACCGCTCATCTTCGCGGCGGCGCGGCGGGCGACAAGGGCGGGCGATGGAATGGGGGACACTCGACACGAAGGTGTGCGCCACGAGCGGCGGCGGATCGATTCGATCAAACCTGGGGTGAGCGTTTTCAGGCCGTCGATCAGAAGCAGTTCTCGCCGGGCAGCTCCGACGCCTGCCGAATCCAACTCGCCACCAACTCCTCGTCGAGCGGATCATCCTCGTGGATGTGGAAGTACCGCGTGCCCTCGTTCTTGGACTCGACCGGCGGAACGGGACTCAGCGACGTGCCGCGGAAGAACGTCACCTTGACGTACTTCGTGATGCAGTGGAAGCCGAGGAACCAGCCCTGGCCCTCGACGCCGTAGAAGGGCGTGTTCCACCTCACGGCCTTGCGCACGCCGGGGACGGTGCGGACGACGAGCGCGTCGAGGCGGCGACCGACATTGCGTTTCCAGCCCGGCATGGCCGCGAGGTAGGCCTGCACGGGGGCGTCGCCGTCGGCCTTGGCGATCTGCGGGTTGCCGCCCGACAGGAGAACCGGCGTCGCGGCCGCCGGGCGACTCTTGCCGGCATTGGTCGCGGCCTTGTCGACGGACTTCTTCGCCATCGGTATCTCCTTCGCCGAACGACATAGCTCACCTGCCGGCGGGGCACCGGTGAGCTATGTATCCCAGAAACGTATCATGCCCCGCCGGTCTGCTACAGGCCAGGTTCGGCCTTCTGGTGCCGTGGCAGACCGCGGACCGCCACGCCGTCAGCACTCATACCAGCGGAACATGCACGGCTTGGACAGGCGGCGATTGCGAAGAGCCTGAGCCAAGTCGTCCGCCACCGCGCACGAGCGAATCGATTCGCCGTTCCGAGGCGTCTGGCCCTCGGCTTGGAGTGGCCAACGCTCACGCCACGCCCGGAGAAAGAAGTCGATAACCCTTCGAGCCTGTGAGACACCGATGCCGTCGGCACCCGCGGGCATCATGTCGGGCAACCCGGGGAGCATGGGTCGTGCCCTGGGTTGCCCCTGAACCGCGCTCGCGACATCCGGGAGCAAGACTGCGGCCGGATCGACGCGGCTGGCGTGCAGGTGACAGACGGCGGTGAGGGAGGCCAGGGACAGATCGCCGCGTGCGAACGCCGCACCCGCGCACGAGACGATGTCGTCCGCGTAGTCGTAGTCCCCCTTTTCGATCTCAACCCCGCACGCCGACAACCCCTTCTCATCGAGGATCGCCCAGAGGAAGTGGAAGGGATCATCACTCATGGCAAGTGTCGCCCGCACTGTTTTCCGCGCGAGGATCTCGTCTACTGAATCAATTTGTGATTCATCATCCAACGCCCACTCGACAAGGAAATCCTTCGCCGACTCCCACTGACACCAGCCGGGGTACTTTTTCTCGAACGCGGGCCACCGCATCGCAAGCGCGGGGTCGAGTTTGGCCCGGTCGAAAACGACGTACTCGTGTGTGTTCGACATCGGGAGCCTCAAGCCGCCGAACGACACGGCTCGGCAGCGGCGGGGGCTGCGGAACCTACACGTCGGGGAAAGCCTACACGCCCCCGCCGTTCGGGGAAAGCCTACACGCCCCCGCCGTCTGCTGCAGCGCCTGGGGCATCCCGTGGTGGGTTTGCTCCCACCCCACCCGACCAGGAACTTGGGGCTATGATACGAGTGCCTGGGGC
>JAYUFU010000305.1:0-4779 GCA_043738505.1 Fimbriiglobus sp. | reverse complement strand
TGCCGTGCAACACGAAGGCGAAGGCGCTGCACTTCCTGAGCGGCGTCGGCGGGTGGAACTTCCCGTCCACCCCGCGCGGCAGCCTGACGATGACGGTGATCCTGACCTACGCCGACGGCAAGACGGAGGGCCACGAGTGGAAGAACGGCGTCCACTTCGCGGACTACATCCGCAAGATCGAGGTGCCGGAGTCGAAGTACGCCTTCGCCCTGCGGGGGCAGCAGATTCGCTACCTGAGCGTCGTCCCGAAGCGGCCCGGCGAGGTGGTGAAGTCCATCGAGCTGAAGAAGGGCACCGACGAGTCCGCCCCGGTGGTCATGGCGGTGACCATCGAGACGGAGTGAGGGTGCGGCGAACCCCCGGTGCCGCCCGCAAGAAGCGCGCGGCTCCGGAGGACTGCGATGGCCGCGCCACACCTGGGCGACCCGCGCTAAGCTCCATAGTCTTTTGGCCTCGTCGGGCCAAACGGGGAGTCCCTCACGCCCACCCGCAGCGGAGCCGCAGGGGAAACGGGATGAGCGATGTCGAACGAGCGGCCGTCCTGGACGCGAGGGAGGCTTACAAGAAGGTGGCAAGGGAAGAGGCCGGCTTGCGGTGGCACCGTCGGCGTCGAGGACGGTGCCGGCGGGGGCGAGGCGTTCGGCGTCGGTCGCGTACTCGATGGTCAGGGTCGGCATCCGTGCCTCGCGGTCGGGGGAACGCGGCGTGCGAAAAGCGTACCAGAACCCGACTGCCAAAATCAATTGCCCTGCCCCGCCACGCAGGGCTGCTCAGAGATTGAAGAGAGGAAGGAACCACAAAGAACACGAAGACCACGAAGCGAAGAGAAGGCAGTGATTTCTCGGCTCCTCTTGGTGTTCTCGGTGTCCTTTGTGGTCGAAAATCTTCCCCAACTTCCACCTCGGAGCAGCCCTGCCCGCCGCGGAGGCGCGATGGCACTTCGCTCGGAATCCTGCTATACCTCCAAGTAGCCGGTCGCGGCGGCGCGGCCGGAAGTCCTCCCCGTCCGCGCAGGATTCGCTCATGCCTCGCCAGTCGCCCGCCTCGGCGGCCCTCCTCACCGCCGCCGTCGGCCTGTTCCGCAAGATGCCCGCCGGTGCCCGGTGGGCCGTCGCGGGGGCCGTCGCCGTCGGGGTCGCCGCGCTCTTCCTGATCACCCGCGCGGGCGGGCCGGCGGTGTCCGCCCAGGGGTCGAACCCGGACAAGGGGGAGGTGCTGTTCTGCCACTGGAACGTCGAGAACCTGTTCGACGACAAGGACGACAAGCGGGGCACCATCGACGAGGAGTTCGACAACCCGTTCGCCCAGAACCAGCAGCTCCGCGACCTGAAGTACGACCGCATCGCGTCGGCCCTGCTGAAGATGAACGGCGGCGTCGGGCCGGACATCATCGCCCTGTGCGAGGTGGAGAGCGTGCGGGCCGGCGACCTGCTGCGGGGCGTGCTGAACAAGAAGCTGAAGGACGCCAAGGCGGACGACAAGCTCCAGTACGGCAACCTGATGATGAAGAACCTGGCCGCCGGCCGGCACATCGCCCCGTGCGTCATCACCCGCCTGCCGATCATCCCGCAGTTGACCAAGTTGCACGGCGCGCAACTCCGCATCCTGGAAAGCCACGTCCTGGTGAACGGCCACGACCTGTGCATCCTCGCCTCGCACTGGACCTCGCAACTGAAGCAGAAGGACGGCGGCGACGGCGACAGCGGCCGCGAGAAGTACGCCATCAAGCTGTACGAGGCGTTCCGCGAGATGAACAAGAAGAACAACGACGTGGACGTGCTGGTGTGCGGGGACTTCAACGACTCGCCGGACGCCGACCCGGTGGTGAAGGGGCTGGGCGCGATCGGCGACAAGGCGAAGGTCAAGCCGACGGCCGACGAGCCGTTCCTCCTGAACCTGATGGCCGGCAAGGATCCGGCCAAGTTCGGCACCCTGGACTACCGGGGCAAGCCGCACATCTACGACCAGATCTGCGTGTCGCCGGGAATGCTCGACGGGAAGGGCTGGTCGGTCGATCCGGACAGCGTGAGCGTGCCCACCGAAGGGCTGACGCGGGTCGGGGCGACGAAGCGGGTGCCGTGGCGGTTCGACAGCCCCAAGCGCGAGATCAAGGACGCGGAGCGGGGGTTCAGCGACCACTTCCCGGTGCTGGTGCGGCTGAAGGTGGGGCCGAAGGCGAACGACCCGTGACCGGTACGGCGACGACAAACCCACCCTGTCGTCGCCCCGACCGCAGGGTGCGGTTCCACTCGGCTCAAAATTTGAACCCCAGGCTGGTGAAGTACGTCAGGTCGTTCCGCCGGGCCGGGCCGGGGTCGCTGTCGTACCGGTCCTGGATGCCGAAGCGGACGACGGCCCCGATGCTCGGCTCGAACACGTACTCGTAGGCCAGCCGCAGACGGGCGCGGAACACCCACGGCGTTTCCACCCGCGGGTAGATGTCGAAGATGGAGACGAACGTGCTGCGGTCGTTCCACTTGTAGCGGAAGTCGTAGCCGAGGAGGAATTCCGGCACCCACCGGTCGGGCTGTCCGTCGGACCCGAGTTCGCGGGTGGCCCCGATCCCGACCCGCGTCTTGAACGTCAGGGCCTCGGTGTCCACGACGCGGAACGCCGTCCCGCCGTAGGTGCCGACGCGGAACCGGTACGCGCGGAGTTGGTCGTACTCGATCTGGACCGCGCCGAACGGCGACCAGCGGCTGTCGGCGATGAGCAGTTCGTCGCGGGTGTTGAACAGCGCCTGGTGCGTTTTCAGCTCGCGGCTCTGCTCCGAGTAGACGTACTGGAAGTCGCTGGTGAGCGAGTTGCGGTCGGTCTTGCGGCGGATGTTCCAGCCGCCCCGCAGGTTGAGCAGTTGCGAGTTGCCGACCGCGCCGTTCAGCCCGAAATCGACCGTGCCCGACCACCGCTTGGGCGGGGGCGGCAGCTTGGGGATCGGCAGCAGGCCGTCCTCCTCGAACACCTCGGGGGCCGGCGAGGGCGAAGGCGGCAGTGGGGATCGCTTCGGGAAGATCGCGTCCGGGTTGAACGTCTCGCTGATGTGCGTGCCGGACGAGCTGCGGCCGGCCACCGGCGGCGGCGACGAAATGGGATCGGCCGCCGACACGACGGCGGCGGCGGCCAGCGCGCCAATGACTCCTGCACTCCAGCGCATGCGGCGGATCTCTCGGTGGCGAACGTTCCGGCACGCCGAGATACCCGCGACCGCGCCGCAGGGCAATCGGGAATTTTCGCCGCCGGTCAACGGCGTCCGCCATCCTGATGGTGGCCCGCTCGTCTCACCCCCCGACGCGGCCGGCGGGGTCGGCGACGGCGAACGCCAACTGCTCGAATTGGATGGCCAGATCGACGGTGACTTGCTTCACCCCGGCCGGCAGCTTCAGCACCACCGGGGCGAAGTTGAGGATGCCCTTCACGCCGCCTTGCACGAGCAGGTCGGCCACGGACTGGGCCGGCTCGGACGGGACCGTCAGCACGCCCAACTCCGCGTTCAAGCGGGCGACGCCCTCCCGCAAGGCCGACACCGGTTCGACGGTCAACCCGTCCACCGCCCGGCCGACCTTCGCCACGTCCGCGTCGAACAGGCCGACGATGTCGAACCCCTGTTCGGCGAAGCCCCGGTGCCGCAGCAGCGCCCGCGCCAGGTTGCCGACGCCGACCAGCACGGCCCGCCAGCGGCGGTCGATGCCGAGCTTCCGCTTGATGGCGGCGCGCAGGCCGACGGCGTCGTAGCCCACCCCCCGCTGTCCGAGGTGGCCGAGCGCGGCCAGGTCGCGGCGGACCTGGGCGGCGCTGACCCCGACGGCGGCGGACAGTTCGACGCTGGAGACGGTGCCGACGGCTCGCGCGCCGGTGCCCAGGGAGCGCAAGTACTGACTCAGCCTGTGCGCCGCGGCCCGCGACAATTTCGGGTCCACGGGGGTCAGCCGGCTACGGTCGGCCACGGATCACCTCGCCCAATCCGCCGCGGAGAGGGCCACGGGGATACGGCACAGCATAAGTCCGCTGGCCCTACCCGGTCAACCCGACCCCGCCTTTAGGGTGCGCCAACGGATTCTGGCGGTGGCGGTTCGGCCCTCACCCCCGGCCCCCTGTCAGGGGTAGGTCTACTCGCGGGCATCGAACTGGGCCTCGGAAATCCTGGGGATGCGTTCGCTGTCCGGCCACGGCTCGGGGACGAATCGGCCGGTTCGCAACTCCCCGCCGAGCAACCCGGCCAGGATCACCGCCAGCCCCCGCACGAACACCCGCACCCGACGCCGACGGTCCCCAGGTCGGTTCGACCGCTGCGTCCGCCGGCCGACCGCCACGCCGACGGCTGGGACCACATCGCCCTCGACGGCAAGACCGTCCGCGGCCGCCGGGACGGCGACACGCCGGGGGTGTACCGGCTCGCCGCGTACGCCCCGCAGGCGTCGGCGGTGATCGCCCGGTTGCTGGGTCAATCGCGGGACCACTGGGGCATCGAGAACGGATTGCACCACACGCGAGACGAGACGTTCCGGGAGGACCGGTGTCGGGTGCGGCGGGGGACCGCGCCGCGGGTGCTGGCGTCGCTGCGGATCGTGGCGGTGTCCCTGCTGCGGAACACCGACCACCCGAGCGTGCCGGCCGCCACCCGCGAAATGGCCGCCTTCCCCGACCGCGCCCTGGACATGCTCAACGCCCCACCTTCAATCTCTGGGGTGTAGCTAACTTCTCCGGTGGTGACAGGGCAATTTGGGTCGAGGAGGGTCTTGCTCCTTCTCCGCTCGGATGGATCCGATGACCCCGCCCACC
>JAYUFU010000304.1:0-4797 GCA_043738505.1 Fimbriiglobus sp. | reverse complement strand
AACGAGCTTCACGCCCCAGGCACTCGTATCATAGCCCCAAGTTCCTGGTCGGGTGGGGTGGGAGCAAACCCACCACGGGATGCCCCAGGCGCTGCAGCAGACACTGCCCTCAAAGCCGGGCTGAGCTGGGTCGTTCGGCGTTGTAGCCCCGGAGCGACGATGACTTTCGCAGACACCTGGGCGGCCTTCCAGTTGCGCCTGCAAGCCGATGCGACCATCCAGAACTGGACGGTCCACAGCGGCGCGGTCGGGGAGTCGTTCGTGATCGAGGCGGTTGGCCAGAACGTGATCGTGGTCAACGCGCCGGGGGCGACAACCCCACAGTCGGTCCGGCGGGCGGACTTCGAGTCCGTGTATGAGTTGTGGGACGACTACGTCCGCAGGGCAACGCCGCGGTCAGCGTTCACGCCGCTCACCCGGTACTCCAAGTACGTCATCAGCATCCTGCACTGGTTGCAGGGGCAGTCAGGCGGTCGGTTGCCGTAGCCTCAGACGCCGAAGCAGGCGCTACGGCTGACACCGCCTCGTGATAGGTTTCTGGGAGTTCATTGTCACTCATCGCGGCGGTGCTGCTGAGCTAGGTCGCTGGCTAAGGAGAGGATTACCGATGGGTGAAACGCGATCTGGGTTTTCGCGGGAACGTTTGGCGGAAATCCTCCGCCGCGTCCGAGAGATCGGCCAACTGGACGACAGCGCTGCACTTGAGGCCCTCGACGAGGTTTTATCGGCTCTCAGGCTTGAGCCCGAGGAAGATGAATTGGATTCGGATATCGACTGGCAACTCAAGAGCCTGGTCGAGTCGATGGAACGAATTCGATCCACTATCGTCCGCGTGCGTGCTGCCGCTGACGCCCCAGGCCACCAGGTGCTGTGGGATGCGCAGCGGTTGTTGGAGGATGCCGACCAACTCGACCACTACATCGACTCGTCACTCAAGACGAAATACAAGGACGAGTTCGCGCAACTCCGTGCGGAAGCGAAACAGGCAGCCCGCGAAGCCGAGCGTGCGGCCCACACAAAGATGATTCAGGAGCATACCACGCAGGTCATCCATAACGCGAGCAGCGTAAAGAGCGTTATCGCTGGCATTGATCGGGCGATTGACGCACTACGCAAGTTGGGGCCCGTGCCAGATGACTTGAGTCAAGTCGCAAGGCAGGGCAAGGAGCGTGCTGCCCGTTACAGGTCGCAGAAAAAGCTCGATGAGGCCGACGTCGCAGTGGCGGGCGGCAACGCCCGCAAAGCCGAAAAGCTCCGGAAAGAAGCGGCCGCGTTGTTGACCCAAGACTGGGCACAGACATTCCCTGGGGAGCAAGCGCCATCAGCTGTGTAACACGCCCCAACGCCGCCTCAGGACTTCCCCTCGGTGACAGTTCGTTGTCACCGCCGATTGCATCCCGATCCTCGACCCTTGTGCGTGGTACGCCCGCGCCGCTTCACGCTCGTCCGCCGACACCCAGGCTCACGGTCCCGCCGGGGTAGCCCCACCACCTGTTGTTGTGCGAAGCGGTCGGCCGGCGCAGCATTCGGGGACGCCCCTTCGCCCCCAGGCTGACCCCGCATGGCCGCCGACCTCCGTCACGCCGAACCCGATCTGCACGCCGTCACCGCCGCCCTCCCAGATCGTTCGCCTCACTCCAATCCGACGGCGTTGCGGGCCTCGCGGCGGCGGTCGGTCGGAGGCAGCTTGGCGTCCACGGCCTGCCACGCCGCTTGCGCTTCCGCAGCCGCCTTGTCGGCGGGCAGCGCCCCGGCGGCCGCCTTCCGCACGGCGGCGGCCAGGATCGCTTCCCGCTCGGCGTGGTCCGGCGTCCGCAGCGGGTAGACCGGCTCGCGGAGTTGCACGTCGGCGAAGGCCCCCACCGCCCGCGACAGCTGCTCCGTCCGCGCCGCGTCGAACCCGTACCGCTGCCACTTCGCCGCCGTCTCGCTGATCGCCACGTGCGAGTACCGGAACGGCCCGGCCCCCAGGGTCACTTCGCCGAGGGTGTCGTCGGCCCCGGTCGGCCCGGCCAGGTCGGCCAGGAAGTCCCACGCCGCTTCCGCCACCGCCGTCCGCTTGAACACCACCCCCAGTTGCCCGCCCGCGCCGAGGTACGGCACGTAGTTGCGCCCGCCGGACGCCGGCCGCGGCTTCCCGTCCGCCCCGTACCAGACGGCCGAGCCGGGCACGGGCGCGACGCCGAACCGCCGGTCCACCGCGCCGTCCGCCCCCTTCGGCAGCTTCGCCACCTCCGCCAGCGACAGCACCGCCGCCACCGCCGAGCCGTTCACCACGGCGTCGCGCGGGTCGCCGGTCGCCGGTCGGTACTTGGCCGTGTCGTGGAACCAGCCGAAGGCCGCGACGAACGACGGGGCGGTCAGGCGGGGGGCGGCGGTGTCCGGATCGACGTGGAAGCGGAACGCCGTCCCGTCGGACGCCGGTTCCTCCGGCGGCGGGACCGTCCCCGTCGGCGGCGCGGCGGCGGACGAGACGGCGGCGCGGTCGTAGCAGGCGGCCACCTGGTTGAACGCGACGGCGGTGGCGGTCGGGTCCGCCGGCAGGGGTGGCAGGCTCGGTTTGCCGTCGAGGGTGGCGAACAGGTCGGCGACCGTCCGCAGGTCTTCCCACGTCGGCGGTGGGGCCAGTTCCCGCTGGTACTTCGCGCGGAAGGCGTCCGCCGCCTTCGGGTCGGCGAACCGGTCGACGCGGTAAATGAGCACGAAGCCGTCCCCGGCCACCGGCACCGCGAACGGCCGTCGCCCCCAGTTGCACAGTTTGTCCTGGAACGCCGGCAGCACTTCGGCCCACTTCAGCGGGTGCTCGCGGTCAGCCAGCGCCGCCGGCCGCGCGGCCAGCACGTCGGCGACGGCCATCTCGCCCAGCCGCGCCGGGGGGAGGACCGCCGCGTCCGCCGTCGTCCAGTCCGGTTCGAGAACCACCGTCCCGCCGGTGCGGGTGCCCCAGATTTTCCCCCGCCCGACCAGCTCCTTGGCGTACCCGGCGTCGCCGCACGCCAGCCGCACCGTCACCCCCGCGAACGGCAGCGGTTTGATTGGGTCCCGCAGCCGAGGCGGGCGACACCCGCCGCCGGCGACGACCCCCAGCACGACGGCGAGGGCCAGGTTCGCGGCGACCGCCCGGCGGGAGAAATGGAAAGGCGGTTGCATTCCGTCGGCCCTCGTGATTAAGATATTGTGGACGACGGCACGGCCGGCCCCGCCGATACTCTATGATGGCGACGGCGGTTCCCCGTCGTGCCGGCAGCCGACGACCGGCACGGATCGGACTCGCATCCGACCCGGCTCCGTCTCCCCGACCCGTATCGCACGCCGACCGCGGCCCGGACCCCGTCCCGCGGTTGATCGAGCGGAGGCATTTAGCGCCCATGAAAGTGAACCTGATCGTCACGGCCACCGGGCCGAACAACGGGCGGGCCATCCCCATCGTGGGGGCCCAGTTCCTCATCGGCCGCGACCCGCAGTGCCACCTCCGCCCGGCGTCCCAGGCGATCAGCAAGGTGCATTGCGCCATTCTCGTCCGCGACGGCAAGGTGTTCGCCCAGGACTACGGCAGCACCAACGGTACGCAAATCGACGGCGAGACGTTCACCGGCGAGCGGGAGTTGACCGACGGCTGCGCGCTGAAAATGGGGCCGCTGGAATTCAAGGTGCAGATCGTCCCGGCGGAACGGAAGTCGGACAGCACGCCGCTGCCGGACGCGCTGAAGCCGCTGTCGTCGGACGCGGCGGTGAAGAAGTTGGCCGCCGCCGTCGGGCAGCCCGCCCCGGCGAAAAAGCCGGCCAGTTCGCCCGGCGTCGCGCGGCCGTCCGGCACCGCGCCGCCGTCCCCCGCCGCCCCGGTACCGATCATGCCGGTCGCCGGCCCCAACGCCGACGGCGAGTCGTCCGACGACATCGACGCCGCCGCCATGCTGCTGGGCATGGACGACGACACGTCGGCCAACCCGCACGTGCCGGACGGCAGCACCATCCACGAGATGCCGGCGGTGAACGCCGACGGCACGCCGGTGAAGAAGCCGGACCCGAAGAAGAAGGGCACCCCGTCCGGGGCCGAGATGTCGGCCGCCGCCAACGACATCCTCCGCAAGTACATCCGCCGCACCGGGAACTGAAAGTAGTCCGCTCGCTCCGCGAGCGGTCTTCCGCTTCGCCGGGTTTGCTCGATGAGCGGCACCCTGTTCCTCGTCTCCGGCGTCAACGATCCCGGCTTGGTTCCGGCCGGGTGGTCGCGCGGGCTGCGAGCCGCCGGACTTCGGCACGGAATCGAACCGTTCGCCTGGCAGCAGCGCCGCTGGTGGTCCTACCTCACTTACGCCGACCTGTGGCGGGTCGGCTACCACCGCCGCAAAGCGGCCGAACTGGCGGAGCGAATCCGGGCGGCGCGAGCGGACGGCCCGGTTCACGTCCTCGCCCATTCGGCCGGCACTGCCGTCACCGCCTACGCGCTCGCGCAGCTCGGCCCGACCGAGGCGGTTCGCTCGGCCGTGTTTGTCGCCTCCGGACTGTCCTCCCGGTTCGATTTAAGCCTGGCTCTGGAGCGGTGCGACGCCGGCATTCTGTCGGTGGAATGCGCGACTGACGTTTTCACGCTGGGCGTCGGTACATCGTTGCTGGGCACCTGTGACCGCCGCTGGCGTCCGGCCGCCGGGTTGGTCGGCTTCCGAGTTCCCGCCGACCGGCCGGCCTACGCCAAGTTGCACACCCTGCGCTGGTCCCTCCGGCACTGTCGAACCGGTTGGCTCGGCGGGCACCTGTTCTCCGCCGTGCCGGGGTTCGCCCGCACCGTCCTCGCGG
>JAYUFU010000303.1:0-14063 GCA_043738505.1 Fimbriiglobus sp. | reverse complement strand
CAGCGTCCGCAACGTCTCGGCCAGCGTGTCGGAAGTCACCCTCCGCTACGCGATGATGCCGGCCGACGGCTTCATCCTCGGCAACGACTGGTAACGGTCCCGTTCTCAGTCTCGGCCGGCGCGGGGCGCGGGAACTCGAGGGCGACCCCCGGATCGGGGAGTCGCCCTCGAGTTCCCTTCCGCCGCGCCCGTCACCTCTTTTCCCCTCCATGCTTCCGAGGACGCAGCAATGAAAGTCCGTCTCCTGGGTCTCCTCTCCGCGATGCTCGGCCTTGTGCTGGGGTGCGGAAGTGGTAGCCTCTACACGGCGAACGTCGAGGGCAAGGTCGTCTACAAGGGTGCCCCGGTCACCGGCGGTACCCTCAAGTTCGTCTCGGCCGACAACGGCGAAATCCTCGCCGGCATCAATCCCGATGGCACGTACAAGGTCACCAACATCGTCCCGGCGACGTACACGGTGTACGTCGATAACGAACTGCTGAACCCGAAGAAGAAACAACCGGATTACAACCCCGGAAGCATCACGAAAGCGGCCGGCGGCGGGGCCAAGGGGGGCGGCGGCGGACCGATGGTGGGGCCGACACCCGGCAAAGGTGGCGGCGGGCTTCCCGGAGGAGGTGGCACGACGATCGGAGCGACGCCGAAGGGCGTCGGGGCCGCTGCCCCCCCCGGCGTCACGCCGGGCCAGGAGGGCGTCTTCGTGGAAATCCCCGCCAAGTACCACACGACCGGCAAGAGCGATGTCACGATCACCGTCGAGAAGGGGAATAACACCATCGACATCCAACTCAAGGACTGAGTTCATCTCGGCGGTCGGGCCGCGTGGAGCCGGAACCGGACGGTCCCGCTCCACCCCCGAATCGCAGACCGCACACACTCATGATCCGACTCCCCCGACCTCGGATGTCCTGGCGGACTGTGCCGGTGTGCCTCGCGGTTCTACTGGCCGCGGTCGCCGGCGCGTCCCGCTACCACCAGGGACACGTCCGCTTCGCCCGCCTGCAACTCGCCTTCGCGGACGGCAAGGCCGAGGGCGACCACGTCGCGGACGACTTGGCCTACGCGCTGGCCCGGTGGCCCGATTCGGCGGACGTTCACCTCATCGCCGCCCGCGTCAATCGACTGAAGGGCGACCCGATCGCCACCGATTTCCACCTGACGCGGGCGAACGCGATCGGCGGCGGGGCCACGGCCGCGACCCAACTCGAGTACCTGCTCCTCCGCGTGCAGACCGGCGAAGTGGACGAACTGGCGGGGCCGCTCGAGACGATGGTCGAGGGCGGCCATCCCGATTCGGTGCTGATCCTCGAGACGGTCGCGCGGGCGTACATGCACCAGTTGCGGTATCACCCGGCCATCCTCGTGCTCAACCGGTGGGTCGAGTTGGCCCCGACCTCGGCCACCCCGTACTTCTGGCGGGGGTGGGTGCTCGAGCGGATGAACGACGCGGCGAACGCCAAGGAGCAGTACGCGAAGGCGCTGGAGCGGGATCCGCTCCAGTCTCGCGCGCGGCTGCGGCTGGCCGAGATGTACTTGGCCGACATCCGGCCCGGCGACGCGCGGCCGCACCTCGAACGCCTTCGCGTCGAACTCCCCGACAGCGCGGAAGTCGTCGCGCGGCTCGGCGTCTGCCACTTCCTGGAAGGCGACACGCGGAAGGCCCGCGACCTGCTCACGGCCGTCGCCGCCCGCCTGCCCGCCGACCCGTCCCCGGCGCTCACGCTGGGCCGGCTGGAACTGCAAGCCGACCGCCCGGCCGCGGCGGAGCCGTGGCTGCGGACGGCGGGCCGGATCGACCCCGCCGACACGGAAGTCATGTTCGCCCTGGCCGATTGCCTGTCGGCGCTGGGCCGCGACGAGGAGGCGGAAGCCGCCCGCCGGCGCTACCACGAGTACACCGACTTGCTGAAGACCGCCAACAAGAAACTCCAGGACATGGCGCGGACGCCGACGAACGACCCGCAGGAGGCCTACGACATCGGCGACGTGCTGCTCCGCATCGGTCAGCCCAAGACGGGCGTCTACTGGCTCAACCGCGCGCTGGAACTGCGGCCGAACTTCCCGGCCGCGCACGCCCGACTGGCCGCGCACTACGACGCGGTCGGCGATGCCGCGACGGCGGCCACCCACCGCAAGGCGCTCGCCCGTCCGGGCAAGTGAGCGGCCGCGAACCCGCCCCGAGCCGGCGGCGTATCACGTCGGTGGAACCGCCGACCCGTCCCTCCCCCGCGGGTGACCATTCGATGCCATCGTTCACGCTCGATACGGGCACGCGCCGCGCCCTTCTCGTCCTGATCCCCGTCGCGCTCCTCGCGCTCCTGGCCCTCGCCTGTTCCGCCCCCGCGCCCGATCCGGCGGTTCCCGCTCCGCCCGCTGAGCCGGTCGGCCCGGTGCTGTTCGAGGACGTGACGGCGGCGTCGGGCATCGATTTCACCTACCGCAACGGCGAAGAGGCGAACCACTACGCCATCATCGAGACGCTCGGCGGCGGGGTGGCGCTGTTCGACTACGACAACGACGGACTGCTGGACATCTTCATCTCCGGCGGCGGCTCGTTCGACGGCAAAAAGATCCTCGGCCGACCCGGCAAGCTCTACCGCAATCTCGGCGGCCTCAAGTTCGAGGACGTGTCGGCGAAGGTCGGGCTGGACGGCCCCCTCCAATATTCCCAGGGGGTGTCCGCCTTCGACTACGACAACGACGGGTGGTGCGACCTGCTGGTGAGTGGCTACAACCGCCTGATCCTGTTCCGCAACGAGCCGGACGGGAAGGGCGGGCGGCGGTTCGTGGACGTGACCGCCAAGGCCGGGCTGACGGACAACCTGTGGTCGTCGTCCACGGCGTGGGGGGATCTGAACGGCGACGGCTTCCCGGACGTGTACGTCTGTCACTACGGCAACTGGGGGTTCGACGGGACCGGGCCGGACGGCCAGCCGTACCGCCACCAAACGGACTGCACCTACGTCGATAACGTCCGCGACATCTGCCAGCCGGCCAAGTTCGCGCCGCTGCCGCACACCGTCTACCTGAACAAGGGCGACGGCACGTTCGCCGATGTCAGCGACAAGTTCGTCCGCCGGATCGACTCGACCACCAAGGCCGCGACCGTCGGGCGCGTGCGGACGGACGGCCACGGCATCGGCGTGACCCTGGTGGACGTGAACAACGACGGCCGGCCGGACGTGTACGTGGCGAACGACACCGACGAGAACTATCTGTACATGAACCGGGGCGACAAGTACGGCCGGGGGGCGGCGGCGGTCGCCGAGGAGATCGGCATGCTCGCCGGGGTGGCGCGGGACGGGCGCGGGGGCGCGAACGGGAGCATGGGGGTGGCCGTCGCCGACTTCGACCGCACCGGCCGCGCCTCCATCCTGGTGACGAACTACGAGAGCGAATTGCCCGCCCTCTACCAGAACCGCACCGCCGAGCCGGCGCGGCCCCGCTTCGTGTACGCCACCGAGGCGACCGGTCTGGGTGCCCTGAACGGCGTCTACGTGTCGTGGGGGACCGGTTTCGCCGACTTCGACCTGGACGGCTGGGAGGACATCGTGATCGTGAACGGGCACGCCATCCGCCACCCGCACAAGGCCGAGCGGAAGCAGCTCCCCCAACTGCTGCTGAACGATCGCGCCGGCAAGTTCCTGGTCCGCTCCCCGCAGGGCGGGACGTACTTCGCGGCCCCGCACAACGCCCGTGGAACCGCCATCGGCGACCTCGACAACGACGGCCGGCCCGACCTCGTGATCGTCGGCCACAACGAGCCGGTCGCCGTCCTCCGCAACGTCGCCCCGACGGACGGCAAGCACTGGGTCGGCCTGACGCTCGTGGGCGCGACCCCGCGCGACTTGGTGGGCAGCCGCGTCGTCGTCGAGACGGCCGCCGGCAAGCAGACGCGGTTCGTCAAGGGCGGGGCGAGCTACGGGTCCACGGACGACCCGCGACTGCTGTTCGGCTTGGGGGCCGACGACAAGATCGTGAAATGCACCGTCCACTGGTCGCACGGCACGGCCGCGGAGGTGGCGGGTCTGACCGTGGATGGCTACTTCGTCATCACGGAAGGGGCGGCGGCGGCCAAGCCGGCCGCGAAACGGTAGGCGTCTTGCGGCGGGCGGCCGATTTTCCTCTGGCCTTTCGCCGCCGGCGTGCGATCTTAGTCACTGCCCACTCGCCCGCGATTCGTCCGTCGGGGGTGGGCGTCTTTCCCCGTTCCAAAGGAGTTCGTCGTGAAGATCCGTGGTCTGTACCTGTCGTCCCTGGCGGCGTTCGCCGTGACGGCCCTCGGCGGTCTCGCCCTCACCGGATGCGGGAAGAAGGAGGAGCCGGCCGTCAACACCCCGTACGACCAGAGCCAACTGCCGCCGGGAGCCTCCTACGACCAGCAGCAGCAGATGATGAACAAGCTGGGCAAGGGGAAGAAGGGCGGCGACGAGGGGAAGAAGGGCGGCGACGAAGGGAAGAAGGGCGGCGACGAGTGAGCCGGCACCCGCGGTCTCCGGTGTGCCGGCGGCCGCGTCACTGCTTCGCCGGCGGGGATCGCCGACCACTTCGGGGCCGGGGTGGACCCAGCCGAAATCGGGTCGGCCGCTTGCCGCTCACTTCTCCAACTGAAGCCCGGCGGCCTCGGTGATGCGGTCGAACGAGGCGCGGGTGGTGACGTACTGGATCAGTTGCACCACGTCCCGCGCGACGGCCAGCTCGACGGCGTCCGCCACGTCCGCGTCGGTCAGCAGGTGCGGCTCGTAGGTGAACTTCCGCCCGAAGGCGAACGCGACCCGCTGACCCTCGGTGAACTGCGCCCAGTCGCCGTCGAGGGCGGCGATCTCGTCCTCGGTCTGCCCGGCCCGCAGCAGCTTGCCCTCCTGGTGCCCCTGGCAGTACTGGCAGTTGTTCGCGCGGGAAACGATCCAGAACAGTTGCACCTTGAAGGTGTTCTCCAGCGTCGCCTCGGTGCCGGTCGGGCCGAAACTGAATCCGCTGCCGCCCGCGCCGCGGCCGCCGTCCGAGCCGGGCATGTAGTGGTAGCGGAGCCGGGCCTCGTACCCCTGACCGCGGTCGCCGAGTTTTTCCTTGTCGGCGTCGGTCAGTTCGGGGAGGGGGATGCGGGGCTTCCGCTCCTTCATCTCCTCGATCAGCCGCTTCATGTCCGGGCGGGTGACGGGGGTGGGCCGGGGGGCGTCGGCCGGCTTCGGGTCGGCGGCGCGGGGCGAATTGGCCGGGGCGAACAGGAGTGCCGTCAGGAGCGCGAGTGCGGTGCGTATGGGGGCGTCCTCGGTGTCGGGTGGGAGAGTGGGAATCCGTCACGATTCGGCGGCTACTCGTTGCGCACGACGACGGTCGAGGCACCGATGCCGACGACGTAGGCCACGGTCCTCGACTGCGGCTTGCCGTCGGCGCGGGTCAGGGTCAGCTTCACCGTCAGGAGCAAATCGACGCCGGCCCGCCCCTCTTCGGGGGCGATCTCGTAACCGGTCAACTTGTGGCCGGCGGCCCAGTCGGGGTCGCGGGCGGTGACGGGCGGTGACGCCTTCGCCAGTTCCTCGACGGTGCCGCCGCGCTTCCAGGCGTCGAGGACGGTCTTCGGCACGTCGCGCCCCTTCGCCGCGTCCGTCCGCCTGGACGGCGGGCAACAGCAGCCCGATGAGGATGGCGATGACCACCAGCAACTCGATGAGCGTGAACCCACCCCGACGACGGAAACGGACCATTGAGACACCTGGGAGAAGGAGGAATGAAGCGGATACGGACGGAACGAAGACCGCGCGCGGGGCGCGGGCGACCACCCAATCGGGTGGGGATACTCGGCCGCGCAGCCACATGACGGGGCGCGCGGTCGGAGGTATTCGGAGGAATCGGGATCGATACCGAGGCGGGACAGGATCGGGTGACGAAGGTGCGCCGCCGCGCCGCGCGAGTGCGCGGCGGTGGGCCGGGGCGTGGCGTGGTCACGCGACCGCGATCAGACGGACTTGGGCGGGTGGAACGGGACGGACGGACGGGAGACGATGCCGCACTCGGACACCAGTTACCAGACGGCGGAAGGAGTCGCCGAAGCCGCTTGTCAGCCGCCACTCACGGTCGCCAGTTGGCGTCCCGAGGCCAGCGATTTCGTGAGGGGAGTCGTCAGCGGTCGGTCGTGCGGAATCGGTGTGGCGGAGCAGTTCGGGCCGTGACAGGGTGCCTTCGGCGAGTGTTCGCCCGCCGGCATCTTGGCGGCGGTCACCGCGCGGCCATTGATCGTCAGGTATTCGCCGCAACTGGCCGTGGCCGCTCCGTCCGCGAATAGGGCGACCGCCACGGCCGCGAAAGCGACCGCGAGGAACCTGCTCGGTTTCGGGAGGGGAAGGCGCATCGACGACTCCATGTGTCAAGAGACTATCCCCTGGGGGCAGGGCTGCTCAGAGGTTGAAGCTGGGGAAGATTTTTGACCACAAAGAACACCAAGAACACAAACGGAAGGCGAGAAAAGTCGGTGATTTTCTTCCCTCGTGTTCTTGGTGTCCTTTGTGGTTCCTTCCTCTTTTCAATCTCTGAGCAGCCCTGCCCTGGGGGGCCCGGCGGTCGACGGGATTTCGCCGAGATCGCACCGGATTCTGGCGAATTGTCGGTTGACGGTCGCCGCCGGAGGGCGGTAAAGTAGAGTGCCATGGCTTTCCCCCGCCGCCAATTCGACGCGATGATCCGCCACTTCCTGGCGGTGGCGGGGGTGTGCCTGGGCTGGTCGGCGATCGGCTCGGCCAGTTGTGGGGACTACCTCCACATTCGGACAACGACCGCGACTTCTGGCCCCATCGAACAGCGCCCGTCACCGGCTTCGCCTTGCGCGAATGGTCGGTGCGATCGCTCGCCCGTCGCGCCGGCTCCCACTCCAGCGGTGGCGGTTCCGTCCGTGCCCGCCGATGCCGTCCTTCCTCAAGACGAGCGAGACGATCCGACTCTTCTCTGTTCCGCCGTTGCCGGTGCGGACGCGATTCCGTCGAGTACCCCGTCGCCGGACATCTTCCACCCGCCGCGCGGCTGAACCACCTCCGAACCATCCGTTCCGAATCCGACCGCCGTTCCCGGAGGCCATTCCCATGGCCATTCGGTTCGTGTGCGCCGCTGTCCTTTTGACGGCCGGCGTCGTCCTTCTCGGCTGTGGCACCCGCACTCCGCCCGTCCCGGTGCCGGGCGGCGGCGATGTCGTGCCGTTCGCGGACTTGACCGTCGCCGCCGGCATCCGGTTCACGCACGTCAACGGCGCGACGGGGAAGAAGCTGCTCCCCGAGACGATGGGCGGCGGGGTGATCGTGTTCGACTTCGACGCCGACGGCCGGCCGGACGTGTTCCTCGTGAACGGTCGGGGCTGGGCGGCCGGAGACGCGACCGCGCCGGCGCTCTACCGCAACGCGGGCGACGGGACATTCGCGGACGTGACGGCGGCGGTCGGTCTCGCGGTGCCGCTGTTCGGCATGGGCGGGTGCGCCGGGGACTTCGACAACGACGGCTTCCCCGACCTGTTCGTCACCGCCGTGGGCGGCAACCGGCTGTACCGCAACGTCGGCGGGAAGACGTTCGAGGACGTGACGGAGGCGGCCGGACTGAAGCGGGACACCTGGCCGGCGACCGGGCCGACCGTGGCCGACTGCAACCGGCCGATCGCGTTCCCGTCCTCGGCGACGTGGCTGGACTTCGACGGCGACGGACGGCTCGATCTGTTCATCTGCAATTATGTGCAGTAGATACCGACGACCGACCTCGGCATTCAGGCGCAACTGCCCGGCGGCCAGCGGGCCTACGTCCCGCCGACGCAGTTCCCCGGCACGCACTGCCAACTGTTCCGCAACCTGGGCGGCGGGCGGTTCGCGGACGTGTCGGCGGCGTGCGGCATCGAAGTGACCGAGCCGACCGGCCCGAACGGCGCGCGGGTGGCCGTCGGCAAGGCGCTCGGCGTCGTCGCCTGCGATCCCGACGGCGACGGCTGGCCGGACCTGATCGTGGCGAACGACACGGTGCGGAACTTCTTCTTCCACAACGTGCCGGACGGGAAGGGCGGTCGCACCTTCGAGGAGGTCGGCTTGCGGGCGAACGTGGCCTACGCCGACGGCCGGCCGCGCGGCGGCATGGGGATCGACGCCGCCTACTTGCAACCCGACACGCCGTCCGCCGCGATCGCCAACTTCAGCAACGAGCCGAACACGCTGCTGTCGCTGATCCGTCCCGCGCCGCTGCTGTTCCAGGACGTGGCACCGGCGACGGGGCTGGCCGGCGCGAGCCGGGGCCCGATGAAGTTCGGGGCGGCGTTCCTCGACTTCGACCTGGACGGTCGGCTCGACCTGTTCACGGCCAACGGCCACTTGGAACCGGACATCGCGCTGGCTCGACCGAACCAGACCCAGGCCGAGGCGGCGCAGCTCTTCCGCAACGTCGGCGGCGCGGACCAGGCGTCGTTCGCCGTCGTCGCCGACGCCGGCGACCTGTCCCGGCCGATGGTCGGTCGGGGCTGCGCGGTGCTGGACTTCAACGGCGACGGCCGGCCCGACCTGATCGTCGCGGCGAACGGCGGCCCGGCCAGGCTGTTCCGCAACGACCACGACACCGGCAACAAGTGGGTGCGGCTGAAGCTCGTCGGCGACGGCGTGCGGTCGAACCGCGACGCCATCGGGGCGCGAGTGGTCGTGACGGCGGGCGGGCGGCAACGGACATATACAATCGCGGCCGGGCGCGGATACTTGAGTCAAAGTGAACTGCCGATCACGGTGGGCCTCGGCGACAAGACGGCCGTGGAATCGGTGGCGGTCCACTGGCCGGGCAAGGACGCCGGCACGAACACCTGGACGAACTTGGCCGCCGGGACGGAACACCGGCTGCAACAGAAATAATCCGATACCATCCTTCATCCGAGTCCCTCCCATGTCCATCGATCCCTCTCCGCCGGCGGCCGTGACCGCGCCGCCGCGACCGAAGCCGCAACCCTACCAGCCGGCCATCCGGCCGTGGCTGAAGCCGCTGCTGTGGGCGACGTTCGCCGGGTTCGCCCTGCTCGGCGCGACGGGCGTGTACCTGTCCGGGGTGACGTTCCTCAACTGGCTCCGCCCGGAAACGCTGTACACCACGCCGTTCACGTTCTGGATGTTCCTGGGGCACGCCGGCGTCGGCGTGGCGGGGGTGGCCCCGTTCCTCGTGTTCGGCCTGGCGCACTACGCCACGTCGCGGAAGCGGCGGAACCGCAAGGCCGTCCGCCGGGGGCTGGCGGTGTTCGCCCTCGGCATCCTGGTCATCGTCACCGGGCTGGCGCTGTTCCAGTTCGACGGCCTGCCGCAGTTGCCGACCGGCACCGTTTCGCGATCGGTGGTGTACTGGCTGCACGTCGTCATCCCGCTGGCGTGCATCGCCATGTACATCAGCCACCGCAAGGCCGGCCCGCGCATCAAGTGGGGGTACGGCAAGGCGTGGGCGGCGGTCGTCGTGGCGACGCTCGGCGCGATGGCGTGGTTCCACGGGTACGACCCCCGCGCCGCCGCCCGCCAGGGGTCGGCGGACGGGGTGAAGTACTTCGAGCCGTCGAACGCCCGCACCGGCGACGGCAAGTTCATCCCGGCCGAGGCGCTGATGAACGACAAGTACTGCATCCAGTGCCACAAGGATATTTACGATAGCCACTTGCATAGCGCTCACAAGTTCAGTTCTTTCAACAACCCGGCGTACCTGTTCAGCGTGAAGGAAACCCGCGAGATGGGCATGAAGCGGGACGGCCACGTGAAGTCGTCGCGGTGGTGCGCCGGCTGCCACGACCCGGTGCCGTTCTTCAGCGGCCAGTTCGACGACCCCAAGTTCGACTTCGAGAAGCACGAGACCGGGCACGCCGGCATCACCTGCGTGACGTGCCACAGCATCACCGAAGTCCACGGCCCGCAGGGGAACGCCGCGTTCACCATCGAGGAGCAGCAGCAGTACCCGTTCACGTACTCCGAGAACAGCCTGCTCCAGTGGGTGAACGCCCAGATGGTGAAGGCGAAGCCGGAGTTCCACAAGAAGACGATGCTGAAGCCGCTGCACAAGACGGCCGAGTTCTGCTCGACCTGCCACAAGGTGGCGCTGCCGGTGGAACTGAACCACTACAAGGACTTCCTCCGCGGGCAGAACCACTACGACACGTTCGTGCTGTCCGGCATGGGCAACGGCAGCCGCAGTTTCTACTTTCCGGAGAAGGCCAAGGACAACTGCGCCAGTTGCCACATGCCGTTGCAGCCGAGCAACGACTTCGGGGCGAAGGACTTCGACGGCACCGGTGGGCGGAAGGTCCACGACCACCGCTTCCCGGCGGCCAACACCGGCCTGTTCGAGCTGCTCAAGAACGACCCCCAGTACGCCAAGATGAGTGCCGGGTTCGACAAGACCATCCGGGCCAACGCCGACTTCCTGACGGACAAGAAGCTCCGCATCGACCTGTTCGGGGTGAAGAACTACAAGCCCGACGGCACCGTGGACGACGAGTCGCTGACCGTCGCCCGCCCGCAGCTGCCGGAGCTACAACCGGGCAAGTCGTACCTGATCGAGACGGTCGTGCGGACGCTGAACATCGGCCATCCCTTCTCGCAGGGGACGGTGGACTCCAACGAGATCTGGGTCGATTTCACGGCGAAAGCCGACGGCAAGGTGATCGGCCGGAACGGGGCGACGAAGAATCCCGACGACACCGGCGCGGTGGACGAGTGGTCGCACTTCATCAACGTCCACATGCTGGACCGCAACGGCGCGCGGATCGACCGCCGCAACCCGCAGGACATCTTCACCGCGCTGTACGACCACCAGATCCCGCCCGGCGCGGCGAACGTCGTCCACTACAAGCTCGACGTGCCGGCGGACGTGAAGGGGCCGGTCGAACTCACGGTGCGGCTGCGCTACCGCAAGTTCGACCAGGCGTACATGGAGTACGTCCACAAGCCGCTCAACCGGCCGATCCCGAAGCTGCCGATCGTCGACCTCTGTTCGGACACGGTGACGCTGCCCGTGAGTGGCGGGCCGGCGGTGGCGAAGCAGGAGTCGCCGATCCAACCGGCGTGGCAGCGGTGGAACGACTACGGCATCGGCTGCATGTTGGAGGGGATGCCGCTGAACCCGAAGAAGGGGGAACTGCGGCAGGCCGAGGTCGCCTTCAAGAAACTGCTGACGCTTGGCGAGAAGGACGCCGTGTGGCACGGGCACGCCAACCTGGCGCGGGTGTACATCGACTTGGGCCAATTGAACGACGCGGCGCGTTCGGTGACCGCCTCGGGCCAGTGCGACCCGCCCGCCCCGTGGTGGCTCCAAGCCTGGCTGTCCGGACAGGTGCAGGCCCAGAACACGTCCTCGCCCGCAGACCTGGACGCGGCCGCTGCCGAGTTCGCCAAGATCGTCGATCCGGCGAACCAGCCGAAGGAGCGGAACATGAACTTCACCAAGGACTACGTCGTTCTCGGCCGGTTGGGGCTGGTGTATTTCCAGCGGAGCCAGCAGGAGACTGCGGGCACGGCGACGGAGAAGGAGTTCCTCGGCAAGGCCCTCGACGCCTACACGAGAGCGCTAGCGGTGGACCCGGAAGATGTACCGAGCCACGACGGGTTGTCCCGCTGTTACGCGACGCTCGGCGTGGACGCCCCGGCGGGTGGCGGCCCGGTGGACGGCACGGCCGAGGAAGTGGCGGGGCTGGCAGCGACGGCGACCACCGGCGGCGCGACCGAGCGGGCGGCCGTCGCGGTGAAGCTGGCCGACGCCGTGACCGCCCTCGGCCGCAAGCCGCCGGACGCCAGGTTGCCCCGGCTGAAGCCGCTGCAAGCGGCGCGGGCACAAGTGCAAGCGGCGTACACCGCCGAGACCGAGCCGACGGCGAAGGCGGCGCAGGCCATCGCCCTGGCGTCGATCCACCGCGAGTTGCAGGCCCTCCTGAAACCGGACGAACTGGCGAAGTCGGCGACGATGCAGGCGTACCGGAGCAAGCACCCGGCGCACAACGCCGCCGCCGAGGCCATCGTCATCTACCCGACGAACCGGCCGTGACTGTAGGTCGTGGTCGAGCCTGCCGGAGGCAGGCGAGGCCCGACAGGAACTTGCGGCGAACCGCAAGGAGGTCGGGTCGAGTCTTCGAGACCCGGCAAGAACGACACCACCCGCATCACCACCCAGGAAGCGCGACTTCGATGACCACTCCCGTGAAACTCGCCGGCCTCGTCGTCGCCCTCGCCACCCTCGGCGTCGGCGGGTACTTCGCCTACGACGCCTACTTCGGCAAGAAGCCGGTCGAGGCGAAAGTGGTGCCCGTCGGCCCGACCGCCGAGCGGAAGGCGGTGCCGGTGCCGGCGGTCACGTTCACCGACGTGACCGCCGCCGCCGGCATTCGCTTCACCCACTTCAACGGCGCGGCCGGCAACAAGCTGCTGCCCGAAACGATGGGCGCGGGCGTCGTCGTGTTCGACTTCGACAAGGACGGCAAGCCGGACATCCTGTTCGTGAACAGTTGCCCGTGGCCCGGCCACCCCGCGCCGGACAAGGCCCCGTGCCTGGCGCTGTACCGCAACAAGGGGGACGGCACCTTCGAGGACGTGACGGTCGCGGCCGGGTTGAACGTCACCCTGTACGGCATCGGCGGGTGCGCCGGCGACTTCGACAACGACGGCTTCACGGACCTGTTCATCACCTGCGTCGGCGGGCACCGGCTGTTCCGCAACGTCGGCGGCAAGACGTTCGAGGACGTGACCGGCAAGGCGGGCGTGGCCGGGCCGGGCGTGTGGCCGGCAGGCGAGTCCGCCGACGCCTTCAAGCGGCACGCGCCGCCGATCCCGTTCGGCACCTCGGCGACGTTCGTGGACTACGACGGCGACGGCAAACTCGACCTGTTCGTCTGCCACTACTGCACCTGGTCGCCGGCCATCGACCTCGGCATCAAGTCCACCCTCACCGGCGTCGGCCGGACGTACCAGCAGCCGACTTCGCTGGAAGGCAACCAGTGCAGCCTGTACCGCAACAGGGGCGACGGCACGTTCGAGGACGTGAGCGAGCTGGCCGGCGTGCGCGTGTCCGAGGCGGAAGGGACGGATGCGAACGCCAAGAAGCGGCCGGTCGGCAAGTCGCTGGGGGTGATCCTGTACGACGCCGACGGCGACGGCTGGCCGGACTTGATCGTGGCGAACGACACGGTGCGGAACTTCTTTTTCCACAACGTGCCGGACGGGAAGGGCGGTCGCAAGTTCGAGGAGAAGGGGCTGACCGCCGGCGTCGCCTACGCCGAGGCCACGGCGCGCGGGGCGATGGGCATCGACGTGGGCGAGTACAAGCCGGGCAAGGCGGCCGTGCTGATCGCCAACTTCGCCAACGAGCCGAACACCTTCCTCGTGCGGAACAACCCGAACCGGCTGCTGTTCGCGGACGCGGCGGCGGCCGTCGGGCTGTACGGGCCGAGCCGCGGGCCGCTCAAGTTCGGCGCGTTCTTCCTCGACTACGACCTGGACGGCCGGCTCGACATCCTGACCGCCAACGGGCACATCGACCCGGACATCCAGAAGGTGCAGTCGAACCAGGCGCACAAGCAGTCGGCGCAACTGTTCTGGAACACCGGCGCGGACGACCGGGTGTTCGAGGAGGTGCCGGTCGCGTCGGCCGGGCCGGACCTGTTCAAGCCCATCGTCGGCCGGGGCAGCGCGTACCTGGACATCGACGGCGACGGCGACCTGGACGTGGTGCTGACCGAGAACGGCGGCTCGCCCGTGCTGCTGCGGAACGACCAGAAGACCGGCCACCACTGGATTCGCCTGCACCTGGAAGGGGACGGGAAAGTCAGCAACCGCTCGGCCATCGGCGCGGAGGTGACGGTCGAGGCTGGCGGGAAGACGTACAAGCGCACCGTGGCCGGCGCGCGCGGCTACCTGAGCCAGAGCGAACTGACCGTCACCGTCGGCCTCGGCACGACGACGGCCGTCGAGAAAGTGACCGTCCGCTGGCCGGGCCGGGTCGGTGCGTCTCAGTCGTGGACGGCCTTGAAACCCGACCGGGCGTACACCCTGACGCAAGGTGTCGCCGAAGCGAAGTGACACCCAATCGTCTCGAGT
>JAYUFU010000302.1:0-14137 GCA_043738505.1 Fimbriiglobus sp. | reverse complement strand
GGGCCGACATCGAACGCCGCGTTCCGCGTCATCATCGACGCCCCGAGCCTCTGCATCGTCATCCCCAGCAGCCGGTCTCGGAGCCAGCACGAGACGCGGCCTTTCCAGTGGCCCACCGCCCCCAGCCTCCACGACTCGCGGTTGATCGCCGTCGTCCGCGGGTAGCGCTCGGCGGCGAAGGCCGCGAGGCGTTCGGGGATCGGAACGGCGGTGCGGAGGTGCCGGGCGAGGACGACCGCGTCCTCGATGGCCATGCACCCGCCCTGCCCCAGGTTCGGCGTCGTGGGGTGCGCCGCGTCGCCGACGAGGACTACTCGGCCGGACACCCACTTCGGGTCCGGCCGGCGGTCGATGCAGTCGTTGCGGAGGATGGCGGCCGGCGGGGTGGTGGCGATCAGTTCGGGCACCGGGTCGGCCCAGCCGGTGAACGCTTTGGCGAGGATCGCCGCTTCGTCGCCGCGTTCCCCCTGCGGCGCGTTCGCGGTGGCGTACCAGTACATGCGGTCGCCGGGCAGGCAGGTGATGCCGAACCGCAGGCCGCGCCCCCACCACTCGCCGGTCTGTCCGGCGGGCAGGCTCGCCGGCCGCGGACAGACGCCGCGCCAGCAGGTGTACCCGGCGTACCGGGGCGGCTTCTCCGGCCCGACCACCGCCGTCCGGACCACCGACTTGATGCCGTCCGCCCCGACGACGAGGTCCGCCTCGTCCGCGTGTCCGTTGGCGAACCGCACCGTCGCGCGGTCGCCGGCGGTTTCCACGGCCGCGCACTCGTGGCCGTACTTCACCGTTTCGGGCGGCAGCTGGCCGGCGAGCGCGGCGACCAGATCGGCGCGGTGGATGAGCCGGACGATGCTGTCCGCGTTCGCCCGCCGCGCGAGGTCTTCGGCGGCGTACCGGGCGACCACCCGGTGGCCGTTCGCCACGCGGAAATCGGAGCCGGCCATCGGCAGGGATGCCGCTTTCACCGGGTCGGCCGCGCCGAGGTGTTCGAGGGCGCGGATGGCGTTCGCCCACAGGCTGATGCCGGCCCCGACCTCGCCGAGGGCGGGGGCGCGCTCGTACACGGTCGCGGCGATGCCGACCCGCCGCAGGGCGATGGCCGTCGCCAACCCGCCGATCCCCGACCCGACGACGATGACCCGCATGGCGCGTTCCCTTGAGGGTGAATGGCTTCGCCGTTCTATGTGCGCGACGGTTGGGACTGGCACGTCGTTGCGGGATCGGGACACCTCGGCCGTTCGCTGCGCTCCGGCGACGACTCGGTACTTGTCGTCGCCGGAGCGCGGCGAACGGCCGAAGCCGACGCAACTCCTTCCGACCCCGCCACCGTTCGGGTATCCTGTCCGTATCTCTCTATGGGTTCCCGCCATGCCGCCCGCCGATCCGCTGCTCGCCTCCACCCGCCGGCACTTCTTCCAGAACTGCGGCGTCGGCCTCGGGTCGGTGGCGCTGGCGTCGCTGCTGGCGAACGAAACCCAGGCCAAACCGAAGGGTGTCGGCGGCATCCTGGCCAAGCCGCACCACCCGGCGAAGGCGAAGGCCGTCATCTTCCTGTTCATGGCCGGCGGGCCGAGCCAACTGGAACTGTTCGACCCGAAGCCGAAGTTGAACGAACTGCACGGCAAGCCGGTGCCGCAGTCGTTCATCGAGGGCAAGCGGTTCGCCTTCCTGAAGGGCGTGCCGAACGTGCTGGGGTGCGAGCGGAAGTTCGCCCGGCACGGCAAATGCGGCATGAGCCTCGGCGACCTGCTGCCGCACCACGCCGAGATCGCCGATGATGTCTGCTGGCTGAAGGGGATGAAGACGGACGTGTTCAACCACGGCCCGGCCAAGTGCTTCGTGAACACCGGCAGCCCGCAGTTCGGCCGGCCGAGCATGGGCAGTTGGGTGACGTATGGCCTCGGCGCGGAGAGCGACAGCCTGCCGGGGTTCGTGGTGTTGCAGTCCGGCCCGCGCGGGCCGCGCGGCGGGGCCAGCCTGTGGAGCAACGGGTTCCTGCCCGGCAGCCGCCAGGGGGTGCCGTTCCTGAAGGGGCCGGCCCCGATCCTGGACCTGAAGAACCCGCCCGGCGTGGACGACAAGCAGCAGGGGCAGTTCGTGGACGCGGTGCGGCAGTTGAACCAGTTGCGGAAGGCCGAGGTCGGCGACCCGGAGATCGACACCCGCATCGCGGCCTACGAGATGGCCTACCGGATGCAGACGGCCGCGCCGGAACTGATGGACATCGCCAAGGAGGACCAGGCGACACTGGACCTGTACGGGGCCGACCCGAAGAAGCCGAGCTTCGCGTCGAACTGCCTGCTCGCCCGCCGGCTGGTCGAGCGCGGCGTCCGCTTCATCCAGCTTTACCACACCGACTGGGACATGCACGGCGGCAGCCTCGACCTCGGCAAGCCGCTGGACAACATCTGCAAGGAGGTGGACAAGCCGAGCGCCGCGCTGGTGAAGGACTTGAAGCGGCTGGGGCTGCTGGATTCGACCATCGTCATCTGGGGCGGGGAGTTCGGCCGCACGCCGATGGGCGAGAAGCGGGAGACCGTCGGCCGCGACCACCACATCGACGCCTATACCATGTGGCTGGCGGGTGGCGGGTTCAAGCCGGGCCTGGTGTATGGGGCAACGGACGACCTGGGGTACAGCGTGACCGAGAACCCGGTCCACGTCCACGACCTGCAAGCGACGATCCTGCACCAACTCGGCATCGACCACCTGAAGCTGACGTACCGCTTCCAGGGCCGCGACTACCGCCTGACCGACGTCCACGGCAAGGTGGTGACGGACATCCTGGCGTGAGGAGTGGGCGGGTCGCTATACTGATGTCATGCGACGCAGCGGCAGGGATCAGCCCGACCTGTTCGGCCTCGCCGACGACCGGTTCGCCGGGTTCGGCCAAAGCACTTTCCGCGCGCCGACCGACGAGCCGTCCGGGTTCGCCGTCCGCCTCCGCGGCGCGGTCAAGTTGAAGGAGGCCGTCCGCGACCACGCCCCGCGCACCCCCGGCGTGTACGGCATGCTCGGCCCGAAGGGGCACGTCGTGTACATCGGCAAGGCCAAGTGCCTGCGGTCCCGCCTGCTCAGCTACTTCCGCGACAGCTCCGACCCGAAGGCCGGCAAGATCATCCGCCACACGCACTCCTTGGTGTGGGAGAACGTGCCGGACGAGTTCGCCGCGCTGCTGCGGGAACTGGAACTGATCCGCCGCTTCCGCCCCCGGTTCAACGTGCTGGGGCAGCCCGGCCGCCTGCGCTACGTCTACCTCTGCCTCGGCCGCGGGCCGGCCGCGTATGCCTACATCTGCCGCGAGCCGACGGGCAAGGAGATCGCCGCGTTCGGGCCGTTCGTCGGGCGGGGTCGCAGCCAGGAGGCGGTGCGGCGGTTCAACCTGGAGTTCCGCCTGCGGGACTGCCCGAACACGGTGCCCATGCACTTCGCCGAGCGGGGCCAGCTGTTCGACGACGACCGCGCGGCGAAGTGCCTGCGGTACGAATTGGGGACGTGCCTGGGGCCGTGCGGCGGCTTCTGCACGAGCGGCCAGTACGCCGGGCGGGTGAAGGCGGCGCGGCTGTTTTTGGAAGGGAAGGACGCCACGATGCTGGATTCGCTCACCCGCGCCATGCGGACGGCGGCGGCGGCCCAGGATTACGAGCGGGCGGCGGCCGTCCGCGACCGATTGCAGTCGATGCAGTGGCTGGCCGACAAGCTGACCTTCCTCCGCACCGCCCGCGCGACGAACTCGTTCGTCTACCCGCTGGTCGGGGCCGACGACCGCCGGCGGTGGTATCTGATCCACGGCGGCATCGTGCGCGGCGCGGTCGCCGAACCGACGTGCGCGGCGTCGGCGGCGGTGGCGGCCGAGCGGATCGCGTCCGCGTTCGCCGCCCCGTTCACCGCCGTGGCCAACTTGGAGCGGTGCGTGGACAGCGTGCTGATCGTCACCGGCTGGTTCCGCAAGCGGGACGCCGAGAGGGCCGCGCTGCTGACGCGGGTGGATGCCGAAGCGAAGTGCCGGGAGGCGGGGGGATGATCGGTCTTGTTAGCCCGACGCGCCAGCGAGGGGCGTGGGGTAACGGAACCCGTCCCCCAGCGGCCCCTCGGTGGTTCGTCCCTCGCTGGCGCGTCGGGCTAACAAAAACACCCGAGTCACCGCCAGCGGAAGATGCGCAGCGCGATGGCGAACGACACCCCGCCCCACGCGGCCAGGATCGCCGCCGGCACCGCGATTGCCTCGAACCCCTTGCCCTCGTTCATCACCGCCCGCAGCGCGTCGTTCACCGCCGTCAGCGGCAGCAGTTGGATGAACGGCTGCATGACCGCCGGGAACCGATCCGCCGGGAAGAACACCCCGCTCAGCACGTACATCGGCAGCATGATCGCGTTCATCAGGCCGGACACGGTCTCGATGGTCTTCGCCCGGCTGGCGATGAGCAGCCCCAGGCCGGCGAACGCCGTCGCGCCGAGGACGATGATCGTCACCAGCGCCAGGACGTTGCCGGTCACGCGGATGTCGAAGGCGAAGTAGGCGAACGTCAGCAGCACGGCGATCTCGGTCAGCGTGAACAGCATCCGGCTGATCATCAGGCTGAGCAGGAAGTCCGACTTCCGCATGGGCGTGGCCAGATACCGCTTGAGCAGCTTCCGCATCCGCATGTCCACCACCACGAAGCCGACGCCGAACAGCCCGCCGCCCATCAGGTTCAGCCCGATCAGGCCGGGCATCAGGAAGTCGATGTACCGCCCGCCGGCCTCGGTCATCTCCTCGTCGGCCGGCTGCGGCGGCAGGGTCGGCACCAACCCGCGCAGCAGCACGTTCTCGGCGGCGCTGCGGGCCAGGGCGCAGTCCGGCCGGTTCGGGTCGATGGTGTACTGCCAGGTGGTGCCGGCCGGCGCGACGATGAGGCCGGTCTTCGCCGTGCGAAGACGGGTGCGGGCGGCGACCAACTCCGAGCGGGTGACGGTGATCCGCTTGTCGGCCTCCAGCTTTGCAACCAGCGCGTCGGCGGCGGCGCTCCCGGCGGCGGAGTCCGTCACCACGTCGATAGCGATCTTCTCGACCGGCCGGTCGCGGAAGGCGACGCCCAGCGCCACCGCCAGGATGAGTGGGAAGCCGTACACCCAGAAGATGGCGGCCGGTTCGCGGTAGAACTCGCGGAACCGGGCCAGCGTCAGTTGCAGCAGCGGGGACATGCGGGGTTCCGGGGTGGGAAACAAATGAATCAATTCCGAGGGACGCGGATGACGCAGATGAAGAGGAAGACAGAACTAACCACAGAGACACAGGGACACAGAGAAGATAAAAACCGAGGGAGAAACAGAGTTTGTCAGCAGTCTCACTCTCCTCCATCCTTCTTCTCTGTGTCCCTGTGTCTCTGTGGTTAGTCTTCTTTCTCACCGCCTTTACCACTCACGCGACGTAATCCAGCCCGATGTCGAGCGCGACGGCCGAGTGCGTGATCGCCCCGACGCTGATGCGGTCCACGCCCGTTTCCGCGATGCCGCGGACGGTGGTCAGGTTCACCCCGCCGGACGCCTCCAGCTTCGTCGCCGGCGACAGCGCGTTGCGGATCGTCACCGCCTCGCGGAGTTGGTCGCTGGTCATGTTGTCGAGCAGCACGATTTCCGGCTTCACGGGCAGCACTTGACGGAGTTGGTCGAGGGAATCGACTTCCACCTCCACCGGCAGGCCGGCGTTGCCGGGGTAGGCGCGGGCCAGCTCCACCGACCGCCGCACGGCCGTCGTCGGATCGCCCAGCCCGGCGATGTGGTTGTCCTTGATCAAGATGGCGTCGTACAGGCCGATGCGGTGGTTGGTGCCGCCGCCGGCGCGGACGGCCAGTTTCTCCAGCAGCCGCCAGCCGGGGGTCGTCTTGCGGGTGTCGAGGATCTGGACCGGCAGGCCGTCCACGGCGTCCGCGAACTGGCGGGTGAGGGTCGCAATGCCCGACAGCCGTTGCAGGAAGTTGAGCGCGGTTCGTTCCGCCGCGAGGACGCTTCGCAGCGAACCGGACATCGTGGCGATCCGCGTGCCGCGCCGCACCGGCGAACCGTCGGGCAAATCGGCCGTGAACTTCAGGCTGGCATCGACCGCCGCGCACACCAGTTCGGCGACCGGCAGCCCGGCCACGACGCCCGGCGAGCGGGCGACGAACGCGGCCGCGGCGGTGGCCTCGGCCGGGATGGTGGCGAGCGACGTGCGGTCGCCGGCGTCGCCCAAGTCCTCGGCGAGCGCGAGGGCGATCAGGGCGCGGGCGGCGGCGGTTTCGGCGGGCGTGAGGGGCATGAAATCAGTTTACGGACCCGGCCAGTCCAACGTGCGTTGTGGCGTTCCTTCGGAGGGCGCGGAAAGGAGACCGCCCGTCGGCCGGCCGGGGGGTGTCCGCCGGCGGGTCCGGTCGCATGTTATCGGTGGCCCCTCCCGGAGGACTCCCGATGCCGACGCTCTCCCCCCGCACCGCCGTCTACACCGGCACCTTCGATCCCGTTCACCGCGGCCACCAGGACGTGATCGCGCGGGGCAGCCGGCTGTACGACCGGCTCATCGTCGGCGTCGGCGACAACCCGGACAAGACGACGCTGTTCACGATCAGCGAGCGGGTGGAACTGCTGGAGGCCGTGACCGGCGAGTTCCCGAACGTGGAGGTGCAGCAACTGACCGGGCTTGCGGTGCGGTTCGTGCGGGCGCAGGGTGCCCGCATCATGATCCGCGGCCTGCGGACGCTGTCCGACATGGAGTACGAGTTCACCATGTCGCTGATGAACCTGCACCTCGACCCGGACATCGAGACGGTGTTCCTGATGGCGAAGGAGGAGTTCTCGCACGTCAGCAGCAGTCTGCTGCGGCAGATCGCCCGGCTCGGCGGCGACCTGTCCAAGTTCCTCTCCCCGCCGGTCGAGCGGGCGCTGGTGGCGCGGGCCACCCGCGGCGAGTGAGTTCACTCCACGGAACTCTCGCGGCTTCCGGAGGCCAGCAGGGAGCCGACCGGGATGAGGTAGCCGAGCCAGAAGACGAGGTGGTAGATCACGCCGAACAGGACGCCGGCCGTCTCGCCGGGTCGGCCGGCGAACACCGGCAGGTTCAGCACCATGTCGCCCAGGTTCAGCAGCAGTAGCACCCCGGCCACGCTCATCGCCACGACCGACCAGACCCGCGCCGCCGGCCGTCGGCGGAGGGTCGTCATCCCGGCCACCAGCAGCACCACCGACGCCACCGCCATCAGCCCGTGCAGGGCGTGGGCGTACACCCGGTGGCTCGGCAGCACGTCCGGCCCCGGCAGGATGGTCGGGTACGCTCTCAGCAGCACCGACGACAGGATGCCGCACACGCTCAGCAGCCCGCAGTAGACGAAGTGCATGACCGCCAGCGCCGCCACGCGGCCGGGGGTGGTGACTTCCTCGAACCGGCCGTACCCGTCGTCGTAGGGGTTGGCGTCCCGCACCAGCTCCGGCGGGGCCGGGGGTTCGTCCTCGGGCACTGGAGCCTGGGCGTCGGTCGGCGCGACCAGGGCGATGCGGAAGCGGGTGTCGCACCCCTCGCAGCGGACGACGCGGCCCACGTCGCCCGACCACGCCTCCGGCGGGCGGCGGCAGGTCGGGCACGGGGCGGCCGGGATCGGGCGGTCGGCGGGCGGCATGGCGGGCGTCCGTCAGCGGAAGTGGCGACCGGCTTTCGCCAGCAGGATGCCGTTCGTCACGATGTAGCCGAGCCAGAACACCGACTCGAACGAGATGGCGCAGACGATGCCCGCCGTCTCGTCCGGCCCGCCCGCGCCTGGGTTCTTCCGAACCGTGACCACGATGTTCACGATGTCCAGCAGGAAGGTGAACGCGGCCAGGCCGAGGGCGGTGGCGGTCAACCCCCACCCTTTCCGCTGGAGCGTCAGAATGCCGGCGAACAGCATCACCAGGGCCGTGACCAGCATGAACGTGGCGATGGTCGCGGCCAGCGGCACGTTCTGTTGCACGCCGGCCAACCACGGGGCAGCGTCTTCGCCGAGGGCCAGCATGATGCCGTTGATCACCCCGCACAGGAGCAGCAGGCCGGCGTACACGAAGTTCATGACCGCGATGGCGACGAGACTGCCGGGTGTGCCCTTCCGCCGGCGGTCTTCCGGGTAACGGTCGTCGTCGCGGTCCCGTTCGCCGTCGGACTCGCCGTCGTCGAAGCGGGGCCGGCCGGACGACCGGCGCGGGCGGTCGTCGTCTTCCCGATCGTCCCACTGCGGGCGGAGCGACGACGGCGAGTCGTCCCGTCGGGGGCGCGGCGGGGGTGGCGGCTCCGCCGCTGGTCCCGTCCGGCGGGCGCGGAACTGGGTGCCGCAGCCGGGGCACTCGACCAGATGGCCGAGGTCGGCGGCGGACACGGTCAGCGGCGACCGGCAGCTCGGACACGGGGCCGCTTCGATCAACTCGTCGTCGGACGCCATGAGCGGCCCTCAGCGGTTGGATTGCGGGCGGACCTTGCCGAGCAGGATCAAGTTCGTGATGGCATAGGCCAGCCAGAGCAGCACGCCCAGGATGAAGACGACGACGCCCCCGACCGGCGGTGCCCCACCCCGCTCCTCCGAGATGATGACCAGGAAGCCGACGACGATGCTGAAGGCGTAGATCAGCCCCAGGCCGGCGGACAGGAAGCCGAGCGTGCGGCCGTAGCCCCGCCGCATGAGCAGGCCGATGCCGGCCGGGATCATCAGCCCGACGCCAACCAGGTTGCACACGCCGAAGCCGAGGAACACCAGTCCGGTGTTCTCCGGCCCGCCGAACGGTCCGCCACCGCCGCCGAACCCGCGCCGGCCTTCGGCCAGCAGACTCGCGCCGCCGATGCCGACGCAGACGCCTTCGATCAGGGCCAGCGCGGCGAACACGAAGTTCATCACCGCCGCGCCGACGGCCGCCCCCTGGCCGGGTCGCCGGATCGGGCGGTCGTCGTCGTCGTCGTCGCGGGAGCGGGTGCGGCCCCGGCGGCGGTCGGCGTACTCGTCGCCCGTGTCCCGCTCGCGGGCGGGTCGGTCATCCCGGTCGTCGTCGCGGTCGCGGTCCCGGCTCCGCGACGGCCGGCGCTCGTCCTCGCCTTCCCCGTCCCAGTCGCGGCGGCGCGGGGCGTCGGCGGCGGCCGGGCCGTCGCCGCGGCGGGCGCGGGACTGCGTGCCGCAGCTCGGGCACTCGATCAGGTGCCCCAGGTCGGCCGCCGCGACGGCCAGCGGGGCTTTGCACTTCGGGCACGGCGCGGCGTCGATCAGGTCGTCGTCGTCGGACGGCATGGAAGCGGTCTCGGTGGGGTGGTGAGGGGAGTGAGGGTCGTATTCTTCGGGACTCGGAAACCGGTCGGCGTGAAGACGGGCGGCTTTCGGGCATCTCGCCATCTCGAAGACGGGGATCGCCTGGGTAGAGAGAACCCCCGTCCGGCGGCGGACGCCGGACGGCGACGGCGAACGGTTACGACAGCACCCGCTTGGAATCCTTGTTCAGCACGGCGAACAGGACGAACCCGGCGTACAGGGCGGGGAGCGCCACCGACAGCAGGATCGCGTACGGCGTCAGGAACAGGGAGGCGTACATGAAGGAGGTGACGAGCCGGATCAGGAACAGCAGGATCATCAGCCCGGCGGCCCCGAACGTCAGGTAGACGCACCACTTCTTCTTCATGAAGCAGCCGACGCCGGCGGGCACCATGAGCACCCCGCCCAGGAGCGCCATGATGCCGAGGATCTGCATCACGGTGCCGTAGATGGACCCCTCGCTGGTGATCACCTTCGCCCCCCCCATGCCCCGCTGGAAGTCGGCCTTCTCCTGCGCGGTCATCCCCTTCGTGAACGCCGGGTCCTTGCTGAAGTCGATCCCCTGACCGGCCACCCCGCTCGCCGTGGACACCGCGCCGCCGAAGAACAGGTCCCACCCGCCGCTGCACATGTAGATGAACGCGAAGACGCAGTGGAGCACCCCGGCGGCGACGAGAAGCCCGCTCTTGCCCTTCTTCTTGCGGGGCCGGTCGTCGTAGTCGTCGTCGTCGTCGTCGCGCCGGCCTTTCTTCTTGCGGGGCCGGTCGTCCTCGTCGTCGTAGTCGTCGTCGGCCGCGGCGCGGGCCGGCTTCTTCTTCGGCGCGTCGTCGTAGTCGTCTTCGTCCCGGCGGCTTTTCTTCTTCGGCCGGTCGTCCTCGTCGTCCAGTTCGGCCTTCACCGGGGCCTTCTTCTTCTTGGGCGCATCGTCGTAGTCGTCCTCGTCGTCGTCGCGGCGGGGTTTCTTCTTCGGCCGGTCATCGTCGTCGTCCGCGGCGCGGGCCGGCTTCTTCTTCGGCGCGTCGTCGTAGTCGTCGTCCTCGTCCCGTCGGACCTTTTTCTTGGGCCGGTCGTCGAAGTCGTCGTCCAGGTCGGCCTTGGACGGCTTCTTCTTGCGGGGCGCGTCGTCGGCGGCGAGTTCGGCGAACGGGTTCGACGAGGGCTTCGGCGGCGGGGGCGGTGGGGCGACGGGGGCCGGGGCCTCGGCGGCGGGGATGGTGAACGGGGTCTGGCACTTCGGGCACTTGCCCGTCTTGCCGGCCTTCTCGTCGGTCACGGAATAGACCGCCCCGCAGCCGGGGCAGGAGAACCGGATCATTCGACCCTCGCGAGCAGTTGGTGTGAGGAGGACGGGCGGGAGTCCGCACGGCCAATTTGTACGCGAACCGGCCGCGCGCGGGAACGACGAAATGCGCGACTTCCGGCGCGGCCCTCGCTACGGACCTTCCACCGGACGCCGCCGTAGTGTACAAACAGTCCATCTCAAACCCCGTCCCGCGCGGTGACCCGGCATGACTCGCACCCGTCCCCCCGGCCGCGCCTGGCGCGAAACCGAACTCGACGACGACGGCGAGCTGGTGCAGGACGCCCGCCCGGTGCGGTGCCCCCGCTGCCAGCACCCGACCGACCTCGGCGGGCTGGACGACATCGCCGTCCACCGCTGCCACTTCTGCCAGAAGCGGACCCGCTACCTGTGGTCCGACCGGCGGGGCCTCGCCGTGCCGGAGGTCCGCGGGACGAACCCGGACTGGGGCGAGGAAAGTTGGGACGAGCTGTGGCGGGACTACGACTTCGAGGACGAGTGCGACGGGGACGAGTCCTGCGCGAACGGCTGCGTAGACCCGATCTTCGACGCCCCGGCCGAGCCGTACTTCGACGGCCGGGCCTGGCTGTGCCCGGTGTGCGGAGCGGGTGACGTGGAGGAGCTTTGACGGCGGCGGCGAGGACGGTACAATTTCCCCATCCATCCAACGCGGTCAGGGGGCTTCCCGATGACCTCCGAGAACATTCGAGCATTCACCCGCGCCGAGCCGTTCAAGCCCTTCCGCGTCACGCTGGCCGACGGTTCGCGGTTCGACATCCACTGGCCGGATCAGTGCGGCACCGGGAGCGGTCGTGTCTGTATTCCGGAGGCGTGCCGCGTGGAAGGCGCGACCCGTTTCGGCTCCGTCGCCCTGCTCGCGTTGGAGAACGTGCGGACTCTCGAACGCCTGCCGGATGCCCCAGAGGCTGACCCTGTCGTCGTCGGCTGATGGTACAATCCCCTTCATCCCAACCTGCGAGGACCAACCATGACGACTGAAGACATCCGCGTGTTCCAACGCGCCCGACCGTTCCGCCCGTTCCGCGTGACGCTGACCAACGGCGAAGAGTTCGACATCAAGCATCCGGAGTTGCTGCTCGTCGGTGGCGGCATGGTCTACCTCCTCCGAGAGGCGTCGCGGCACCCCGATCAACTCGATGTGCCGGTCGTACACGCCGCACTCACCCACGTCGTGAAGATCGAACACTTGACATCGGCGGCGGCTCCCCCGGTGGACCGTTCGACCGTATAACAGCGGGCATCGAACCCCTCCTCCGAGCGCGCCATGAGCATTCTGATCGACAAGACGACCCGCGTCATCACCCAGGGTATCACCGGGTCGGCCGGCAGCCTGCATACGGATAAGTGCCTGGAGTACGGCCCGCAGTCGTTCGTCGGCGGCGTCACCCCGAGGAAGGGCGGCACCACCTGGACCGGCAAGGACAGCCGCAAATCCCTCCCCGTCTTCAACACCGTCGCCGAAGCGGTGGCCAAGACCGGCGCGACGGCGACCATGCTGTTCGTCCCGCCGCCGATGGCCGCCGACGCGATCATGGAAGCGGCCGACGCCGGCATCCGACTCATCGTCGCCATCACCGAAGGCATCCCGGTGCTGGACATGGCCAAGGCCAAGCGGTTCGTGCAGGGCAAGCCGAACTGCCGCCTGGTGGGGCCGAACTGCCCCGGCGTCATCACCCCCGGTCAGATCAAGATCGGCATCATGCCGGGCTACATCCACAAGGCGGTCGAGCCGGGCAAGAAGGGTGTCGGCGTGCTGAGCCGCTCCGGGACGCTGACGTATGAAGCCGTGTTCCAACTGACCGGCATGGGGTACGCGCAGACCACCTGCGTCGGCATCGGCGGCGACCCGATCATCGGCACGAATCAGATCGACTGCCTGACGCTGTTCGAGGCCGACGACGAGACGGAAGCGATCCTGATGATCGGCGAGATCGGCGGCACGGCCGAGGAGACCGCCGCCGCGTTCGTGAAGGCGAACGTCAAGAAGCCGGTGGCCGCGTTCATCGCCGGACAGACGGCCCCACCCGGCCGGCGGATGGGCCACGCCGGGGCGATCATCAGCGGCGGCAGCGGCAGCGCGGCGGACAAGATCGCGGCGCTGGAAGCCGCCGGCATCGTGGTAGCCAAGACCCCGGCCGACCTGGCGGCGGCGGTGAAGGAAGCCATCGCCCGCAAGGGCAAGAAGTGACGACAGGGACGCTGAATGACTTCGCCGCGACCGGAGGGAGCGTGCCACCGTCGCCCGCTCCCTCCGGTCGTGGCGAAGAGACACCTTTCGGGATGTTCCCCATGCTCCGCTTCGTCGCGCTACTCGCGGTTCCCTTCGTGGGCCTGGTCGCCATGCCCGCCGCCGAACCCGTGCCGGTCGCGCCCAAGCCCGAAACGCTCACCCGCGAGCGGGCGACGGCGTTCGCCAAACTCGCCCTCAAGGGCGCGCGGAAGGAGTTCCCGAACAAGCCCGGCCACGTCCTGTTGGACGACACGGACACCAAGACGCCGAAGGCGCTGCACCCGGCGTTCTACGGCTGCTACGACTGGCACTCGTCGGTTCACGGACACTGGCTCCTCGTTCGCGTTTTGCGAACGTTCCCCGACCTGCCGGAGGCAAAGGACATCCGCGCGGTGCTGGCCGAACACCTGACCGCCGAGAACATCAAGGCCGAGGTGGCGTACTTCAACCGCCCCGAGGCGAAGTCGTTCGAGCGGCCCTACGGCTGGACGTGGCTGCTGAAACTCGCCGAAGAGCTGCACGGCTGGGACGACCCGGACGCGAAGACGTGGTCCGCGAACTTGGCACCGCTGGCGGAACTGCTCGCCGAGCGATACGTCGCGTACTTCCCGAAGCAGACGTACCCGATCCGCGCCGGGGTGCATTCCAACACCGCGTTCGGCCTGACCTTCGCCCACGATTACGCCAAGACGGTCGGCAACAAGAAGCTGCGGGAGTTGATCGAGGAGCGTGCGAAAGCCTACTACGGCAAGGACGCGGACGCGCCGGCGCGGTGGGAGCCGGACGGCAACGACTTCCTCTCGCCGAGCCTGTGCGAGTGCGACCTGATGCGGCGGGTGCTGCCGCCGGCCGAGTTCGCCGCGTGGTTCCACAAGTACCTGCCCGGCGCGGCGAAGGGCGAGCCGGCGACGCTGTTCGGCCCGGCCACCGTCACCGACCGCGCCGACCCGCAACTCGTCCACCTGGACGGGCTGAACCTGAGCCGGGCGTGGTGCCTACGGGGAGTCCTGTTGAGTTTGCCGAAGGACGACCCGGCGCGGAAGGCGCTGGCCGCGAGTGCCGCCAAGCACGCCGACGCCGGCCTGACGCACGTCGCCAGCGGCGACTACGCCGGCGAACACTGGCTGGCGTCGTTCGCCGTGTGGATGCTGTCGGTGCCGCCGGGGGAGTGAATCGAACGACATTCCTCGACCGCTCTTGCCGTGAAACCGCACTTCCCGCGAAGTCCTCGATGGTCAGGCGGCGAGGTCGAGGGACAGCAAGGATTTCTGGCGAACCCGGCCCGCCAGGGCCGTGGGTGACTTGGATTTCAAA
>JAYUFU010000301.1:0-4868 GCA_043738505.1 Fimbriiglobus sp. | reverse complement strand
TACCCGGATGCCCCGCCGGTCACTTCTTTTCGCGCGGCGGCGGGGCGACCGGTAGCGGGGCCGGCGGATACTTGGCCCGCTCGGCCCGCCACTTCTTCACCTCGTGCGGCTTGTTCGTCGCGGTGTACAGTTCGATCAGCCGGTCGAGAGCCTTGGGGATGCGGAGTTCGCCCCCGCCGTTCTGCGGGATGGTCTTCTCGCGGGCCTTCATCCCCTCGTACCCCTTGAGCAGAAGCGGTTCGGCGTCGGCGTACTTCTTTTGGCCCAGCAGCGCCCCGCCGAGCATCGACCGGGTGTTGAATGTGGTCCAGTCGTCAGGCTGCGACTTCTCGCGGATGGCCAGCGCGTCGCGGAGCAGCGACTCGGCCTCGGCGAAGCCGTTCATCTCCAGCAGGGTCATGCCGAACTGGGCCAACTGCCCCGCCAGTTGCGGGCTGTCCTTGGGCAGCTTCTGGCGGGCGTCGGCGAGCAGGTCGTCGATGAGTTTGGCCGCCTCGGCAGTCTTCCCGGCCCGGGCGTAAGCGTCGAGCAGGTCTGTAATGACGAAGCGGAGAATGGGGTGCTTCCTGGACGCCCGGTACGCCTCTTCCAGCAGCGGGATGGCCTCCGGCACCCGCCCGGCGGCCTTGTAGCTCATCCCCAGATTGCCCACCGTCCGGAGCGTATCCACGTGCGAGCGGCCGAGCTTCTTCTCCCGGAGAGGGAGCAACTCCTCGAACAGCGGGACGGTCTTGTCCGGCCGCCGCGCCGCAAAGTAGCAGGACGCCAGGTTGTGCATGGGCCAGAAGGTGTCGGGGTGGTCGGGGCCGAACTTGGCCTTGGTGAGCGTGAGCGCCTCCTCGTACAGCGGCAGCGCCTTGTCGAGTTGGCCGGCGACCCGGTAGCACGTGGCCAGGGCGCCCATGCTCATCAGGGTGTCGGGGTGGTCAGGGCCGAGCCGGGCTTTCCTCCTCGTCAGCGTATCCTCCATCAACGGCAGGGCCTTGTCCACTTGCCCACCGTCCTGATAGAGCCGACCCAGGTTGAACATGCTCATCAGGGTGTCGGGGTGGTCGGGGCCGAGCCTGGCCTTCCGTCCCGTGACCGCCTGCTCGAACAGCGGCAGGGCCCTGTCCGGCTTCCCGGCAAAGTAGAATCCCGTCGCCACGTTGTTCATGCTGGCGAGGGTGTCGGGGTGGTCGGGGCCGAACTTGGCCTTGGTGAGCGTGAGTGACTCCTCGTACAGCGGCAGCGCCTTGTCGGTCCGGCCGGCGATTCGGTAGCCGTCCGCCAAGTTGTTCATGCTGGCGAGGGTGTCGGGGTGGTCGGGGCCGAGCTTGACTTTCCGCCGCTCGAGCGCCTCCTCGAGCAGGGGCAAGGCCTTGTCCACCTGCCCGGCGTCCTTGTAGTTCACCCCCAGGTTGGCCACCACGCTCAGCGTGGTCGGGTGATCGCGGCCGAGCTTCTTCTCCACAAGCGGCAGCAGCCCCTCGAACAGCGGGACCGACTTGTCCAGCCGCCGCAGCGACCAGTAGCAGTGCGCCAGGTTGTTGATGGTGGTGAAGGTGTCGGGGTGGTCGGGGCCGAGCCGGGCCTTCTGGAGTCTCAGCGCCTCCTCGTACAAGGGCAGGGCCTTGGCGTGCCGGCCGGTATCCTTGTAGCCCCCCGCCAGGGCGTTCATGCTCGTGAGGGTGTCGGGGTGGTCGGGGCCGAGCTTGGCCTTCCGCCCAGCGAACACCTCCTCGAACAGCGGCAGTGCCTTCTCCGGCTTCCCGTCCATCCGGTAGATTGCCGCCAGGTTGTTCATGGCGGTGAGGGTTTGGGGGTGGTCGGGGCCGAGCCGGGCCTTGGTGTGGGTGAACGCCTCCTCCAGCAGCGACAGGCCCTTGTCCAGCTTATTGGTCGCGGCGTAAAGGCGGATCAACCGGTCGAGGGCTTCGGGGATGCTGGTCGCCGCCTCCGGCGGGATCGACTTCTCCCGCGCCTTCATCCCTTCGTAACCCTTCACGAGCAACGGCTCGGCGTCGGCGTACTTCTTCTGGCCGGCAAGCGCGCCGCCGAGGAGCGAGCGTATGTTGAACGTGGTCCAGGCGTCCGGCTCATTCTTCTCACGGATCGCCAGACACTCGCGGAGCAGGGGCTCGGCCTTCGCAAAGTCGGTCATCTCCAGCAGGGCCATCCCGTACTGGGCCAACTGCCCCGCCAGTTGCGGACTGTCCTTGGGCAGCTTCTTGCGGGCGTCGGCGAGCAACTCGTCAATGAGTTTCGCCGCCTCGGCAGTCTTCCCGGCCTTCATGTAAGCGTTCAGTAACGCATCGCCGACCACGGCAAGGGAGGCGTCCTTCTTCGACGCCCGGTGGGTTTCCTCGAGCAACGGGATGGCCTCCGCCACCCGCCCGAGGTCCAGGTAGGTCAACGCCAGGTTGGCGACCGTCCACTGCATATCCGGGTGTGTGCGACCGAGCTGCTTTTCCTGAATCGGGATTAATTGCTCGAACAGCGGCAAGGCAAGGTCGAATCGCTTGAGCCCCCGATAAGTCACCGCCAGGTTGTTCATGGTGGCGAGGGTGTTGGGATGTTCGGGGGGAGACTTGGCTTTGTGGTGCTTGAGCAACTCCTCGTAGAGCGGCAGGGCCAGGTCGAATTTGTCGGCCTCAAGGTAGCAGGTCGCCAGGCCGTTCATGCTCCTGAGAGTGTTTTCGTGATCTGCCCCGAGCTTCGCCCTCGACAGCTTGCACGCTTCCTCGAAGAGCGGTAGGGCCAGGTTCAGCTTGCCAGTCACTTGATACGCCTCGGCGAGGCCGTTCATGATCCGCAGCGTGACAAAATGTTTGTTGCCGAGATTGGCTTTGCTGAGCTTGAACGCCTCCTCGAAGAGCGGCAGGGCCAGGTCCAGCTTGCCGACAGCTTTGTATGCCATGGCGAGGTTGTTCATGCTGTTGAGCGTGCTGAGATGCTCGGGGCCGAACCGGGCTTTCCTGAGCTTGAGCGTCTCCTCGTACAGCGGCAGAGCGAGGTTCAGCTTCCCTGCGGCCCTATACGTGTTGGCGAAGTTGCCCATGCAGTAGAGCGTTTCGGGATGGTCGGGGCCGAGCTTGTCTTTGCTGAGCTTCAACGCCTCCTCGAAGAGCGGCAGGGCCAGGTCCAGCTTCCGAGCCTCCCGATACGCCACGCCGAGGTTGTTCATACAGGTGAGCGTGCCGGGATGTTCGGTGCCGAACTTGGTTCTCCTGAGCTTGAGCGCCTCCTCCAGGAGCGGCACGGCCAGGTCCAGCCTGTGGGCAGCACGATACGCCACGCCGAGGTTGTCCATGCTCTCGATCGTTAGGGGATGCTCGGGGCCGAAGTTGGCTTTTCGGCACCTCAGCACCTCCTCGGCCAGCGGCAGAGCCAGGGCCGGTTTCTCGTCCAGGTAATACGCCAGTGCGAGGTGGTTCATGCTCTGGAGTGTTTCGGGGTGCTCGGGGCCGAGATTGGCCTTACCCAACTTCAGCGCTTCCTCGCACAGCGGCAGGGCCAGGTCGACCTTGCCGTCGAACAGGTAGGCGTAGGCCAGGCTGTTCTTGCTGGCGAGGGCGTCGTTGTGGGCGGGGCCGAGGTGTTGGCGGTAGAGTGCTTCGGACCGCTTCAAGAAGTCGATCGCCGTGGCCGCATCACCGATGCCGAGATAGGTGTTCCCGACGGTCGCCAAGATCTGAGCTTGAACGAAGGGTTGCTTCGGGAAGTTCGCCTCGATCTGGTCCGGGGCAAGTTCCTTCGCCGCCCGGTCGAGCAGTTCGCGGATCGTCGGGTTCAGTTTCGCCTCGGCCGACTCGCCACCGGCACGCAACAACGCGTTGGCCTGCGACGTAACGTTCGCCTGGGCCAGCAGCTTGTTCTGCAAGAAGTCGTTGACCGCCTGGGCGACCCGCTTCTCCTCGTCGGCCCGCTTCTTCTCGGTCTCGGCGAGGCCGCGCTGCCGGGCTTCCTCAGCGCGGGCCTGTTCCTTCGCCGCCGCCTCTTCGCGGGCGAACGCCGCCTGCTTGACCGCCTCGGCTTCCTGCGTCTTCGCTTCCGCTTCCTGATCGCGGGCGATCCCCGTTTGCCGCCGTGCTTCGAGCAACCCCAGCGTCGTTCCCACCATGCCCGCCAACAGTGCGAACAGGACCAGGCTCGCCGCGATCACCTGCCCGCGGTTCCGCTTCACGAACTTCTTGAGCCGGTAGGCGGTGCTCGGCGGGTGCGCCTGCACCGCCTCGCCGCTCAGGTAGCGGTTCACGTCCGCCGCGAACCCGTTGGCCGTCTCGTACCGGCGGGTGCGGTCCTTCTCCAACGCCTTCATCACGATCCAGTCGAGTTCGTTCCGGAGAAGTCCCGTCAGCTTCTTCGGCTCGGTGCCGCGGTTGGCCGAGAGTGACGGTAGGGCGTCGGCGGTGCTCAGTTTGTGGCTCGGCCGCGGCGGCTCGTCCTCCCGCACGACGCGCAGGATCTCCAACAGGCCTTTCTTCTTCAGCTCCTCGCCGGAGAACGGCGGGCTGCCGGCGAGCAGCTCGTACAGCAGCACCCCGAGCGAGTACACGTCGCTCCGCGTGTCCACGTCCAGGTTGTTGAACGTCGCCTGCTCCGGGGACATGTACTGCGGGGTGCCCACCACCCCGCCGAACCCGGTGTCGATGGTCGCCGTGGTCAGCGTCCCCCCGGTCGCCTTCGCCACCCCGAAGTCGATCACCTTCACCACCGGCTTGTCGTCGTACAGGGCGACCAGCACGTTGGACGGCTTGATGTCGCGGTGGATGACCCCCTTCTGGTGCGCGTGCTGGATCGCCTGGCACACGGGCACGAACAGCTCCAGCCGCTGCTGCGGGGTGAGCTTGCACTTGTCGCAGTAGTCGGTGATGGGCACGCCCTTG
>JAYUFU010000300.1:0-14266 GCA_043738505.1 Fimbriiglobus sp. | reverse complement strand
TCAACTGATTTCTCGCGAAGATGCCGCTCCCTGGCGGTCGCGGCTCGCAAGATATCCTCCGCACGTCGGGGTTGTAGCGGACGGGGGCTTTGGGAAATACTACCCGCGACACAATCCGGCCCCCTCCGTATTTCGTCTGGGTAGTGTACACCGGCGTCGGTGTCCTCAGTTGGCCCGTCCGCCCCGCTCTGGGGCGACTCTCCGTTCGAGGTGAATCTCGCGCGAAGGCGACCCGGCTGATGGCGGTTCCGGTGCCGATCCAAGCACCCGCAATTTGGACAGGATCACAGGATGAAGGCAGGGATGAAAACCGGAGAAGACTTCTGTCTTGTTCCGAATCCATCTTCATCCTGTGATCCTGTCCAAACTCTGTTCCTCGTGAGGACTCTCCCATGCGACTGCGCTCGTGGCTGATGGCGATTCCGGTGGCGGCGGCGGCCGGTCTCGGCCTGTTCGCCGATTCGCTGGTCGGGGCGAACAAGCAGGACGGCGACCCCAAGCCGGCCGTCCGCCTGCCGCTCACGCAAGTGGTGATGTTCAACTCCGGCGTCGGCTACTTCGCCCGCAGCGGCGAAGTCGAGGGCGACGCCCGCGTGGACCTGACGTTCCCCGAGACGGACATCAACGACCTGATCAAGTCGATGACGTTGCAGGATTTCAGCGGCGGCAAGGTGACGGCCGTCAGCTACGACAGCCGCGAGCCGGTGTCGCGGACGCTGGCCAGCTACGCCATCAACCTGAACAGCCAGCCGTCCCTCGCCGGCATCCTGACGCAGGCCCGCGGCGAAAAGGTCGAAGTGACCATGCAGCCGGGCAACACCGCCCAGCCGGGCAACCTGACCGGCACCATCGTCGGCATCGAGACGCAGAAGATTCCCGCCGGTCAGACGGTCATCGACGCCACCGTGCTGACGCTGCTGACGGGCGAGGGGATGCGGAGCGTGAAGATGGCCGACGTGCAGCGCGTCCGCTTCACCAACCCGGTGCTGGAGAACGAGCTGAAGCGGGCGCTGGACACCCTGGCGCTGAGCCACGACAACCTGAAGAAAGCCGTCAGCATGCACTTCAGCGGCGACGGCAAGCGGAAGGTGAAGGTCGGCTACGTCATCGAAGCCCCCATCTGGAAGACCAGTTACCGCCTCGTGTTGGACAAGGAAGCGAAGCCGTACCTGCAAGGGTGGGCCGTCGTCGAGAACACGACCGACGAGGACTGGGGCGGGGTGAAGATGGCGCTGGTGAGTGGTCGGCCGATCAGCTTCAAGATGGACCTGTACAACCCGCTGTTCATCCAGCGGCCGACGGTCGAGCCGGAGCTGTTCCGCTCCCTGCGGCCGGTGGCGTATGACGGCGGCATCCGCAACCGTCCCGAGGACGCGATGGCCGCCAGCGCACTTCCCGCGTCGGCGATGGCCCCCCCCGGCATGCCCGGTCCCGGCGGCGGCATGGGCGGCGGCGGCTTCGCCGCTCGCGGCGTGGCCGCCGACGGCAAGATGGACGAGAAGCGGAAGGCCGACAAGCAGTACGCCAACGCTCTCGGTGCGGAGATGAGCGAGCGGATGAACCTGGCGGCCGTCGATCCCGGCGCGACCGCCAGCAAGCTGGGCGACTCGTTCCAGTACGTCATCGACCAGCCGGTGTCGCTGCCCCGCCAGAAGTCGGCCCTGCTGCCCATCGTCGGCAAGGACATCGACGGCACGCGGGTGTCGATCTACAACCCGGCGGTGCAGGCCAAGCACCCGCTGCTCGGCCTGCGGTTCAAGAACACGACCGGCGCGAACCTGTCGCAAGGCCCCGTCACCGTGTACGAGGGCAGCACCTACGCCGGCGACGCGCGGTTCCTCGACATCAGCCCCAATGATGAACGGATGATCGCCTTCGCCATCGACCTGGGCACCGAAGTCATCCCGCAGAGCGGCTCCGGTAGCACCGCCATCACGAACATCAAGGCGAACAAGGGGAGCGTGTTCATCAGCCGCCGGCAGGTGGACGAAAAGGTGTACAAGATCAGCAACAAGAGCGACACCGCCCGCACGCTGGTCATCGAACACCCGAACCGCACCAACCAGCAGTTCAAGCTGGTGAACACCCAGAAGCACATCGAGGAGACGGCGGCGCTGTGGCGGTTCGAGACGAAGGTGGAGGCCGGGAAGAGCGGCGAGTTCAAGGTGACGGAGGAGAAGATGCTCGGCGAGCAGCTGGTGCTGACGAACTCCGGCGACGAGCAGATCCGCTGGGTGGTCAGCCTGAACGAGGCGTCCCCGGTGCTGAAGGCGAAGCTGACGGACGCGCTGACGCTGAAAGGCAAGTGGGACGTGGTCCGCCGCGACCTGCAACAGGTCCGGGCCGACAACGCCCGCATCACCGCCGACCAGGCCCGCATCCGGGCGAACCTGCGGGAGACGCCGAAGGAAGCCGACGTGTACGGCGAGTACCTGAAGAAGCTGAGCGCGCAGGAGAAGGAGATCGACGCGCTGACGGCCCAGGAGAAGAAGCTGATGGCCGACGAGTTCAAGGCGAAGAAGGGGTACGAGGACTTCCTGTACAGCATCGACGGGTGAGCGCGACACGGAAGAATTAACCACAGAGGCACAGAGACACGGAGAAGACAAGAGGGAGAAGAGTTTTCAATCAACTCTCCTTCCCTCTTCTTTCTTCTCTGTGTCTCTGTGCCTCTGTGGTTAGCTCTTCCTCGGCCGACTTACTTCTTCGCGTGTTCCTTGAAGAACTTGACGATCAGCTTCGGCGCGTCGGCCGGGAACGTGTGCGTCCCCGGCCCGACGAGCGCGACGAAGGGCGTCCCGCCCGTCGATTCGTAGATCGTCCCCACCAAGTCGCCGGCCTTGGCCCACTCCTTGCCGTCGGCCGCGCAGCCGTTCACCTTCCGCACCGCGTCCGTCGTCCGCTTCTGCATGGCCGGCTTCACCAGCGGGTCGGCCTCGCCCGTCACATGCAGGCACGGCTTCGGCTTCAATTCCGCCGCATACCGGGTGGCCGCCGCCGCGCTGGGGGCGACTGCCGCGAACACGTCGCCCCGCTTCGCCCACAGCAGGTAAGTGAAGCCGCCGCCGTTCGAGTGACCGGTGCAGTAAACCCGCTTGTCGTCGGTCTTGTGGTCCTTCTTGACGGCCTTCAACAGTTCGTCGAAGAACTTCAGGTCGCGGTCGTCCTGGTTGCCGGCGGCCGCCTGCCAGCCGGACTTCTTCCCGTCCGGGTCGGTCAGTTGGCCGGGCGTCGGCACCCCTTGCGGGTAGACCACGACGGCCTCCGGCCAGTGGTCGTGGATGGCGAGGCTGCGGGACGCCTGCCGCATCGTCCCGCCGTGGCCGTGGAAGGCGAACACCAGCGGCGGCGAATCGGTCGCCTTCGTGGGGGCGAACACCAGCGCCTCGCGCTTCAAGTCGCCGACGGTGAGGGTGACGGTCTTCGGCTCGGAGGCGGACGACGCGAGCGCGGCGGCGAGGACGGCGACGGGGAACATGGGTGTCTCCGAGGTTGGGGAACACCCGGAGGAACCCGCGACGGCGAAAGTTGTTACGCTCACTTCTCGCGGCGGACGGACCACTCGGTGAGCTGTTCCAGCACGGCCCGGCATTCGGACGCGGGCAGGCACTCCAGCGCGGCGCGGGCGGTGCGGGCGAAATCGTCGGCCGTCCGCTTGGCGTACACCAGCGAGCCGGAGCGGATCAGCGCGTCGGCCACCGCCGCCCGCTTGCCGGCGTCGGCCGAGCGGAGCAGGTCGCGGAAGTCCTCCGCCTCGCCCGCCGGCAGCGTGTTCAGGGCGTGAATCAGCGGCAGGGTGAGTTTCCCCTGTTCCAGGTCCGTGCCCAGCGTCTTGCCGGCTTTGGTTTCGTCGCCGGTCAGGTCGAGCAGGTCGTCGGCGATCTGGAAGGCGATGCCGAGCGACCGGCCGTAGGTGGCCATGCGGTCGGCCACGTCCGCGGTCGCCCCGGCGTACAGCGCCCCGAGGCGGCCGCAGGCTTCCGTCAGCGCCGCCGTCTTGCCGTCCACGATGGCGTAGTAGTCGGCCTCGGTCAGGCGCAGGTTGCCCCGCTCGGTGATCTGGAGCAGCTCGCCGGCGCACACCTTGTTCGTCGCCTCGCCGATCAACCGACACGCAGTCTGGTCCACGGTCGAAGTCAGGTGGAAGGCGTGGGTGAACAGCATGTCGCCCAGCAGGATGCTGACCTTGTTGCCCCACTCGGCGTTGAACGTCGGGTTGTGCCGGCGGGTGTCGGCCTCGTCCAGCACGTCGTCGTGAACGAGCGTGGCGGTGTGGATCATCTCGACGACGGCCGCCAGCGTGTGGTGCGCCGGGGCGATCTTCCCGCACGCCTTCGCCACGAGCAGCAGCAGCGCCGGGCGGAGCCGCTTGCCGCGATAGTGCTTCAGGTGGGCCAGCAGCGGGCCGAACGGCGAGCGGTAGCGGGCCATCGCGTCGGCGAACAGGCGGTCGGCGGCGTCGATGTCGGCGGCGACGGGCGCGAACGCGGCGACGGCACGCGGCAGGGGGGGGACGACCACAGGGGCAATCGGCTCGACGGCGGGGAGGGTGGCGGCGGGCATGATGGCGGTCCCCGTGGGGGCGAGTCCGCGTCGGACCCAGTTTAGGTATGCCCTGCCGCGTCGTCACGCCGGAAGTCGCCGGACTTGCCGCCGGTCTTCTCGTCCAGTCGGACGGCGGCGATGGTCATCCCGCGATCCACCGCCTTGCACATGTCGTACACGGTCAGGGCCGCCACGCTAACCGCAGTGAGGGCCTCCATCTCAACACCGGTGCGGCCGAAAACCCGCGCGGTGACGGCGATTCGGAGCGACGATTCGTCCGGGAACGCGAAATTCACCTCCACCGCCGTGAGCGGCAGCGGGTGGCACAGCGGAATCAGGTCGGCCGTTCGCTTGGCGGCCATGATGCCGGCCAGCCGGGCCACCTCCAGGACATCGCCCTTGGCCAGCTCCTTGTTGCGGATGAGGGCGAGCGTGGCGGGCAGCATCCGCACCACGGCCGACGCGGTGGCGCTGCGGTGCGTCTCCGCCTTGCCGCCGACATCCACCATGCGGCTGGCCCCGGCGTCGTCGAAGTGCGAGAGGGTGGGCATGGGCATGGGGAACCTTGATCGGAGGAGGAATGCGCCACCACTCGCATTGGATCGAGGGCAGGCTTTAGGATATAGTCGGTGACGGCTTCGCCGCCCGACGGACTCGTGAACTCCCCCGATTCCCCCTGGAAACTCCGATGCTCCGTTTCGCTCTCGTCGTTGTCGCAACTCTGACCGGATTGGGCCTGTCGGGCAATGCCGCCCCGATCCCGAAGCCCGACCCGAAGGCGCTCCCCTTTTTTCCCGCGAAGGTCGGAGCCAAATGGGTCTACGAACGGAACGGCAAGACGAGTACGGAAACCATCACGTCCGCGGAGAAGGACGGCGATACGATCCTCGTCAAGGTTCACGTCCTCGACGAACACGGCTCGGAATCCGACCTCGAACTTAAAATCTCCCGCGAAGGCGTCGCGGTCGTGGCGGGCCTGGATGAGAAGCATCCGCCGTCCCTCGTTCTGAAGTTGCCGCACGAGAACAAGGGAAGTTGGAAGACGTACACCGGCGCGTGGCCGGCTGGCACCAGCAAGTTGACGGCCTACGGCCCGGAACCCGTCGAAGTGCCGGCGGGCAAGTACGACGCGATCCGCGTCGTGGCGGTGGATGCCGGGAAACAGGGCGACGACATCCGGAGAACCAGTTGGTACGCGCCGGGAGTCGGGCTTGTCAAGAAAGAGACCGAGATGGGCAAGAACACCTCGACGTGCGTTCTGAAGACATTCACGCCGGGAAAGTAACCCGCCAACAGATACCTACACCGGCAGTTCTGCCCCACCCGTCACCGTTCGTATCGTTTGGGATCGGCTGCGATGATAGAATAACGGCGTGGGGATCGCCTTGAAGCGGAGTTACGGAGGTGAACCATGAGTGCGGTACTCGGCATCGTGCGCGGCGGGCGGATCGAACTGGATGAACTGCTCGATCTGCCGGACGGCACCGAGATCAACGTCACCCTGCCAGAGGGCCTGAGCAACGACGACCTGCCGATGACGCCGGAGGAGATCGAACGCACCCTGGCGGCGATGCAAACCCTCGAACCGTTTGACATCCCGCCCGATGTCTTGGCCGACCTCGAGGCCTGGGAGCGGAAAATCAACCAGTACGGCATCGACAACGCCGAGCGCGGCTTGGAGCACGTTTTCCGATGACCCACTTCCTGCTCGATACCGGCATTGCCGGGCTGTACCTGGATCGGGCTCGGGGCGTCTTCGAGCGGGCCCAAGCGGAGACTCGGAAAGGGAACCGAGTTGGCGTCGCCGGCCCGGTCGTGAGCGAGTTGGCGTTCCGCGCCGAAGGCAGTCCATTCCGCGAACTCAACCTCACCCGTCTGCGCCAAGCGACACGAGTGTGGCGGGTCTGGCTGGCGACGACGGAAGTCTCGTTCGAGTACGGCCGACTCGCGTTCGAGCTGAGACGTATCGGGCGGGCGTTGGGTCAGAACGACATCACCATCGCGGCCATTGCTCGCACGATGCCGAACTGCACCGTCGTGACGATGGACGGGGACTTCTCTGGAGTGCCGGGACTCCAAGTCGAGAATTGGGCCGTGGATGCTTGATTCGCGTTTCGCCGGAGTCGGCAACGCTTCCGTCACCGTTCGTAACGACCGGCCGGGGTTCCGCTGCGCGCGGGGGTCGGTTTGCGGTTATAATCTCAAAATGAGCGGTGTCGGCCGGCGAACCCCGGTATGACACCCTCGCGTCCACCACCTCCGCGCGGAGAGGCTTCCATGCCCGCCGTTCTCGACCCGAAGCCGGCCCCGGCCGCCAGTAAATACGACGACGCCGTCCGCACCACCCTGGACGACACCGGGCGGAAGATCCGCGCGAACGACGCCCTCACCGGCGGGTTGATCGTGGCCGCCGTCGCGCTGGCCTACGCCGTCGCCGTGGTGCTGCTCGACCGCTGGCTCGACCTGCCGGCGTGGTCGCGGCAGCTCGGCCTCGTCGGCCTGCTCGCCGTCCTGGGTGCGGCCGGCTGGTATCTGGTCGCTCGCCCGTATCGCCGCACCGTCAACCCCCGGTACGTCGCCCGGCAGGTAGAAGGCACCATCTCCGACGCCAAGAACGCCGTCATCAACTGGGTGGACCTGCAAGACCGCGACATCCCCGGCTCGGTGCGGACGGCGATGAGCCAGAAGGCGGCGGCGGGTCTGGCCGAGTCTGACCCGGCCGACGCCGTGGCGTCCACCCGCATGGCGTGGGCCGGCGGGGTCGTGGCGGTTCTGGTGGGCGTGCTGGCGGTGCTGTTCCTCATCTTCAAGTCGCAGTTCCTGTCGCTCCTCGGCCGCGCGTTCAACCCGTTCACCGACAAGGCCATCGTCACCCGCACCAGCATCGAACTGGTCGCGCCGACGGGCGACCTGACCGTCACCGACGGCCAGCAGATCGGCTTCGCCGTCAACGTCACGGGCAACATCCCCACCGTCGGCAGCCCGCAGCAGGTGCGGCTGAAGGTGCGGTACACCCCGGACGCGGCCGAGTTCGACGAGTACCCGTTCGACAAGGGCGACACCATCCGCGAGTACTCGTTCACCGCCAAGCGGGAACACATCCAGAACGGGTTCTGGTACCGCGTGGCCGCCGGCGACGCCGAGACGCCGGAGTACCGCGTCACCGTCCGCGCCCGGCCGATGATCCAGACCTTCGAGGCGAAGTACGAGTACCCGGAATACCTGCGGCTGAAGCCCGACACCGGCCGCGAGCCGCGGATCGACGGCTTCCGGGGCACGAACGTCGCGTTCACGGTGAAGACCAACCGCACCGTGAAGGCCGGCACGCTGACCACGGACATCGCCGGGCAAGAGACGCCGGTCGTGGGCGAAGTCGTCGGCGACGGCAAGGACTCCCTGCGATTCAAGCTGACCCTGCAAGACAAGGGGACGTACACGATCCGGTTCGCCAGCACCGAAGGCGAGGACAGCGGGGCGACGGTGCCGTACCCGATCGAGGTGTACGTCGATCAGCCGCCGACCGTCGCCATCCTGAAACCGGAGACGGAGGAAGTCGTCCTGCCGACGACCGGCCGGCTGGACGTGGACGCCCTCGTCGGCGACGACCACGGCATCGCCTCGGCGACGCTCAAGTTCAAGGTCGCCGGCGGTCCCGCGATCGCCCCGAAGCCCTTCCGTGAGGGCAAGACCTTCCAGCGGGACACCGACAAGAGCTACCCGACGAGCCTGGATTACAAGGACTCGGTGAAGCTGGACGCCCTCAAAGGCACCGACGGCAAGCCGGTCGTGCTGCAACCCGACACCGTCCTCGAATACTGGGTCGAGGCGACCGACAATTGCACCGTCCCGGCGGCGAACGTCGGCAAGTCGAAGGTGCAGCGGGTGCGGCTGACCAAGCCGGAAATGGAGCCGATGAAGCAGCAGGAGCAACAGAAGCAGCAAGAGAAGCGGCAGGCCGACGAGAAGCAGAACAACCAGCAGCAGGACGAGAAGAACAAGGGCGAGAAGCGCGACCCGCAACAGCCCCAGAACCGCGAGAAGAACCCGAACCAGCCGGAGAAAGGCGACCCGATGAACGGCGGCATGGGCGAGAACGACCCGAACCAGAAGCCGCCAGAAGGCCAGGAGCCGAAGACGAAACCCGACCCGACCGCCAAGCCGCCGGAGCAGCCGAACCCGGCCGACGACGCCGCGCGGAAGAAGGCGGAGGAGCTTCAGAACAAGATCGACGAGCAGCAGAATCAGCCGGGCCAGGCGAAGGGCGACCCGAACCCGCAGAAGAACATGCCGGAGGAGCAGTCGGCCCAGGGCAAGCCCGGCGACAAGGGCCAACCGCCGCCGGACGCCGGTCAGAACAAGCCGGAGCCGATGGACCCGAAGTCCGGGGACGGGGAAGGCAAAGGCGCGGGCGACGTTCAGCAGCCGAACAAGACCGAGGCGAAGCCGGAACCGAAGCCGGGCGAAGACCCCAACGCCGGCGACCCGAACGCCGCGCCGAAGCAAGGGCCGAAGCCGAACGACCAGGACGGCGCGGGCCAGGACAAGAGCAGCAAGCCGCTGCCGGGTCAGGCCGAGAAGCCGCCGCTCAAGCCCGGCGAGAAGCCGCGCGACACCGACGGAGCTGGCGGCAAAGGGGCCGGCGAAGAGCCGAAAGACCCGATGGACCCGAAGCCGGAGCCGAAGGCCGGCGAGAAGGACGGGCCGAAGAACGCCGGCCAGGGCAAGCCGAGCGGCGACGTGAACCGTGGCGAGCAGAAGAAACCGGAACCCGGTCAACAGGGCGATGCCACCGAACAGCCGAAGCCGGGCGCTGAGCAGCCGAAGCCCGACCCGGACCAGAAGCCCGGCGACGGCCGCGGCAAGGAGCCGGTGAAGGAGGGCGCGGGCAAGCCCGACCCGAACAAGGGCGCGCCGATGGGCACCAAGCCGGAACCGGCCGAGGGCAAGGAGCCGCCGAAGGGCACCGATCCGATGAAGCCGGAAGAGCAGGCCGGCGAAGGGAAGGGCGAAGGCGCGAAGCCGGACCCCATGACCGACCCGAACGCCCAGCCCACCGAGAAGGGCGAACAGAAGCCGACGCAGCAGGGCAACGGCGGCAAACCCGACGCCGCCAAGCAGAAAGAGTTCGAGGACGCCGCGAACGACCTCGGCTCCGACGACCCGGCGAAGCGCGAGGCCGCCAAGAAGAAGCTGGAAGACCTGGCCAAGCAAGCCGGGAAGGGCGAGCAGGGCGGCACCGAGAAGCCGCGCGACCTGACCAAAGACGAGAAGGAGAAACTCGGCGAGGCCGCCAAGGACCTCAACAACCCCGACGCCGACAAGCGGAAGGCCGCCGAGAAGAAGGCGGACGACCTCATCGGCAAGGGCCAGCGGGAGAAACTCCAGCAGCAGGCGAAGGACTTCGAGAAGAACGTCGAGGACCTCGGCTCGGACGACAAGGCGACCCGCGACGCGGCCAAGGAAAAGCTGGACAAGACCGTCGGCGAGGATGTCCGCAAGAAGGCGGAGCAGGTGGCGGCGGACAAGAAGTCGATGGACGAGAAGCAGCGGGCGGACGCCAAGAAGCAAGAGGAGGAGTTAGCCAAACAGCAGGCCGGCCAGAAGGCGAACGACCCCAACGCCAAGCCGCGCGAGCTGACCGAGAAGGAGAAGCAGGAGCTGGCCGACGCCGCGAAAGACCTGGCCGGGATGGACGAGGGCAAGCGGAAGGCGGCCGAAGAAAAGCTCGACCAGCAGATCGGCAAGGAGGCGCGCGAGAACCTGCAACAGGATTTGAAGGGCAACGACCCGAAGAAGGCCGAGGCCGCGAAGGAGAAGCTGGAGCAGATGGCGAAGCAGGCCAAGGAGCAGCAGGACCAGCAGTGGAAGACCGGTGGCGTTCCCCCGAAAGGGCCGGACGGGAAGCCGCTGGAGGACAACCCGGCGAACCGCCTGAAGGCCGCCGAACTGCAACTGAAGAACTTCAAGGAGTTCAAGGACAACCCGGAGTTCCTGAAGAAGGCCGACATGTCCGCGAAGGAGATGGCCGACTTCATCAAGGGCTACGAGGCGGCGGTCGCCCGCCAGCGGACGGAGGTGGAGCAGGCGAAGGCGGCCGAGGCGCGGCAGCCCGGCCCCGACCCGAAGCGGAACGTCAGCGACGGCAGTGGCGCGAACACCCGGCTGACCGGCCCGGACACGCAGCCCGGCGGCCCCAGCGCGGGCGGCGCGGCCACCGCCCCGCCGGGCTACGACAAGGCCCACCTGCGGTTCGCCGAGGAGTTGAACAAGCAGCTACCGAAGAAGTGACGACCGGTCGGAGCCGGAAGCGTGAGCGACGGGCCGCCGAAACCGTCGCTCACGCTTCCGGCTCCGCCGGCACGGCCTTCACCTCTTCCCACAGCAAGGACCGGCCGGCGGCGTAGGTGTCGGACGCGCGGTAGTCGTGCAGGCCGGGCACCTCGCCGGGTTGCAGCCCCCAGGCGTCCAAGTTCACGAAGAACAGCCCCTCGAAGTAGCCGAACTTCACGTCCGGCACCTTGCCCACCCGCGAACTCGGCCGCTTCTGGAAGCGGTACTCCTCGACCCCCTCCAGGCGGATTTTCAGCCGCACTTCCTTGGCGTCCGTCCCCAAGTCCTTCACGGCCCCGTTGACGACGAGGCCGAACTCGACGGCCACCGCGCCGCCGTCCACCAGCACCCGCACGCGGCGCAGCTTGCCGGCCGCGAACCGGTAGCCGCGGGCGAACTGGGCCAACTCTTGCGGGATCAGATTCTTCATGGCGGCACCGCGTCGGAGGTGTGGGTCCGGACAATTCTACCGGACCCGCCGGCGGCGGTCAGTACCCGCGGCGGTCGCGCCCCCGGTCGTCGCGGTCGTCCCGGTCCCGCGGCTCGCGGTCATCGCGCTCCGCACGGTCGCCTTTCTTCTTATCCCGGACGCCCATCGCCAGCAGGAGGTGAATCAGGGCCGTCGGCCCCCACACCAGCCCCAGCCCGATGGCCACCTTGAGCGCGTCGTAGTTGGTGTCCCCCTTTTGCAGCATGACGATCAGGAACGTGGTCGTCGCGCCCATCGAGAGGACGCCGGCCAGCACGAGTCGGGCCAGCACGAACGACCGCGCGACCAGCCGGCGCGAGGCGTTGTTCGTCGCCACCAGCAGGATCACGAAGAACAGTACGAAGTGCAGGAAGCCGGACGCGAGCAGGCCGGCGGCCGTCCGCTGCGCCTCGTTGAACCACTCGCCCCTCGGCGGCGGCGGCGGGTTGAACCCGCCCGGCCCGAACCCGCCCCGCCCCGGCCCGGCCATGCGGTTCTTGTTCGGCTCGAATACGTAGTCCAGCACGTCGATGACCGACACCGTCACGCCCACCAGGATGAGCAGCACGCTCAGGTGGGCGAACACGTGGAGGACGAACTTCCGCCCCAACTGCGGATCCTTCTCGCCGTCCGGCAGGGCCGAGTTCCGCACTCGCAAGCCGAGGTACTGGAACAGGTGCATCGTGAAGAACAGGGAGGCGAGGCCGGCGGCGGCCGACAGCCAGGCGAATCCGTACATGGCGACTCCGGGACGGGGCGGCAGGGGGGCACGGCGGAGTGTAGCGAACGGTGGCGTCCCGGTGTAGCGGATTCGCCGCCGGCCGTTCCCGTTCCGCCGGGCGGCGATAACATGGGGGAGGCTTGGTTCCGCCCTCTCCCCCGACCCGACTTCCCACCATGATTCTCGTCATCCGGCCGGACGCCACCCTCGAACAGATCGACCACGTGGTGGACCGCATCAAGGAGCTCGGCTTCACCCCGCACGTGTCGCGCGGCGAGACGCGGACCATCATCGGCGTGATCGGCGACGAGACGAAGCCGCAGGCCGACATGCTGCTCCAGATTCCCGGCGTCGAGCAGGCGCTGCCGATCATGAAGCCGTTCAAGCTGGCCTCCCGCGAGTTCCAAAATGCGGACAGCGTCGTGTACGTCGGCAAGGTGGCGGTCGGCGGCGGCAGCCTGGCCATGATCGCCGGCCCGTGCGCGGTCGAGAACTACGAGACGATGGACACCGTCGCCCGGTACGTGAAGGCCGGCGGCGCGAACATCCTCCGCGGCGGCGCGTTCAAGCCCCGCACCAGCCCCTACGCCTTCCAGGGCATGGGCGAGGACGGGCTGAAGATCCTCCGCGACGTGGGCGACAAGTACGACATGCCGGTGGTCACGGAGGTGATGGACCCGCGCCAGGTGGACTTGATCGGCCGCTACACCGACATGTATCAGGTCGGCGCGCGGAACATGCAGAACTTCGACCTGCTGAAGGAGATCGGCAAGACGAAGATCCCGGTGCTGCTGAAGCGCGGCATGAGCGCGACGGTGAGGGATTTGCTCATGAGCGCCGAGTACATCCTCTCCGAGGGCAACACCGGCGTGGTGCTGTGCGAGCGGGGCGTCCGCAGCTTCGAAGACAGCACCCGGAACATGCTCGACATGTCCGCCGTGCCGAACGTGAAGGGGCAGTCGCACCTGCCGATCATCGTGGACCCGAGCCACGCCACCGGCCGGCCGGACCTGATCCCGAGCATGTGCCGGGCGAGCGTCGCGGCGGGTGCCGACGGGGTGCATGTGGAAGTCCACAACTGCCCGGAGAAGGCCATGAGCGACGGCCCGCAGGCGCTGCTGCCGCACCAGTTCCTCGACCTGATGGGCGACCTGAAGCGGCTCGCCGACGCCCTCGGCCGGCACTTCTGGCCGGCGAGTTGATATGAGCAAGAACTAACCACAGAGACACAGAGGCACAGAGAAATCGGGAGAAAAGAGAAAGAAAGTATGGACAGGATCACAGGATGAAATCACGGATGGAGATCGCCTGTCTTTCATCCTGCCTTCAATCCTGTCCATTCTCTTCCCCGTGCCCCTGTGGGTCGTCGTCTTCTTGATTCCACACACTGCGGAGACACCCACGATGCGGCCGAAGTTCATTGCCGGCAACTGGAAGATGTACACCACCCTGGGCGGGGCGAAAGACCTCGCGGCCGCCGTCGCGGCCGGGGCTTCGGCCGTACCGGAAGTAATGGTGGCGGTCTGTCCGCCGTTCCCGTGGCTGAACGCGGTGAAGGGCGCGCTCGCCGGGTCGCCGGTGCTGCTCGGCGGGCAGAACTGCCACTTCGAGACCGAAGGCGCGTTCACCGGCGAGGTGGCCCCGGCCATGCTCAAGGACGCCGGCTGCGACTGCGTCATCCTCGGCCACAGCGAACGCCGGCACGGGATGGGCGAAACCAACGACGTGCTGCTGAAGAAGACCCGCGCCGCGCTCGCCGCCGGGCTGAAGGTGATCTTCTGCGTCGGCGAGCTGCTGGCCGAACGGGAAGCGGGCCAGACCGAATCCGTCCTCGCCAAGCAGTTGCGCGAGGGCATCGCCGGGTTGACCCCCGACCAGATGGCGAACGTCGTCCTCGCCTACGAGCCGGTCTGGGCCATCGGCACCGGCAAGGTGGCCACCCCGGACCAGGCCCAGGCCGCGCACGCCTTCGTCCGGGGGACGGTCCGGACCCTATTCGGTGACGCCGTCGCCAACGGTGTCATCATCCAGTACGGCGGGTCGGTGAAGGCGGACAACGCCGCCACGCTGTTGCACTTGCCGGACGTGGACGGCGCGCTCGTCGGCGGGGCCAGCCTGAAGGCCGACTCGTTCCTCGCCATCGTCAAGGCCGCCGTGCGGTGACCTCCACTCGTTACCCCGCCGCGCCAGCAAGGGGCGAA
>JAYUFU010000299.1:0-4924 GCA_043738505.1 Fimbriiglobus sp. | reverse complement strand
ACGCCGACAACAGGCCAAACTGAGACGCCACCGGCGCGAAGGGGTGCGGCGGTTCTCGTCGAACCGCGGGCCGCAAGAACGTGGACGGGGTGAAGAATTCAAGTAATCTGATCGGTCTACCGGCCGTCGGGCAACCTATGATGGCCGGATTGTTCCCCACCGACCGCGCGCGGGGCCGCTCGCCGGCCGCCTCTCCCTCCGCCGCCCGCGACCGGAGGGGCTTCCGTGCCTTCCCAGGACTCGCGGCCACCCATGCGATCCGACTCTCTCGCCCGCCCTCGCAAGCCGCGCGGCTTTCCCGTCGTCCCGTTGATATTGGCCGTCGCCACCGTCGGGTTGTTCGGAGCCGCCCCGGCGTCCGGCGGCCTGCCGTTCGGCTGGCAGCCGTTCCAATTCGTCACCGACGCGGCGTTCCCGCTCATCGAAAAAGCCGGCCTGCTGATCGCGCTGGGCATCGCCGTCGCCGGGCTGGTGTACGCCTTCCTGCTGTCCAAGCAGGTGTACGCGAACGACACCGGCACGTCGGCGATGCAAGCCGTGGCGAAGGCCGTGCGCGACGGAGCCGACGCCTACCTCAGCCGGCAATTCCGCGTCGTCTTCATTCTGCTCGTCGTCCTCACCGGGCTGATCGTCGTCGCCAAGTGGCCGTGGCAGTTGGCCGATGTCCACGGGACGCACGCCGAGCGGGTGGCCGTCACGCTGGGGCGCGGGGTGGCGTTCCTGATGGGCGCGATCTTCAGCGCCGGCGTCGGGTTCATCGGCATGAGACTGGCCACGGCCGGCAACCTGCGGGTGGCAGCGGCGGCGAAGAAGAGCTTCGGCGAGGCCATGCGGCTGGCGTACAAGACGGGCACCGTCACCGGCATGTTCACCTGCGGCCTGGGGCTGCTGGGCGGCACGTTGAACCTGCTCTTCTTCGGCGAACTGGCCTACGAAACGCTGCTCGGCTTCGGCTTCGGCGGGTCGCTGCTGGCGCTGTTCATGCGAGTCGGCGGCGGCATCTACACGAAGGCGGCGGACGTGGGCGCGGACCTCGTCGGCAAGATCGAGAAGGACATGCCGGAGGACGACCCCCGCAACGCCGCCACCATCGCGGACAACGTCGGCGACAACGTCGGCGACTGCGCCGGCATGGCGGCGGACGTGTTCGAGAGCTACGCCGTCACGATGGTGGCGTCGGTCATCCTCGGCTTCGCCGCGCTCGGCTTCAAAGGGATGATCTTCCCGCTGCTGGTGATGGCCGTTGGCGTGGTCAGCAGCATGATTTCGACCGCGCTCGTCGGTCGGGGCATGACGACCGGCAACGCCACGTCAGCCATGAAGAGCATCAATCGCGGCTTCTGGCGGTCGGCCGTCATCAGCGTGATTGGCTTCTCGGCGGTCGGATTCGTGTACCTGCGGTTCGAGCCGGAGTACGTGGTGTCGGTGGCCATTGATCGCGGCATGTACAAGGACGCCGTGTTCCAGAAGGTGCTGGGACTGCCGCCGTTAGACTGCGCCCGCATGGAAGCCGACATGAAGGCCGTCTGCAAGGCGGAAGGGCACGACTCGCCGCGTGCGGAAGCGATGGCGCGGACGATCGACGCCTACCGCAAGTCGGTGAGCGAGAAGTGGCGGGCGCTCACCCCGGAAGAACGTGAGCGGTTGGTTAGCGTCGGGGTGGCCAAGTTTGAAAGAGTCGGGGAGAATGCGATAAAGCCCATGTCGTTCGACGCAATGGCACTGGCCGCCAAGTACACGTCGCTGAAGCCGGGGCTGGACATGTCGGCCGTTCTCTGCTGTTTCGTCGGCATCCTGCTGGCGGTGGCACTGAACCGCTGCACCGAGTACTGGACCAGCACCGACTACCAGCCGGTGAAGGACGTGGTGAAGGCGAGCCGCACCGGACACGCCACGAACATCATCTCTGGACTGGCCCTGGGGTACGAAAGCTCGGTTTGGGCGGCGCTCATCATCGCCTCGGCCATCCTCGGCGCGGTGATGGTTTACTCCGGCACCGGCAACCTGCTGTTCATCGCCTACGGGGTGGCCCTGTGCGGCGTCGGCATGCTGACGCTGACCGGCGACACCGTCAGCATGGACGTGTTCGGCCCCATCGCCGACAACGCCAACGGCATCGGCGAGATGGCCTTCAACCGCGACGCCAACGGCAGAGACTTGCCCGCCGACCACCCGGAGCGGATGCCGGACAGCGAGGTGAAGGCCACCCGGCAAATCCTGGCCGACCTGGACGCCGTGGGCAACACCACTAAGGCCATCACCAAGGGCATCGCCATCGGCTCGGCGGTCATCGCGGCCGTGAGTCTGTTCGCCAGCTTCATCGCCGTGCTGGTGACGGGGGCCGAGGAGAAGATCGGTCAACTGACGGTGGACGACTTCAAGCGCGGGTCGTCGAACCTGACCGTCGCCGACCCGTTCGTGTTCATCGGGATGCTCATCGGCGGGGCGGTGCCGCTGCTGTTCAGCGCCATGACCATCCGCGCCGTCGGCCGGGCCGCGTTCCTCATCGTGAACGAGTGCCGCAAGCAGTTCCGCGACCCGGAGATCTGGAGCGGGTCGCGGAAGCCGGACTACGGCCGCGTGGTGGACATCTGCACGGGCACCGCGCAGAAGGAGCTGATCGGGCCGGGTCTCTTGGCCATCGGCACCCCGCTGGTGGTCGGCTTCCTCCTGGGGCCGTATGCCCTCGGCGGGTTCCTGGCGGGGATGATCGTGGTCGGCCAGCTCCTGGCGGTGTTCATGTCGAACGCCGGCGGCGCGTGGGACAACGCCAAGAAGATGGTCGAGGACGAACCCCGCACCGCGTTCGGCGGCAAGGGGAGCGACAAGCACAAGGCGAGCGTGACCGGCGACACCGTCGGCGACCCGCTGAAGGACACCGCCGGGCCGGCCATCAACCCGCTCATCAAGGTGATGAACATGGTCAGCCTGCTGGCGCTGCCGCTGGTCATCCGGTACAACGTGAAGGACGGCACCGAGGGGTGGACCATCGGGGCGGCGGTGATCGCCGTGGCGGGTCTGGCGGTGGCGTGGGCGTGGTGGCAGTCCAAGCGGGAGAGCGCCGACGCCATCGCCATGGACGCCGAGCTGACCGGCGAGGCGAAGGCCGCCGAGGGGAAGTGACGGGCGGGTCTTCCGCAGAGACCCCACCCCCCGTCCCCCTCCCCATAAATGGAGAGGGGGTGTTCAAGTGGGAATCGTTACCGCGAAACCCCGTGGGCGCACGAATACCTGAGCGGATTCTCGACCGCGATGTCGTTTTGATCACACCCTCTCCGGAACGGGGAGGGGTCTGAAAACCTGGCGGAATCCGTTGTTACACCCGGTTCGCCAAACCGCCCTACCATCGCAAGTCGCCGTCGGTTACAACCCTCCCGCGACGCCCCGCGCGTTCTCCCTGTCGCCGGCCGTCGCCGGTGGCCGCGCCCGGCGTCACGACTGAGGGCGGGTCATGAGCATGGTGTCCGAGTTCAAGGCGTTCATTCTCCGCGGCAACGTGGTGGACCTGGCGGTCGGAGTGGTCATCGGCGGGGCGTTCGGCGGCATCGTCGCGTCGCTGGTGAAGGACATCTTCATGCCCGTCATCGGTCTGCTGACGGGCGGGTTCGACATCTCCGGCCTCACCGTCGGGTACGGCGACGCCCGTCTCGGCATCGGCAACTTCTTCCAGACGGTCATCAACTTCGTCATCATCGGGTTCTGCCTCTTCATGGTGGTGAAGGGGGTGAACCTGATGAAGAAGAAGGAGGAAGCGAAGCCGGTCGAGCCGACCGCCAGCGAGAAGCTGCTGGCCGAGATCCGCGACGAGTTGAAGGCGAAGAAGTGAGCGATCCGGTTGCAGGGCGCGGCGGGGTGTCGGTCGCGGTCGAGTTCCCCGCAGGGGAACGAGGCCCGACGGCCGGAACCGTGCCCGACGACGATGTCGGGCCGATCCGGCCTTCGGTCGGCTCACTTGTCGGCGGGCAGCACCGTCACCGGCACGTCCACGGTGGCCGTCTTCTTGGTGATCTTGTCCGTCACCGTCAGGCGGACGGCGAACTTGCCCGGCCGGGTGAACGGCACCGGGTACCGCATCGAGTACGTCGCGTCCTTCTCGTCCACGCCGTCCTTGACTTCCCACACGGCGGCCGCGTCGGTGGTCGGCTTGCCGTTCTCCACCGGCACCATCTCGAACACCAGGTCCGGCTGCTTCTTCACCTTGTCCTTCTCGAACCCGACGGCCGAGAAGTGCAGGAAGATGGACCCGCCGACGACGCCGGTGGTGGCCGCCGGCAGCCGCCCCTGGTGGTCGGCGCTGGCGTACACGGCGACGATGCCGAAGTCGGCCTTCCGGACGGTGAACTTCTGGTCGAACGACTTGGTCGCCTTGTTCGCCGCCGCCGCGTTGTCGGTGACGGTCATCTTCAGCGTGTACTCGCCCGGCGGCAGGTCCAGGCCGGCCGTCACGAACGTGTAGCCGGGCAGCTTGCCGCCGCCGAGCGGGGCCTGGTCCACCCGGTTCACCGCGTCCGGCTTGAACGTCGATTCGCCGGCCTTGTCGATCACCTCCTGCTGCATCGTGTACGTCACCTTGCCGTCCTTGGCGATGGTGATGCCGTCGATGTCGAACCGCACGCACAGCACGTCGCCGGGCAGGAGCGCGGTGTTGGCCCGCACCGGGCCGAGGATGCCGTAGGTGGAGGCGATGTTGACGAGGGACAGGCCGCCGCCCTGCGCGGGGGCGGCCATCAGGGTGGCCAGGACGAGCGGGGTGAACATGGCGCGGGGTTCCTGGGGGGGGAAGCGGGGACGGCGGGACAGGACTCCTAACGCCGGTATTGTCGGTTTCGTTGCGCCGACGGCCAGAGATTCCCGCCCTTCTTGCGCGCCGCGACCGCCGGGGGTGGCATCTGTGCTTGCGAGCCGCGACCGCCAGGGAGTGGCA
>JAYUFU010000298.1:0-4961 GCA_043738505.1 Fimbriiglobus sp. | reverse complement strand
AAACCTGTCACTCCTTCTTCGCCTCGACGATCTCCAGGTTCCTCGCGTCGTCGATCTGGATCTGCGGGGCGTCCTTGAACTCCGTCACCTTGCCCTTGGCGCGGACGGTCTTGCCCTTGAAGGTGTCGAACGTGGCTTTCTCGAACGGGCCGGTCATCGCCTTCTCGTTGACGACGACCGTGAAGTTGTCCTTCGCCTTGAAGTCGGCGTCCGAGTTCAGCAGGATGCGCTTGCCGCCGCTCACCACCCGGCCGGCCGCCACCGCGAACTGCACCGTCGCCTCCTCGCCCACCTTCTTGATGGCCTCGGCCGGGCTAAGGACGCCGTCCGGCCGCGGGACCGCCTTCGCCGGGTTTTTCGCCCCACCCTTCGCCGTCAGTTTGCTAAGCGGCACTTTCACCTGGCAGGCGACCTCGCCGTCCTCGTGCCGCAGTTGGAGGGAAATCATCGGGTCGGCCTTCGCCCAGTCGATGACGATCATGCCGAAGTTGTTGCCGTAGGGCATGGCCGAGACGCGCTGCTTGTTCTTCTCCGGCAGGCGGAACGTCTGGCTCGCCTGGTTCAGCCCGCTACTGGTGGCGTCGTACAGCGGGTAGCCGGCACTGGTGGTGTCGAGGGAGATTTCGCCGAGGTGCCGGTCTCCGCTGACGACGACCACGCCACTCGCGCCGGTGGATTTAATCAACTCGTACAACTTCGCCCGCTCGTTCGGCATGTTCGCCCACTTCTCGAACGGGTGGTCGTCGCTGATGAGCTGGATGCTGCTGACCAGGATGCGGACCTCGGCCGGCTTCTTCAGTTCCGCTTCCAGCCACTTCCACTGGTCCGCGCCGAGCATGGAAGCGTCGGCGTCCGTCACCGGCAAATACGGGACGATGGTGGTGCCGGGCAACCGTTTGGTATCCTTGCGGAGGGCGGTGCGAAAGTACCGCGTGTCCAGCACGAGGACTTGCACCCGCTTCCCGACCGGGCCGAACGTCTCGGCGTGGTACACGCCCTTCATCGTGCGGCGGGGCGAGTCGGCCGGGGTGCCGAAGAAGTCGTGGAAGATCTTCTGGGCCGCGTCCTTGTGTTCCCACTCGACGCCGGCGTCGTTCAGCCCGTAGTCGTGATCGTCCCAGGTGGCGAGCATGTAGCTGCTGGCGCGCAGTTTCTGCCACGCGGGGAGTGCCGCCAGTTCGTCCCAACTCTTCTGAATCTTCTCGACGTTCGGCTTCTTCAGCTTGCCGTTCTCGATGTCGGCGTAGATGGTGTCGCCGAGCATGAGCGTCAGTTCCGGCTTCGCCTCGGTCAGCTTGTCCCAGATGGGGCACGGCTTGTTCTGGTCGGCGCACGACCCGAACGCGATGCGGGACACCGGCCCGGCCGGCGCGGGCGGCTGGGCGAGGGCCGGAACTGCGAGGAGGAGCAGCGCGACGAGGCGGAGCATGGCGGGCACCTGCGAGAGGCGGGAACGGATCGGCAGGGTTGTTGAATGCGATCCGCGAAGCGCGGCAAGCGAAGATTGGATGAAGAGGCGGGTGGCGACCAGTCGAACCGCCCCCGCATTCCCCGGATGCGGGTTGAAGCCTCTTCCTGTCCGGCCAGGGGTGAGGTCTCGACTGGAGCCGGCGATCCTGGGCGACCTCTCCTATTCACTGCCGATGGCCGGCCCGCCCGCTCGCAGTTCGTTGGCGATCAACTCCAGGAGGAGCGGGCCGTCCGTGCCGTTCGGCCGCCGGTCAGTATACGCCCACGACGGTGCCGCCGGCCAGTTCCGCGAACGGGCGGACGCCGCTCACCCCGTCCCACGGGAAGGTGAGGAACGGCTTCTCCCGCTCGCCCTCGTCCCGTTCCGGGAAGCGGGGGACGAAGAACTCCTTGGTGAACGTGGACAGCAGCACCCGGCCGGTGCCGCCGTAGGGCACCACCTCGTCGAAGTCCTTCGGGTTCACCACCTCGATGACGGCCCGCGGCTGCGGCGCGTGGTAGCTGATCTTGAACCCGTCGTGCGGGCCGATGGGCTTGCTGCACGCCAGCCCCATCAGCGTGTTGCCGTAGGTCGGCGTCATGTACACGTCGCCGTTGTCCAGCATCTCCTCGTAGGCTTCGCGGGTGAAGTCCGGGGTGAACTCGGTGCCGCCGCTGAAGATGCCGCGGATGCCGGTACTCTTGATGGTCGTCAGCCCGCCGGCCGGGATCGGCTTCTTCAGCTCGCGGTACTTGTCCTCCAGCTTGCCGGCCCGCAGCGACTCGTCGAACGCGGCCAGCAGCTTCGGCGTGGTGAACATGCACTTGATGTCGTGCCCGCCGGCCAGCACGGTGATGGCCTGGTCGATGCAGTGCTGCTTGTAGGCGTTCGCCTCGGCGATCTTCCGCTCCTTGATGCACTTCACCACATAGCGCGGGTCGAGGTCGATGGCGAAGCAGATGCCGCCGCGGTACTGCGCCAGGTGTTCGATGGCCAGCCGCAGCCGGCGGGGGCCGGACGGCCCCAGCATGAGCCAGTTCGACCCCCTCGGGAACGACTTGTCCGGCAGCGTGTCGGACATCATCTCGTAGTCGATCTTGAAGTCGTCGATGACGATGCGGGACTTGGGCAGGCCGGTGGTGCCGCCCGTCTCGAACACGTACACCGGCCGGTCGGCGTACCCCTTCGGCACCCACTTCCGCACCGGCCCGCCCCGCAGCCAGTCGTCCTCGAAGATGGGGAACTTCCGCACGTCGTCCCAGCCGCTCACCTCGGTCAGCGGGTCGAACGTGAACTCCTTGGCCTTCTCCAGCCAGAACGGCGTGCCGGTGTCCGGCGAGAAGTGCCAGCGGACCACCTCGCGGATCTGCGCGTCCAGTTGGGTGCGGGCGTTGGCGATCCGCTCGTCGAGGGTGGTGCCGGCGACGGGGGCCGGCTTGCCGGGGGTGTCTTTCATCGCGGGACGTGTCCTGGGCGGGGTGGGAGTGGGTCGAAATGAGTACCGCTATTTGTAGCCGAACTCAACGGAAAAAGCCCACGCGACGGTGGGCTTGGGATACTGCAACCAATCCGGCGAACCGGCGGCGAGAGCCGCCTGGGTAAAAACCCCCAGGCGGCTCACGCCGCCGGTTCACCGAAGACGACGGGGCGGTCACTTCTTCGACTTGAAGGCGTACAAGGTGTTCTCGGTCATCACGTACAGCGTGCCGTTCGACACCACGGGGGTGCTGCGGATGGGGGCGTCGTACTCGATCTTGGCGATCAGGTACTCGGCCTCCACCAGCTTCCGCTTCGCCTTCACCATGTTGTTGAACGACTTCTGGTCGGCGGCGGCCGGGTTGTCCAACTCGTCGATCACCTTCGGCGTCTTGGAGTGCTTGAACACGAACAACTCCGACCCCTCGGTGGCCATGAACACCTTGCCGTCCACGAAGTACGGCGACCCCCACACGGCCCCCTTCATGTCGTACTGCCAGAACTTCTTGCCGGTCTTGGCGTCCAGGCAGTGGAAGTACCCGGACACCTCGGCGATGTACAGGATGTCGTCCGCGACGCAGGCGGTGCACATGGTGCGGCCGAATGCGAAATCGCGGGGGACGAACTTGCGGGCGTCCTGGCCGCCGTAGTGCCACGCCGCGGCCGCGTCCGGGTTCGGCTTGCCGGTGACTTTGTCCTTGCCGTCGTCCCCCTTCACCACCTTGTCCACCAGCTCCGGGGACACGTCCTTGTCCTTGTTCTTCTTGGCGTTGGCCGCCGCCTTGGCCAGATCGATGCAGTAGAGGTGGCCGACGCCGCTGAAGTGTTCCGGGTCCTGGCCGGTGCCGATGTACAGCTTGCCGTCGTGGACGACCGGGGTGCCGATGAAGTCGCTCTTGTCGCCGGTGCCGCCGAGGTCGTACACGGCCGCCTTCGGGTTGGCGTCGAACTTCCACACCAGGTCGCCGGTTTCCGGGGTGAAGGCGTACAGCCAGCCGTCGCCGCCGGGGAAGATGACCTGCTTGACACCGCCCACGTCGCCGTAGGCGGCGTTCGCCCACTGGCCGTGCATGATGTTCTTGCCGGGGTCGCTCCGCTTCCACAGCACCTTGCCGCTGTTCTTATCCACGGCGATGAAGCTGGGGGCCTGCGGGGCCGGGATGTTGGTGTGGTTCTCGTCCACCCCGTTGGCCGTGTTCAGGAAGAGGATGTCGCCGACCAGCAGCGGATTGGACGAGGTCATGTTGTGCGGGGACACGCCCAGTTCCTTCATCATGTCCAATTCCCACACCACGCCGGCGTCCGTCGCGGTGTCGTACACGACATCCTTCTTGACCGGATCGTCGTAGTTCTTGAGCGGCTTCAGTCCCTTCTTGAACCCGCTCGCGTCCAGGCACACGAGGGTGCAGCGGTTGGACGTGTAGTACACCCGGTCGCCGTCCAGTTGCGGGGTCGAGCAGACACCCTCCTTCGGCCAGTCCTTGGCGAACCGGTCGGGCAGCTTGTCGTGGACGGCCTGCCACAGGAATTTGCCGGTGGCCTCCTCCAGGCACAGGACGATGCCCTTGTCGATCGGCTCGTCGCCGTCGGCCGACTTCTTGATGTCGCGGGGGTTCCTGGGCCGCTCGTTGTTCGTCCCGACGAACAGTTTGCCGCCGGACGTGACCGGCCCGCCGTAGGCGCGGCTGCCCAGGTTGGCCTTCCACTTCAGCAACTTCTCGTCCCGCGGGTCCGGCTTGTCGATCACGTCCTTGTCGGTCAGGTTCGCCATGTTTCGGCCGGGGCCGCTGCCGAAGGTCGGCGCGTCCGACTTGCCGGCCGCCGGCTTCGGCGCGTCCGGCCCGCCGAGGGCCTTGGCCGCGACCGGCGGGCGGTCCTGGGAGATGGCGAAGCCCGCCCCGACGAGGACGCCGAGGGCGAGGAGCAGCGCCCCCAGGCGGGCGGCGCGGGCGAGACACGGGCAGGCGGTCATGGAGTGTACCTGGGGTGGATCTGGCGAACCCGGCCCGCACGGCCCGTGCGGGCCGGGTTCGCC
>JAYUFU010000297.1:0-14578 GCA_043738505.1 Fimbriiglobus sp. | reverse complement strand
AGTTCGGCCGCCAGCAGGTTCCAGTAGAACCGCTCCCAGCACTCCGGCGGCAGCTTGAAGAACCGTAGCCAGCATTCGCCCAACCGCGTCGGCTTGTCGGCCGTACCGAACAGCGCGTTCCCCGCCTCGACCACATGCAGCGTGTGCTGGAGGAGCGAAATGTCCGTCGTGTGGTACTTGCCCAGGAGCTTCGGAGTCATCACTTGCCCTCCGGTTTGGCCGGGGTGAAGAAGCCGCAGCCGAGGTGGGTGCGGCCGCCGAGGCCGGCCTCCTGCAACGTCAGCGAGTCGGCGGCGGACAGCTCCGCCACCAGCAGCGCGTAGCCGACGATGGCCACGTCCTTCACATGCACCACCCGCCGCTTCGGTTCGCCGGCGCGGTCGCCGGTCATGTGGATTGGCAGTTGCGGCTCGCCCGTGACACCGATTTCCGCCAACTTCGTCCGGGCCGTGGTCAGGAACTGGTCCGGCGTGTCGGCGTTCTTGAAGGTCACGATCCGGGCGACCACGGCCGGGGCCGGCGTCAGCGTGCGAACCGCCGGCACCCCGAGGCGGATCGTCGCGTCGCCGACCGTCAGCCGCTTCCCGGCCAACGGGAGGGCGAGCTTGATGGCGTCGTCAGGCAACCTCACCCGCAGACACGAGTGCGGGCCGAGTTGCAGCCGGCCATCGGGGGTGGCGACGCCGGTGACAGGCGCGAACCGCAGCGGCGTGTCGGCGTCGTGGAACCGGGGCACGAGGCCCGACAGCGCCGCGTACAGCGGGTAGGCGTGGTCGGTCGGCAGGGCGGTGCCGGACGCGGGGAAGACGAGTTCGACGGTCACGGGCGGACTCCATCGAGGGCACGGCGGGCGTGTTCACGCAGCGCTTGGACGCGCCGCTGGAGTGTTCGTTTTGTCATGCCGAGTTCGGCCGCGGCCCGCTCGTGCGTGCTTTCGCCACGCAGGCACGGAACCAGTTTCTGCTCGTGAGGGGCGAGAGACTCCTCCCACTTCTTGACCGCCAACTCGCGTTCGTGACGAAGAATCTCGTCGGGTCCGTGAGCTTCACTGATGAGGGTTCCGAACGTCGGTTTGAGGCCATCGAGGAGTTCGGATTTCTTCCACTTGATGCGCGGCATCAGTCGCCCTCCAGGTTGTTGACGGTCGCCCACGGGTCGCCCCACGGAGACATCCGCAGTAGCTTGTGGCACTCCCACCAAGCGTAATCTCCGACGACGGCCCGGAACCTCGCAGGGTCCGCAAGAATCGCTGGATCGTCCTTGGCGAGACTGGCGACCTCGATGTACACTGCACCGAGGATGTCCGATCCATCCGGGGCAAGTCGTTTGGTGGCGAACCGCTGTGAAACGGCAGCGGAACGTTCTTGGAGGATCGTGAGCAAGTCGGCCGGGATGATCGCGTACACGACGCTTCCTCTTCATCGGAGGCGAATGGGTTTGGTTATAGCTTAGGCGACCTCGGAGCCTGCTCGTTCCACTTTTCTTCCGAATTGCTGGCGTTCTCGCGTCTTTTGGTTACCTAAACTCTTATCCTGTGATGCCTTCGGGCGTTGAGCACAAGAGGAAGCGACGTGTTTTCCTCGCCGTTTTCCGCTTGGACACTCAGTGACGCCTTCGGGCGATGTGCGAGTTCGAGTTCGGTGTCCGATTCACTGCCGCAGGCAAACCGACGCACGACGGGCGGACATCGCGGGTCAGGGGGTTCGCTCGTCCGCCCGTGTCCCACCGGACGGCGTGCGGCGAACGACGGCCGCTCGCACCCCGTCCCACTCGGCCGTCCGGTCGGCTTTTCGCCAACGACTCGGCCCGAGCCGGTTGTCGCGCTCGCTCGGCACCCGTCCCAATCACTAGCGGGCCGGCGCGAGGGGCGCGCCGGTGGCCGTCAGCAGTCGATACTGCGCCCGGTTGAACTCGACGACGGCGTTCAGGTACGACTGCCGCGCCTGGTTCAGCGCCTGGATGGCCTGGAGCGGGCGGAGGGCGTCGAACAGGTTCTTGGCATCGACGACGTTGAAGACGCCTTCCTTGGTGATGCGGTAGAGTTCGATCGCCTCCTTCACCGCCCGCTCGGCGAGGTCCAGGGACTCGTATTTGGCCGCCGCCACTTGGGTCGCCTCCACCACCTCCGCCACCGCGCGGGCCTGGGCCTCCGCCAGTTGGAACCGCGCCTGATCCGTCTGCGCCCGCCGCTCGGCGGCGTCGGCGCGGTTGCCGAACCCGAGGTTCTTCAACTCCCAATAGATCTGGACGTTCAGCGCATTGCGGGAACTGAAGTTGCCGAGGTCGCCGTTCACTCCGCCGCCGAACGCGCCGACCTGATTCGTCACCGTCACTTTCGGCAGCAGCGGGCCGTTCTCCTGCCGCCGCACCCGCGCCCAGGCGGCGGCGATGGCCTCGCGGTTCGCGGCCAGGTCCGGCCGGTTGGCGACGGCGAGGGCGAGCAGCCCGTCGAGGCCGGTCGTCGGATCGACGAGCGTGACCGGCGCGACGACCGCGTCGGCCGGCACGAGTCTCACGTTCGGTCGCAGCAGGAGCAGCCGGCCGAGCCGAGCGCTGGCGACGCCGACGCGGGCGTCCAGGTCGGCGCGCTCCGTCTGGCGGAACAGCACCTCGGTCTGCGCCCGCTGCACGTCGCCGGCGGTGCGGTCGAGCTTCGCCTCCCGCGCGTTCTTGGCGGCCGTCAGCATGCCGTCCGCCTTGGCGACGGTGTCGGCGTTGATCTCGAACAAGGCGTGCGCTTGCACGAGGTCGAGGTACGCCGACACGGCGTCGAGTTCGGCCGTCAGCGCGGTCGCCCGGGAGCGGAATTGCTCGGCCGCCGTCACCCGCCGTTCGACGAGCGGGCGGTAGACGGCGTCGGCGAGGTCGAGGCTCAGGGCCGGCCCGCCGCCGGCGAACAGGTTCCCCCGCGACACCCCGAACACGCTGCCGGCTTGGTTCTGTGTCTGGCCGTCGAAGCGGGTGTAGGCCACCCCGGCGGACAGGTTCGGCAGCCATTGCAGTTCGGCGGATTGAAGTCGCGTTTGGGCCTCGCGGACGCGCGCGCGGGCGATGCCGATGGTCGGGCTGTTCTCGTTCACCAATCGGATGACGGTGGGCAGGTCGATGGGAAGCGTTTCGAGTTCGGCGTAAGCCGGGCGGACGCGGACGGGAGCAATGGCCGGTGGCGCGTCGGGCTTCGCCAGTTCCTTGTCGCCCTTCGGCGCGGCGTCGGCCTTCGCCGGTTCCGCGGCGACCACCTGGACGATGTCGGTCGCGGCCTTCGCCGCCGGCAACCGCGCGACGGCGGCGGCCGGCCGCGGTTGCATCTGGGCGACGTGGAGGTAAGCCGGCGGGAGAGTCCTCGCGGCGGCGCTCGGCGGCGCGTCGGACACCGTCGCGCAGCCGGCGGCGAACAGCCCCAGCGCGGCACCGAATGGAATGAGCCGTCGCATCGGTTCGGGCCTCCTTGCCCTGGGCTGTCGATCACCACTCGCTCGGGCTGGGCTTCACGCTCGCCCCGTCGCCGAACTCCAACTGGCGGGCCGCGACCACGTCCTCCCGGCCGGTCAACTCGGCCAGCACCTCGCGGGTGGTGCCGTCCGGGGACTTCCGCCTCGCCAGCACCGCCACCCGCACCCTCTGGCCGTCGTTCAGTTGCACCTTCACCGGCACCTGCTTGGTCTTGCCGTCCTCGACGACCATCAGGTACGTCGCCCCGCCGCGGGAGTAGACGGCCGTGCTGGGCAGGACGAACGACTCGCCGAACCCGCCGAGCGACAGCCGCAGCGTGCCGGTCATGCCGGGCAGCAGCTTCTGGCCGGTGTTCCCGGCCGGGAACGCCCGCACCGGCATGGCGTCGTTCGGGCTTTTCGTCGGGCGGTCGGGGCCGCCCTTGAGGATGGCGGCGGTCAGCCGGTGGTAGTCGGCCTCGTCGCCGTTGAACAGGTCCACCTCCACTCGCATGGTGCGGTCGGCCGTGGCCACCGACGGCGAGTAGCGGGTGACGGCGGCGGGGATGGTGACGCCCGGCAGGTCGTCCACCTGCACCACCGCCGGCGTGTTCTTGCGGACGAACGCCGCCACCGAATCGGGGAACTTGGCGGCGATCGTCACGATGTCCTCGCGGGCCACGGAGATGAGCGGCTCGCTCGCGCCGGTGGTGGCGTTCTGCACGAACGACCCCGGATTGACGGTGCGGCGGATCACCACGCCGTCGAACGGGGCGACCAGCCGCCCGTACTCGGCGACCGCCTTCGCCCGGTCGAGGTCCTTCTTGGCGACTTCGATCTGGGCGGACTTCAGGTCGATATCGGCCGCCGCCGCCTCCACCTTTGATTCCGACTCGGAATAATCGGCCCGCGCGCGGTCCACGTTCGCCCTGGAGGCCGTCACCACGGCCGAACTGGTCAGGTAGTCCCGCTCCTCCTCCTCGACCAAGCTGCCGACCACCGACCCCCGCGCGGCCAGATCCTTGAAGCGGTCGAATCGCCGCTTCTTCAGGTCGCGGGTGGCGACGGCCGCCTCCACGTCCGCCTCCCGCTGGCGGATGGTCGCGGCGGACACCTCCTTGGCGGCCTTCGAGTCCCGCCACTTGGCGTCCGACACCTTCAGTTCCTGCCGCCGTTGAAGCACCATCGCGTCGTTCCGGCCCACGTCCTGGTCCGACTCCGGCACGTCGATCTCGACCAGCAGGTCGCCCTTGCGCACCTTGTCGCCGATGTCGCGATGGACCTTCAGCACGACCCCGGACGCCCGCGCGCGGAGGTCGGCCTGGTAGTACGCCTCGACGGTCGCCAACTGATCGACGGTGATCGGCAGGGACGCTTCCCGCCTCGGGCGGATCGTCTTCGCCGTCGGCACGGCGTCGGGAGCCGCCGTCGGCTGAGCCGCCCGCGTGCCGCCGGCGAACGGGTTCCCGACGACCCCGGTCATCAGCGCCACCTTGCCCCCGATCCCCAGCACGACGGCCGCGGCGAGAATCACGAGAGCGGGTCGCCGACTGCCGCGACTGGCGGACGGTGCGCGTTCGGTCACGAGTGGTCTCCGTGCGGCGGGTGGTCCGGGAGCCGCTTGTCGCGGATCAGCAGGGTGAACAGGATCGGGATGACGAACAGCGTCAGCGCGGTGCTGGTCACGAGGCCGCCGACGACGGCCCGCGCCAGCGGGGTCAGGGATTCGCTGCCGCGGCCCAGCCCGAGGGCCATCGGCAGCAGGTCGAGGAACGTCGCCAGGAAGGTCATGAGGATCGGCCGGAAGCGGGTGACGGCGGCCTCGGCGATGGCCTCCCGCACGCCCTTCCCTTGCCGCCGCAACTGGTTGGCGAAGTCGATCAGCAACACCCCCTGCGACACGACGATGCCGACGAGGAAGATGACGCCCATTTCGGACTGCACGTTGAGGGTGGTGCCAGTCGCCCACAGGATCGTCAGCACGCCGATCAGCCCCAGCGGGACCGCCGCCATGATGATCATGGGCATGACGAACGACCGCATGAGTGGCACCATGAGCAGGTAGACCAGCACCGACGCCAGCCCCAGGCCGACGCCCAGGCTCTCGGCCGACTCGGTCATCCGGGCGTACTCGCCCTTCAACTCGACCTTCATGCCGGCCGGCAATTCCAGCGGCCGGAGCGCCTTCTCGATGTCCGCCGCCACGCCGCCGATGTCCCGGTTCTCGGTGTTCACCAGCACGTCCACCACCCGCTTCAGGCCGACGTGGTTGAACTCCACCGCCTGCGTCGTCTCCTCGATGTGGACGAGCGAGCCGAGCCGCACCGGCGTCTTCTGGTTGGTGCCGGTGGCGAACATGCTCTTCAGGTCGTCCAGTCGGAACTTGGTGTCGTCGGGGTACTGAACCGTCACGAAGTACTGGTTGCCGCTCTTCGGGTCGATCCAGAAGTTGCGGGTGAGGGCGAGGCTGGAGTTCATCGCCGTCACCACCTGCATGACCACGTCGCGGGCGGACAGGCCGACGCTGGCGGCCACGTCGCGGTTCACCTCGACGACGACGTAGGGCGCGTCGTTCCGCTGCAACACCCGCACGTCCGCCGCGCCGCGGACGCCGCTCACCAGCGCCTTCACCTTCCGCGCGACTTCGAGCTTCTGCTCCGGAGTGCCGCCGGTGATCTGGATGTCCACCGGCGACGACGCGCCGAAGTTGAGCGCCGCCGACACCATGCCGCCGGTGTCGAAGCTGAACTCCAGGTCGCTGAACCGCGGGTCGGCGGCCAGCTTCCTCCGCAACTCGATGGCGTACTCCTGGGCCGACTTGGTCCGCTCCGGGGTGAGTTGCAGCCGCAGGACGGCGTCCTGCTGGCCGGCGTTCTGCGAGTACGCCGCGCTCCAGTCGTTGTTCAGCCCGATCTCGGACACCACCATCTTCAGTTCGGCCTTCGGGATGCCCCCCTTCTCCGGGTGGGCGGTGTCGAGCAGCAGTTCGGCCTCCACGTCCACGATCCGCCGTTCGGCCGCGTCCAGCCGCAGGTGCGAGGGGGCGCGGACCTGAATCGTGATCTGCCCGGCGTCCACGGCCGGGAAGAACTCCTGGCCGATGAGCTTGAACAGCAGGAGTGAGCCGAGGAACAGCCCGCCGATGGCCGCGAGGACGAGCAACCGCCGGCCCAGCGCCCAGGCCAGCAGCCGGCCATATAGACGGGTGACGAAGTGGAGGAAGCCGTCGATCTTCCCGTACACGCGGCCGAAGAAGCCCGGCGATTCGGCGTGCGGCGGGTGGTCGCGGCGGTGTTCGTGTTCGCCGCCGTGCCCGTGCTGGCCGTGGCCCCGCAGCATCTTCGAGCAGAGGGCCGGCACGAACGTCCAGCTGAGGACGAACGAGAAGATCATGGCGAACGCCACGGCCAGCGTGAGCGGCTTGAACAGGAAGCCGCCGACGCCGGGCGTGAGGGCGACCGGGCACAGCACGATGATGAGCGCGAGCGTGGCGACGACGACCGGGAGCGTCAGTTCGCTCGTCGCGTCCAGCGACGCTTTGAGCGCGGTCTTGCCCATCGCCATGTGCCGGTGGATGTTCTCCAGCACGACGATGGCATTGTCCACGAGCGGGCCGATGGCCAGGAACAGCCCGCCCAGAGTCATCACGTTGATGGTGTTGCCGGTCGCCTTCAGGCCGATGATCGCGCCGAGGATGGACAGCGGCAGGGCGAGGGTGGCGATGACGGTCATCTTCCAGTCGCCGAGGAACACGAGGATCATGACCGACACCAGGATCGCGCCGATGATGCCTTCGTGGACGAGGCTGTCGATGGCCTTGCTGACGTACTCCGTCTGATCGACGACGTAGTCCAGTTTGGTGCCCGGCGGCAGTTCGCTCTCCATCTCGGGGATGGCGTCCTTCACCCCGGCGGCCACGTCCAGGCTGCTCGCCCCCTGCTGGCGGTAGATGGGGATCATCACCTGCGGCCGGCCGTTCACCCGCACCCGCGACTTCTGGATGACGGCGTCGTCCTCGGCGGTCGCCACGTGTTCCAGCAGGATGTGGCGATCCGGCTCGAACACCACGGGCAGCTTGTTCAGGTCGGCGACGGTGCGGGCCATGGCGTTCGAGTCGATGGCGATCTGGCTGTCGCCGATGTACGCCGTGCCGGGCGAGGCCAGCAGGTTGCCCTGGTCGAGCGCCCGCACCACGTCCACCGGCGACAGGCGGTGCGACTCCAACTCCTTCCGCTTCAGGTAGATCATCACCTGCCGGTCCTTGCCGCCCACGACCACCGGCGCGACGCACCCCCGCACCGCGCCGAGGCGGTTGCGGATGTCCACCCGCGCCAGGTCCTTCACCTCCTGCTCGACCATCGTCGGGTTGGACACGGTGAGGATGCCGAGCGGGATGGTGCCGGTCGGGTCGAACGGCATCAGCACCGGCGGCAGGGTGCCCGCCGGCAGGTACTGCTGCGAGGCGGCGGCGAGGGTGGAGCTGAGCGTCAGCGCCGCGTTCGGGTCGATGTCGTCCTGGAAGATGACGCGGACGACGCTCACCCCGGACACCGACCGCGACTCGACGACCCGCACGCCGGGGGCCTGGTTCACCCACCGCTCGACGCGGTCGGTGATGGTCCGCTCGGTGGAGCGGGCCGGCATGCCGCCGTAGAAGGTCATCACCTGGACGGCCGGCGTCTTGAACTGCGGCAGGATGTCCACGGGGATGGACAGCAGCGCCACCGCCCCGAGGATGGCGATGAACAGCGCCAGCACGATGACGCCGTACACGTTGCCCAGTGCGAGCTTGATCAGCCCCATCGAGCGACCTCTGCGGTGACGGCGCGGGAATCAACTAGTCTATCCGAGCGAGCCGCGCCATAACACTGCCATTCGGATCTGCCAAACGATTTCCGGTGAGGCAGGCGATTTTTATTGCAATCGTGGCTGTCGGCGGACGCGAGTGGTACGGGGTCGAGGCGGTACGAGCCCCCGTCACTTCGCCGCCGCCTGTCGGGCCTTGCGGGCGTCGATGAACGACATCACGCACAGGTAGACGAACACCGCGCAGATGGCGGACATGATCAGCCCGTTCCGCACCGACGTCTTTTCCACGTCGAACCCACTCATCCCGGCCGGCACGAACCCGCCGATGAACCCGACCACACCGACCACGGCGGCGAAGTGCATGACGTGCTTGCGGAGCTTGTCCTTCCAGATGACGATCCCGGCACACGCGAGCAAGATGCCGCCGATATAGGCCGGGATGAGCGCGGTGCCGGCCTTCGACGGGTCGGCCGCGTTCACGAACCCATAGACGCCAAGGGCGACCAGGGCGAAGCCGCAGAACAGGGTGTTGTTCGTCATTGGTGTCCTTGCGAGCCGCGACCGCGAGGGAGCGGCAGGATTGGTCGGGTGGAAAACGAGAACACCGGCTCGGAGGCCGGTGCCACAAGATCGGAGGAAGATGCCGCTCCCTCGCGGTCGCGGCTCGCCAAACTCAGATCCCGGCGGCCTTCCGCAGGGCCTCGGCCTTGTCGGTGCGTTCCCAGGTGAACGCCGCCTCGTCGCGGCCGAAGTGCCCGTGGCGGGCCGTCTGACGGTAGATCGGCCGGCGGAGGTCGAGGCTCTCGATGATCCCCTTCGGCGTCAGTTTGAAGTGCGTGCGGACCAGATCGACCAGCTTGTCCTCGGTCACGCCCGGCGCGGTGGTGCCTTCGGTGCCGACCCAGATGTTCAGCGGGTCGGGGTAGCCGATGGCGTAGCTCAGTTGCACCTCGCACCGCTTGGCCAGCTTCGCCGCCACGATGTTCTTGGCGATGTACCGGCAGACGTAGGCCGCGCTGCGGTCCACCTTGGTCGGATCCTTGCCGCTGAACGCCCCGCCGCCGTGCCGCCCGCGACCGCCGTAGGTGTCCACGATGATCTTGCGGCCGGTCAGCCCGCAGTCGCCGTGCGGCCCGCCTTCCAGGAAGCAGCCGGTCGGGTTGATGTGGCAGGCCACGTCGTCCCCGGTCACTTTCGTGTCCACGCCCGGCACCACCATCACCAGCTTGCCGCGGATGAGATCCGGCCGCTCGTTCTTCAGCACCGGCAGGATGAGCTGATCGATGACGATCTGCCGCGCCTCGTCGGTGAAGTAGTCCTGCCCGTCCTTGCCGCCCTTGCACACCATCACCGTCTCGTCGTGCTGGGTGGACAGCACCACCGTGTGGATGCGGTGCGGCGTGCCGTCGCCGTTGTACTCGACCGTCACCTGGCTCTTGGCGTCCGGCCGCAGCCACTTCAGCTTGCCGGACTTCCGCAGGTCGGCGTGCGCTTCGACCAGCCGGTGCGACAGGAAGATGGGCAGCGGCATCAGGCTGTGCGTCTCGTCGCAGGCGAAGCCGAACATCATCCCCTGGTCGCCGGCCCCGCCGGTGTCCACACCCTGGCTGATGTGCGGCGACTGCGCGTGAATGATGTTGTGGATTTGCACGGTGCTGGCGGCGAACCCGATCCGCGGGTCGCTGTACCCGATCTCGGCGATGGTGTCGCGGACCAGCTTGTCCACCACCTCGCGGGTGAGGACGGCCTTGGTGGTGATCTCGCCGGCGACGGTGCAGTGGTCGGTCGTCACCAGCGTCTCGCACGCCACCCGGCTCATCGGGTCGGCGGCCAGGCAGTGGTCGAGGACGGCGTCGGAGATCTGATCGGCCACCTTGTCCGGGTGGCCCATCGAGACGGATTCGCTGGTGAACAGGTAGCGACCGGAAGTCACGGCAAACACCTCGCGCGGGAAACGCCGGCGACGGTGCCGGACTATACCTGTTGTATCGACCGTGCCGCCCGCCGTCGGGAGCCGGAGTGGGGAAAACGGGCGGGGCGGGTCAGTGTGTGGTAGGTCGCGGTCGAGGCTCGCCCAGGGCAAGCGCGGGTGGGCGCACCCAGAGCCGTTCCACACAGTGGGAAAATCGGGCCGAGGCGAGACGATCAGCCAGACACCCGACTCGACCGATTCTCACTCGAAAAAATGGACCTTGACCGTGCATTGGGGAAGCGCTCTTCGGAAAGCCGTGACGCCTTGCTTGCTCACTTTCGTCGAAACCAGATTGAGATACGTCAGCGTGCCGATTCCCTCCAAGTATTTCAGCCCGTTGTCGGTGATCGTTGTGCCGGAGAGGTCCAGGGTCGTGAGTGACCAACTCTGATTCTGTGCCAACTCCCTCAGCCCGGCATCGGTGATCTTCGTCAACGACAAGTTCAGCGACTTGACGCTCTTGTTCCGACCACGAGCCAACTCGCCCAAACCGGAGTCCGTGATCCGGGTCTGGCGAAGGTCGAAAATGGCCAGTGTTTGGCACGTCGCCAACCACTTCAGGCCGGTGTCGTCGAGGGCATCACCGTGACAGGTCAGGGAGGTTAGACTTTTGCTGGACGAGAGTTCCTGAAACCCGCTCGCGGTCACGTTCACGCTGCTCAGATCGAGCGTCGTCAGATTCGGGAAGCCGGCGAGCAGTTTCACCCCGGCATCCGTCACCCCTTTTTCGTGTGTGAATGTGAGTTTCAAATCGGTTAGGGACTTGCACGCGGCAAGGGCTTCGATTCCTTTGTCCGTAATCGACCAGCCGCCAAGCGACAGCCCGGTCAGGCGATCCAGCGCGGCGAGTTCTTTCAAGTCGCCATCGGACACGAGCTGAGAGCCGAGGTTTAGCGTCGTGAGCGACTTACTCGCGGCGAGGTGCCTTACCCCGGCTTGGGTCAGCGAGTTGGTGTCAGACAGGCTGAGCGAGGTCAGGGATTTGCTCGCGGCCAAGAACTTCAACCCAGTCGGCGTGACCTTTTTCGCCCCGCTTAGTTCGAGCCTCGTGAGGGATGGAATTCCGGCCAAGTGTTCAAGCCCGGAGTCCGTCAACTTGCTCGCATGACGCAAGTGGAGGTTGGCCAGAGTGTTCGATCTCGTAAGTTCTTTCAGTCCCGCGTCCGTGATGGCCTGGGCGGAGGGGAGTATCAGGGTCGTCAGCGTCTTCACCTCTGCGACGTGTTTCAGCCCGGCACCGGTCATTCGTTTCGGTTCCAAACTCAACACCCTCAGGTTGGGGAGTGAGGTCAACTCTTTCAGCCCGGCATCCGTAAGAGAGGGCGACTCCCCCAGTATCAACATGTTCAGGTTTTTCATCGCACACACCTCTTTCATCCCGGCGTCGTCCACATCCGTGATCGAGAGACTGAGGCCGAACGGGACATCTGGAACGGGCAACTTGGCCCCAATACCGGTTTTCCACTTCCCGAAGACGATGTTTGTGAAGGCCGGGATCGCAACCACTCCCGGCGCGCGATTGAAATCCGAAACGATGCAGCCGTCGGTTCGTTCCCACATCCACTGAGACCAGAAGAGTGGCTCAAGCCACGCCGTCACCGTGGCTTCGGGCAAGGAGAGCGGCGGAAACGCGAACAACTGCTGTTCACTCGTCGGCGGGGCTTCGGCGACACCCGACTGCTTCCCGCAACCGACGACAGCCGCCATCGCCAGCGTCAACGCGATCACGCGCATGGGCATCCCTCCGGTAGCCGGAACTCGGACTTCAAGCAGCGTAGCCGCCGGAGGACGCGGTCGCAATGTCCGTTACTTTGCCTTTGCCAAGTCTGGCGAAACTGCGAAAATACCCCCTGCCCACTTTGAGGAGGTTCCGCCATGTCCGCGTTGCTCACCCCGCCGGCCCCGGTCGCCGCGCCGCCGGCGCTGCTGACCGCCGAGGAGTTCTTCGACAAGTACGAAGACGCCGGCTACGATCTCGTCGATGGCGTTCTTGTGGAGATGCCCATGCCCGGTGGAATTCACGGCAAGGTCTGCGTCAAGGTCGTCCGGATCGTGGGCAACTTCGTCGAGGACAACAACCTCGGCCACATGTTCGGCAACGACACGTTCGTCCGCCTGCGGCGGAACCCGGACACCATGCGGGGGCCGGACGTGTGCTTCGTCCGCTTCGCCACCCTGCCCGCTGACGCCGTGCCCGCCGGGCCGCTGCTGGTCATCCCGGAGTTGGTCATCGAGGTGCGGTCGCCGTCCGACTCGTGGCCGGACATGGAGCGGAAGGCGGCGGATTACCTCCGGGCCGGGGTGACGGTGGTGGTGGTCGTCGATCCGCCCACCGCGTCCGCCACCGCGTTCCGCGCCGGTGGCCGGCAGGACATCTTCGCTACCACGGACACGCTCACCATCCCCGACGTGCTGCCGGGGTTCGCCGTCCCGGTCGCGCGATTCTTCGAGTGACCGAAAACGACGCGGCCCCGGCGGGAATCAACCGCCGGGGCCGCGCGGGTCGTCAATTCCCGGTCACTTGCCGACGCCTTCGATCTCCTTCAGGCCGCCGGTGTTCCGCTTGTACAGCGGCGTGTGGCGGTAGTAGATCTCGAGCGTCAGCAGCGACAGGCAGGTGGTGCCCATCCGCCCGCAGTGGGTGCCGATCCAACTGGCGTCCTTCTCCCAACTGCCGTAGTTCTTCTCGTTCTTGGCGTCCTTCACCTGGAGGTCGATGAGCCACTCCCGCATCAGCACGTTCCACTCCTTCCACACCTCGCCGTCGTGGAAGTGCATCACCTGGCTGGTGTAGTAGTAGTAGTACATGTCGAACCCCTGCCCCTTGCCCGGCATCTTCGACTTCCGCAGGTACTCCACGCCGTCGGCCATGCCGGGGTTGTTCGGCCCCCACCCGTCCATGTAGTAGCGGCAGAGCAGGCCGACGCCGGTCAGGACCGGGGTGCCCTTCGGGCCTCGGTACCCGTACTTGGCCTTGTTCGAGCCTTCGGCGACCGAGTCGAGGAACGACCGCGCCTTGTCCATCACCCGCTTGTCCACGACCATGTCCTTGCACAGCTTGGCGCTCTGGAGGGCCTGGATCTGCCAGCCGACGATGGACGTGTCGCCGTTCGACTTGGCCGCGTACCCCCAACTGCCGTCGGTCCCCTGGGCGGTCATGATGAAGTTGATGGCCTTCTGCGCCGGGAGAATGAGGAACGACTTGTCCCCGGTCATGCCGTACGCCTCGCACAGGGCGACGGCGGCGATGCCGTGGGTGTACATGGTCGGCGAGCCGCGGAAGCTGCCGTCCGGCTTCTGCATCCGGACCAGGGCCGTCAGCCCCTTCAGCACCGTCTCCTTGTACTTGATCACCGTCTTCCCGTCGTCCTTCCAGTCGGCCAGTTTGTGCGTCTGGCCGGCGGCCAGGAACGGCAGCAGGGCCAGCCCGGTGGAGGCGGCCACGTCGGCGCTGTTGCTGCCGTCCCACACCCAGGTGCCGTCGCCCTTCTGCTGCGCGGCCAGCCACGCCAGCCCGCGGCCGACGGCCAGCTGCGAGCCGGTGCTGCCGCCGTTGGCCGTCGCCAACCTGTCGCGGGTGGCGGCGCTGCGGCCGACCATGGTCGGGTTGGCGGTGGCCGCACCGAACGCCCCGCCGTCGCCGGCGATGCCCGCGCCGGGCTGGTCGATCTTGGTGCCGGGGTCGATCGCGCTCTCGTTCGGGCTGCCGAGCGGGTTGAGCGAGTCCTGCGGCAGTTTCGCGTCGGCGTCCGGGTTGCCGATCGCGTCCTGCGTCACCGCCGGGGCCTCGATGGTGATGTTCGCCTCGCGGGGCACCTCGATGGACGTGTCCTGCTCCGACTCCAGCCCCTCGTTCGTCTTGGTCAGGTCCTTCTCCACTTGCTTCTCTTCCTCGGCCTCCATCGCCAGCGGCACGGGCGGCTCCATCGGCTTCGCGTGGGCGGTGCCGAACAGCTTGCCGAACAGCAGGAAGGTGGCGGCGATGGCCACGTGCAGCGCGCCGCTGATGACGCACGCCGGGATGATCTTCTTCAGCAGCCGCTCGTTGCCGGTCTCCTCGAACCCGGTGACGAGTTGGATGACCTGCTTGCCGTCCTTCACCGTCGGGTCCACGGCGAGTTCGCCGTCGCCCTTCGACTTCTTGCTCATGGTTCGACTCCTGCCGCGCGGGGCGGCCGACCGTGGGGATATGTGTTCGTGTTCCGACTGTCGCGTTCCGTCTGGGCAGCGGGTCCGGCGGTGCGAGTGTCCGCCGGCCCCGGTGTTCGGCGATCTTCGTGTCCCGTCACCCCGGCGGCGGGTCGGGGACCGGCGACGCGGGGTCGTCGAACGGGTTCACCCGCCGCGCCTCGACCGCCTTGCGGGA
>JAYUFU010000296.1:0-5006 GCA_043738505.1 Fimbriiglobus sp. | reverse complement strand
AACGTGAACGACCCTTTCAGGGTCGGTGGGATTGGAATGGCCGTTTCCCAGGTCTCACGGCCTGGGCTGGTAGAACGAGCCTTTCAGGCTCGCCGAGCAGGATTTCGACTTCGCAATCGCTTCTCTCACCCGTTCAGGTAGCCCGGCCGCGCGTTCAGGTGTCCCGGCGAGATGCTCCCACCCCGGCGGTAGCCGTTGGCTTGGTAGTCCTCGTAGTCGTCCTCGCACTCCTCGTGGTCCCGGAAGGTGCCGCACCCGACGCTCGCGGCGATGGCGAACAGCAGGAGTGGCCAGCGGGCGAGGCGGGCGACGGCGCAGCCGGCTCCGAGGGCGACGGTCAGGAACAGGAACGGCCAGCGGGCGAAGCGGAGGGCGGCGAGCAGTCCGGACATGCGGCGTCCTGCCTGTGCGAGCGAGAGGTAGCGGGCGAGTCGTGCCGGATAGCGACTCTCGGCGGCGGAATCAACCGCGACCGGGCGCGGCGGCGGTATAATCGCCTCATGGAAAAAACCGAACTGCGAATCGTCTCCGGCACGCTGAAGGGCCGCAAGGTCGAGTGCGAGATCCATCCGGGTATGCGGCCGACCCCGCAGTCGGTGCGGGAGGCGCTGTTCAGCATCCTCGGCAACGCCGTGCCCGGCCGCGTCTTCTATGACGTGTTCAGCGGGTCCGGCGTCGTCGGCCTGGAGGCCGTGTCGCGCGGCGCGAGCGGCGGCCGACTGATCGAGCGGGATCCGAAGCACGCCAACGCGATCCAGAAGTACATCGACCGGTTCGCCGTGGCCGACCGCGTGCAGGTGCTGCGGGCCGACGCCTACCGGTGGGCCGAGCGGTGGGTGCCGCCCGCCGGCCAGCCGGTGAACCTGTACCTCAGCCCGCCGTTCCCCGACCTGCAAGGGGTGAAGGTGTTCGAGTTCGCCAAGATGGTCGCCCAACTGCTGGCGAAAGCGCCGGACGATTCGGTCCTGGTGCTGCAAGTCGAGGACGGCTTCCCCATCGACGACCTGCCGGACCCGGAGCTGTGGGACGTGCGGCGGTACGGCCGCAACCGCCTGCTGTTCCGCGTGAAGGAAGCGCCGCCGGTGGACGCTGTGTCGGAGCCGGAAGCGTGAGCGACGGGCTGAGGTCGCGCGCCGGTCACGGATCGGCTCCGACACCGTCGCTCACGCTTCCGGCTCCGGGTTGTCACTCATACGCGATGGCGTCCGGGATGCGGGTCTTCACCGCCCGCAGCGCCGGCAGCAGGCCGGCGAGGGTGGCGATGGCCACCCCGCCGACCGCGATGCCGATGGCTTGTTTCCACGGCAGCAGCAAGTCGAACGAGAACCCAGACTCCTCGAACAGCACCACCTTCAGGACGTACCACTCCAGCGGCACGCCGATCAGGAAGCCGAGGACGGTGCCCAGCAGCCCCATCAGCACCGCCTCGTACAGCACCGTCTTCACGATCTGCGCCGGGGTTGCGCCCACGGCCAGCAGCAGGCCCAACTCCCGCTTCCGCTGCAACACCGAAATCAGCAGGCTCGTCACCACGCCGAGCGCGGCCACCACGCCGACGACGATCTGCTGCAAGTTGACGAGCAGGTACATGCGGTCGATCAGGTCGCCGAGCATCTTCCGCAGGGCGGTGCGGTCGGCGGCCAGATACCCGTGGTCGGCGGCGAACCGCGTCACCCGCGCGCGGGCGGCGGCCGTCTCCTCGGCCGACTTCTGGGTGACGAACACGTGGCAGATGTCGATGCGGCTGTCGGCGAACAGGCGGGCGTACACGCCGCGGTCGATGAACAGCGTCCCCTTGCTCCACGAGTAATCGACGATGGTGCCGAGGACGGTCAGCTTCACCGGGCGGTGCGGGCCGGGGAGCGTGACGACATCGCCCACGCGGACGCCGTGGCGGACGGCGAAGTTGTCCGACATGATGACGCCGTCGGTGCCGGCCAGCCGGCGGAACGGGTCCAGTTGCGGCAGGCCGGTCGGCCCCCGTGCCTGGCTGGGGTCCACGAACTCGTCCACGTCGATGGCGGTCATGAAGATGACGGTGCCGTTGTAGTCCGGCCGCAGGTAGCGGAGGCCGGCGACGTGCTCCACGCCCGGCACGGCCTTCAGATTCCGCATCTTCTCCGGGTCCACCGCCGCCGACATCTGCGAACTGATGGCCTCGGTGACGCTGCCGCCGGAGACGAACAGGTCGGCCTGAATCACCTCGTCCAGCCAGCGGGTGACGGGTTCCTCGTTGCTCTTGCCGACGCCGGCGGTCTGGATCATGACCGCGACGCCGGCGGCCAGCGCGCCGATGACCAGCCCCGTGCGGCCGGGCGAGCGGATCAGGTTGTCGGACGCCAGCCGCGCCTCGATGGGCAGCGTGCGGCGAAGGATCGGTTGCAGGAGCTGCACGACGACGGCGACGAGGATGGGCGCGGCCAGCAGTAGCCCGACCAGCGCCGACACCAGCCCGCCGAACGCGCCGACGCGCGGCGGCAGGTCGTGCCGCGTCAGGATCATGGCCACCCCGCCGGCCACCAGCGTGGCGCACACCGCGCGGTGGGCCAGCCGCCACGCGCCGCCGACTCCGCCGGGCACGCGCCGCACGGCGTCCGCCGGGTCTTGCGAGGCGGCTTGCAGGGCGGGAATGAGCGCCGCGACGACGGCGGTGATCAGGCCCGCGCCGACGGCCAGCAGCAGCGTCCCGCCGGTGGGCCACGACGGGTCGGCCGCCGGGTTCAGGAAGATGCTGCCGAGGTCCTCGCGGATGAGCCAGAGGGCGAACCGCGACAGGCCGATGCCGAGCGGAATGCCGACCGCCGCGCCGATCAACCCCAGCACCGCCGCCGCCGCCAGGAAGATGGCCACCACCTGCGGCCGCGTGCAGCCGAGGGACCGCAGGGTGCCGATGTCGTGCCGCCGCTCGGCGACGGTGACGGCCAGCGCGTTGTACACCAGGAACAGGCCGACCACCATCGCGCCGAGGGCGCACATGGTGAACCCGATCTGGATGCCGCCGACGATCTCCCGCGTCGATTTCCCCTGGTCGTCGGGGGTGTTCACCGCCGCCCGCTCGCCGACGAGGGCGACGACGGCCGCCTTCACCGCCGCCGCGTCCGTGCCCGGTTCGAGCATGATGTCCACGCGGTTCACCCGGAGCGGGTTGGCGGCAGACCACACCGGCTTCTCGGCCAGCGGGCCGGCAGCGGCGGCGAAGGCGTGTGGGTGCGGCGGCGGGGATTGCGGTTGCAGGAACTCGGCGGCCTGGCCGATCTCCATGCCGACGACGTTCGGCCCGATGCCCATCAGCGGCGAGTCGGCGTCGTAGTCGATCACCCACAGCGGCAGGCAGTCGATCCGCCGGCCGCCCGCCTGGACGACGAACGGCGACGACTCGTCGTCCCGCCACTGCTCCCACTCGTCGAACAGGGCGCGGCTGAGCGCGATCACCCGGCGGTTCCGGGCGGTGAACAGCGTCGCCGCCGAGTGCTTCACACGGAGGGCCTTCACCTTGTAGGCGTTCTCGCCGTCCAGCGTGGCGAACGGGTCGTTGCCGGAGAGCTGGTGCGCCGCCAGTTCGACGCCCAGCAGCACGGCCCCCCGGTTCTCGCGCGGCGGGTCGGTGGGCGGCTGCTTCTTGTACGGCGGCACCGACATCCGCTCGATGGTGAGCGGCTGGACCGACTTCACGCCGGGGATGTTGGCCGCGCGGATTTCGCCGGCCAGGCCGTGGTCCACGTTCAGTTCGCCGTTGGTGACGAACAGGTCGCCCATGCCCAGCGGGGTCGTCGTTTCGGTGGCCGCCGTCTCGATGCAGCGGTTCAGGACGCGCGTGCTGACGAGCGTGGCCACCCCCAGGGCGATGCTGGCCACGATGAGCGCCGAGCGGGTCCACCGCTGGCGGAGGTAGCGCAGGCTGAGGAGGCGGAACACGGTCAGCATCGAAGGCTCCGAGGAAGGTCGTCCGCACTCTCCGAGTGCGGTTCGGCATCCGCACTCGGAGAGTGCGGACGACCTTTGTCACCGCCGCACCGGCGCGTCGGATTCGAGCAGGCCGTCGCGGATCGTCACCAGCCGGGTGCCGTACTGGGCGGCGGTCGCGTCGTGCGTGACCACCACCACGCACCGCCGGCCGGCTTCCGGCAGCTCGGCGAGCAGGGCGAGGATGTCCCGGCTGTTGGCCGAGTCCAGGTTGCCGGTCGGTTCGTCGCACAGCACCGCGTCGGGGTCGCTGACGAGCGCCCGCGCGACCGCCACGCGCTGCATCTCGCCGCCGGACATCTCCTCCGGAAAGTGGTCGGCGCGGTGCCGCAGCCCGACCCGGTCGAGGCACGCCTCGGCTTTCGCCACGGCTTCCCGACGGGGGCGGCTGTCGAGCAGCAGCGGCAGGGCCACGTTCTCGGCGGCGGACAGGGTGGGCAGCAGGTTGAACGCCTGGAACACGAACCCGATCTTGTTCCGCCGGAGCAGCGACCGCTCGCGGTCGGACATCCGCTGGAGGTCGCGGCCCTGGAACACGGCGCGGCCGGAGGTGGGGGTGTCGAGCGCGCCCATCAGGTGCATGAGGGTGGACTTGCCCGACCCGCTCGGCCCCATGATGGTGACGAACTCGCCGGCGGCGACGGTCAGGGACACGCCCCGCACGGCCGTCACGGGCGTCCGCCCCTGGGCGTAGGTCTTGGTGGTGTCGATGAGTTCGAGCATCGTAGAGACGGTGTTTCGGTGTGAGGGTGTCCGCGAATCGAGACGCGGGACCGGCTCGCGCCGCCGCCGGTCGGAGGTGTCGGTATTCGTAAGACGCCTCGGCGGGTGGCTCATTCCGACTCCGTTCCTCGATTGAGCGAAGTAGGCCGTCGATGAGCGGGCCGCGACGTTCGGCGAGGGGCTGGAGGAATGCCGCTTGCTCCGCGTTTATCTTATCCCGTTCCTCGTCGCCCGGAAACACCGGCTCGCCGCCGGGGGTGCGCCAGCGGGTTCCGACGAACCGGCGGCGGGAGCCGCCTGGGTGGGAATCACCCAGGCGG
>JAYUFU010000295.1:0-14604 GCA_043738505.1 Fimbriiglobus sp. | reverse complement strand
GCCGCTCCCGCGCGGTCGCGGCTCGCCGAACTGGATTCCCCCATGCGCACCCTCGGCGCGGCAGTCATCGGCACCGGGTTCATCGGGCCCGTCCACGTCGAGGCGATCCGACGGTTGGGGCACCGCGTCGTCGGCGTGCTGGGTTCGACGCCGAACAAGTCCCGCGCGGCGGCCGACGCGATGGCGATCCCGCGCGGGTACGCCGACCTCGCGGAGCTGCTGGCCGATCCGACCGTGGACGTGGTTCACGTCGCCTCGCCCAACCGCGACCACTTCGCCCAAACCAAGCAAGTGCTGGAAGCCGGCAAGCACGTCGTCTGCGAGAAGCCGCTGGCGATGACGACGGCCGAAACCGCCGAGTTGGTCATCCTCGCTTCGGTGGCGAACGTGGTGGCGGCGGTGAACTACAATGTGCGGTTCTACCCGCTGGTGTTGGACATGCGGGCGCGGGTGCGGGCCGGCGACCTCGGCGACGTGCTGCACGTGTGCGGGTCGTACTTGCAGGACTGGCTGCTGCGCGACACCGACTTCAACTGGCGGGTGCTGGCCGAACACGGCGGGCCGCTGCGGGCGGTCGCCGACATCGGCACGCACTGGCTGGATACGGTGTGCTTCGTCACCGGGCTGGAAGTGGAAGCCGTCTTCGCCGACTTGCAAACCGTACACGCGATCCGCCACCGGCCGACCGGCGGCAGCGAGACGTTCTCGGGTACTTCGGGCGGGAAACGTGAGACCGTTCCGGTTTCCATCGACACCGAGGATTGCGGCTCGATCCTCATCCGCTTCCGGGGCGGCGCGCGGGGAACCTTGACCGTATCCCAAGTGGCGGCCGGGCGGAAGAACCAGTTGCGGTTCGACCTCGCCGGGAGCAAGGCGGCGTTCGCCTGGGACAGCGAGCGGCCGGACGAGTTGCACGTCGGGCATCGCGGCCGCGGGAACGAGCTGGTCCGCCGCGACCCGACGCAACTGCACCCGGACGCGCGGCCGTTCAGCGACTACCCCGGCGGTCACGCCGAGGGTTTCCCCGACACCTTCAAGCAGCTTTACAGGGCGGTGTACGGGGCGATCCTTAACACCGGCTTGGAAGCCGGTGCCACTAGGAGGAGTCTTCGTGGCTCCGGCCTCCGAGCCGGTGAGGATGTGTACGCCACCTTCGCCGACGGGCACGATGAAGTGCGGGTGTGCGAGGCGATCCTGGCCAGCCACCGCCAGCAGCGGTGGGTGACGGTCGGATAGAATGACGGCAACTCGTGGAGGAGACTCACATGGCCTTCGGCGACTTCAAGTACCCCGACGTGGTGACCGAGTTCCAACTGACGGAGACCTCGGCCGACCTGTTCGGCGGCGTGCCGCCGGTCGCGCCGTCGGCCGCGTACCAGGCGATCGGGCCGAGGTATGCGAAGCTCGCCGTCGCCAACCCGAACGAAAAGGCCAAGTCCGAATACCTCATCGCGCTCCTGCTGTCGGAAGTCTGGTCGCGGTACGAAGGCCGCGTCACCCTCCACTCCGGGAGCGAGTTCGTCGCCGACGAGGCGGCCAAGCTCACCGGCTACTGCGACTTCCTGCTGGGCCTGGGACCGCAACTGACGCTGCCGAAGGCCCCGCTCGTTATGGTGGTCGAGGCGAAGCGAGACCTGCTGACGAACGGGTACGGTCAGTGCATCGCCGGCATGATCGGCATCCAGCGGTTTAACGCCAAAGCCGGACGGCCGGTCCCGGTGGTCTACGGCGGGGTGACGACCGGCGGCTTGTGGCAATTGATGAAGTTGGAGGACCGCCGACTCGCGTTCGACACGAACGAGTTCGGCGTGAATCCGCCCGACCGCCTGCTCGGCGCGCTGGTGGCCATGATCGAATCCCTGCTGGCGGTCCCAACCACCTGACCATTCTCTCATCTCGTGGAGGTTCTCACATGGCGTTCCGTGACTTTTCATACCCGGAAGTCGTATCGCAATTCGGGTTGACGGAAACCACCGAAGATCTGTTCGGCACCGCGCCGCCAGTCGCGCCGACGCCGGAGTACCGCGCGATGGCGGCGCGGTATGCGCGGCTGGCGGTCGGCAACCTCAACGAGAAGGCGAAGTCCGAATACCTCATCGCGCCGCTCCTGGTCGAGTTGTGGGCGCGGTACGAGGACCGCGTGAACATGTATTCGGGGAGCGAATTCGTGGCGGACGAGGCCGCGAAGTTGAGCGGGTATTGCGACTTCCTCCTCGGTTTGGGCCAGCAACTGCCGATCCCGCGCGCCCCGCAGGTGGTCGTGATCGAGGCGAAGAAGGACGACTTGATGGACGGGTATGGGCAGTGCATCGCGGGCATGGTCGGGCTTCAGCGGTTCAACCGCACCGCGAAGCGGAACCGGCCGTTCGTGTACGGCGGTGTCACCACCGGCGGGCTGTGGCGGCTCATGAAACTGGAGGGGACCACCCTTACCTACGACAAGAACGAGTTCGCCACCAAGTCGCCGGACGAGTTACTCGGCGCGCTGGTGGCGATGATCGAGTCCCTGCTGGCGGTGCCGGCATGATCCTGGGGTACAACACCAACGGCTTCGCCCACCACCGGCTGGCCGACGCCATCGACATCATTGCCGACCTCGGCTACGGCGGCGTCGCCCTGACGCCGGACGTGAACCACCTCGACCCGCACGCGGCGGACTTCAAATCCCAGGTGCTGGCGACGTGGCGGAGCCTGAACCGGGACATCCGGCAGCGGCGAGCGTGCGTCATCGAAACCGGTGCCCGGTTCCTCCTCAACCCGCGACACAAGCACCAGCCGACGTTGCTCGATGGCGAGGAGGCGGCGGAAGTGCGGATGGACTTTTTGCGGGCCTGCATCGACTTGGCCGTCTCGCTCCGGGCCGGTGTCGTCAGCCTCTGGTCGGGGACGCCGCTCGGCATCGGTGTCGCGCCGGCCGCGTTGATGGACCGACTGGCCGACCGCTGCCGCGAACTCGCCGACGCCGCGGAAGCCAAGAACGTCCGCCTCGCGTTCGAGCCGGAGCCGGGCATGTTCATCGACACGATGGACAAGTTCGCCGAGTTGCACGCGCGGGTGAACCACCCACACTTCGGGCTGACGCTGGACGTGGGGCACCTCGTCTGCCTGGGCGAGGTGCCCGTCGGCGACCACATCCGCCGGTGGAAGGACTGGCTGTGGAACGTCCACCTGGACGACATGCGGCCGGGCGTCCACGACCACCTGAAGTTCGGCGAGGGTGTGGTCGATTTCGCCGACGTGTTCGCGGCCCTCGAGGAAATCGGCTTCGCCGGCATGGCGTCGGTGGAGCTGAGCCGCCACAGCCACGACGCCGTGGCCACCGCGCGAGACAGCCTGGAGTTCCTGCGGCGGTTCGCGGCGTGAGGCTCACCCGTTCCGAACCGAATCCGACTGCAACGCACCTTGTGTCCTGCCGTGCCCAGGCGTTACCCTCTTTCTACCCTCCCGCGAACCGAACGCCCCGAGTCCCCGCCATGCCGCCGCTCTCCCGCCGCGACCTGTTCCGCTCCGCCCCGCTGGCCGCCGTGCCGTTCCTCGCCGGCCGCGCCGCCGGCGTCGATCCGCCGAAGCCGGTCGAGTTCCCCGGCATGACCGTGCGGATGCACGAGCCGCGGAACCTGGAGATGCCACTGACGGCCCTCGACGGCCCGCTCACGCCGACCGACCGACACTTCGTCCGCAGCCACTTCGCCGTGCCCAAGATCGACGCCAAGACGTGGAAGCTGCGCATCGAAGGGCACGTCGAGACGCCGGTCGAATTCACCCTGGACGAACTGAAGAAGCTCACACCCGTGTCGCGGCCGGTCACGCTGGAGTGTGCCGGCAACGGCCGCATCTTCCTGGTGCCGCAAGTGCGGGGGTTGCAGTGGGCGTTCGGCGGCGTCGGCACCGCGCAGTGGACCGGCGTGCCGCTCGCGGAGCTGCTGGACCGGGCGAAGCCGAAGGCCGGCGCGGCGGATGTCATCCTCGTCGGGGCCGACAAGGGGTCGATCACCGCCGACCCCGCCAGCCCCGGCCCGGTGAACTTCGACCGGGGCATCCCCATCGAGAAGGCCCGCAAAGCCGACACGCTGCTCGCCTACGCGATGAACGACGCCGACCTGCCGGCGCACCACGGGTTCCCGCTGCGCGCGGTCGTCGGCGGCTGGTACGGCATGGCGGCGGTGAAGTGGCTGACGCGGATCGTCGTCACCGACAAGCCGTATCAGGGGTTCTGGCAGACCTTCGACTACAGCTACTTCACGCGGCGCGACGGCGGTCTGCCGCAACTGACGCCGGTGACGGCCGTGCAGCCGAAGGCAATTCTCGCCTCCCCGACGGGGCCGGTCGCGGCGGGCAAGCCCGTCCGCCTGTTCGGGGCGGCGTGGGCCGGGGAGAACAAGGTCGGCAAGGTGGACGTGAGCGTGGACGGCGGCAAGACCTGGACGCCGGCGACGGTGAACCCGCAACCCGACCCGCTGGCGTGGACGTTCTGGGAACTGGACCAGACCTTCGCCCGCCCCGGCCCGGTCCCCGTCCTCGCCCGCTGCACGGACGCGCGCGGAAACGTCCAGCCCGACCAGCGCGACCCCGACCGCCGGAGTTCCATGATTAACCATCTCGTTCCCGTCGAGTTGATGGTAAAGTGACTCGTACCATTTCGTCCGTCCGCCCACCGCTCCGAGGGTTCTCGCCATGTGGAAGTGTCTGGTTCCCGTCGCGCTGCTGGTCGCGGCCGCGCCGGCCCTCGCCGCCGAGCAACCCAAGGTGGACGAGGCCGTGAAGAAGGCCGCCGACTACTTCAAGAAGCGGGTCGCCCAAGGAATCGCCGGGCCGCAGAACTTCGTCCACGGCAACGGCGAGCTGTCGCTGATGGGTCTGGCCATGCTGGAAGCCAGCATCCCGCCCACCGACCCGGCCATGAAAGCCGTCATCCGGCAGATTCGCGGCGACGCCCTCGCCCAGACCCAGACGTACCCCGTCGCGCTGGCCGTGCTGTTCCTCGACCGCCTCGGCGACCCGGCCGACGTGCCCACCATCCAGATGCTCGGCGTCCGCCTGTACGCCGGCATGAACGCCAACGGCGGGTGGGGGTATTCGACCTGGGAGGAGATGAACGCGAACGAACTGGCCCGCCTCCAGAATGCCCTCCAGGAGCGTGAGTTGGTCGGGCAACCGGGTCAGCCGGGCGCGCCCGGTCCCGGCGGGAAGCCGGACGCAGCCAAGCCGCCGGCCCGCGCCGGCAAACTGCACTCGGAGGTGGACAAGGTGGCCACCGCCGTCGGCCAGGCGCTCCGCGCCCGTGGCCGGACAATCGGCGGGGACGACAACTCGAACACCCAGTTCGGCATGATCGCGCTGTGGGTGGCGTGCCGCAACGGGGTGCCGGGAAAGGACGCCTTCGCCGCGATCGAGAAGCGGTTCCTGTCGTCCCAGAATCCCCGCGACGGCGGATGGGGCTACACCTCGCCGTTCGGGCCGGCCGGCGTGGTCAGCGGGTCCACCCCGGCGATGACGTGCGCCGGGCTGCTCGGCCTGGCGCTCGGGGCCGGTGCCCGCGACACGAAGCTGGTGGCCGAGAAGAAGGACGACGGCAAGCCGGCCGACCCGAAGAAGAAGGACGACGACCCGTTCAGCAACCCGAACGACCTGAACCGGCCGAAGGCCGCCCCGAAAGCGAAGGACGACGGCAAGCCGCCGGCCAACCTGCCGAAGTCGGTGCAGGCGGCGCTGACCAGCTTCGGGCAATTCCTCCAGGCCGCGAAAGGCGGGAAACAGGGCAACCCGCTCGGCGCGTTCGTCGGCCTCGGCAACTCGTACTACCTGCTCTGGTCGATGGAGCGGATGGCCGTCGCCTACTCGCTGGACACCATCGGCGGGGTGAACTGGTACGACTACGGGGTCGGCCTGCTCCTTCCGGCCCAGCAGGCCGACGGCTCGTGGACCGACAGCCACTACGGGCCGGAGGTGAACACCTCCTTCGCCGTGCTGTTCCTCACCAAGTCGAACCTCGTCCGCGACCTGTCCGGCCGGATCAAGGGGACCAAGGATCCCGGCAACACCGAACTCCGCGGCAGCAACGCCCCGCCGCTGCTCGCCCCGCCGCCGAAAGACCCGCCGAAAACGGGCGGCTCGAAGCCCGAAGACCCGCCGGTGAAGCCGGTCGCCCCCGCCACCGGTGGCGGTTTCGCCCTGCCGACGGTGGTGATGCCGACCGAAGTGGCCGAGGCCGAGAAGGCCGCCGCCGCCGTCCTGGAAGCGAAGGACGACTGGCAGCAGAAGCTGGAGGAGGCCCGCGACACGAAGGGCGGCAAGTGGAGCCGGGCGCTGGCGCTGGTGTGCGCGAAGACGGACGGCGACAAGCGGAAGCAGGCCCGCGAGGCGCTGGCCGAGCGGCTCACCCGCATGACCGCCGCCACCTTGAAGGCGATGCTGAACGACGCCGACGCCGAACTCCGCCGCGGCGCGTGCCTCGCCGTCGCCATGAAGGAGGCGAAGCCGCTGGTGCCCGACCTGATCGACCGCCTCGCCGACGCCTCGGAGCCGGTCGGCCGCGCCGCGCGGGCCGCCCTGAAAAGCCTGAGCGGGGTGGACTTCGGCCCGCCCCCCGGCGCGGACGACGACGCCAAGCTGGCCGCCGCCGCCGCCTGGCGCGCCTGGCACGAGGCGCGGAAGAAATAGGGGAAAGACGAAGACAGGACTCACCACAGAGACACAGAGGCACAGAGAAGAGGAGGAAGAGTTCTGTCTTCAAAGAATCTCTCTCGTTTTCTCTGTGCCCCTGTGTCTCTGTGGTTAGTCCTTCTTCCGAGGAACCAAACCATGCCCGATCCGAAGCCGTACCGCGTGTCGGTGGTCTGTCCCACCCCTTCAAGCTGCCGCGGAAGTCCCGCCTACACCTGCTCCGCCTGTGGTGATCGGTTCCAACCCGGAGATGACTCGTGATCCGTCTCGCGTTCTTTCTGTCGTGTCTCGCCCTCCCGCTCTGGGCGGTGGCCGCACCGGTGCCGAAGGAGCGACCGGAGGCACACCCGTACTTCCCGGCCGAGGTCGGGATGAAGTGGGAATACACCCGCGAAGGTGCCAAGGAGGTCACGGTCGTGATGGAGATCATCGACGTGACGGAGCGCGACGGCGTGAAGACGGTGGTGCAGACTGCCGGTGCGCCCAGCTCTCCGGACGCCATCAAAATCTTGTATCGGATTGAAGCGGGCACCGTGTCCTGTTCTCGGATCGACCAAGTGGACATCGCGCCACCGCGAGTGGATCTCCGGTCGGCGATGAAAAGTGGCGACACGTGGGTGAACAACTTCCGAGCGGACGGAAAGACCCACCGCCTGGAACTCCTCGTCCACGAAGTCGAGAAAGTCGAGACCCCGGCCGGTGCGTTCAACGCCCTGTGCGTCCGCGAGAGTGGGGGCAAGGACGGACGCGGGCGGGATTCCACCTCGACGATGTGGTTCGCGACGGGCGTAGGCCTGGTGAAGGTGACTGACACTTCCGCCAAACGCCCGCCGCTTGTATTGTCCAAGTTCACCACCGGCAAAGAGCCGAAGAAGTGACACGATGAGCAAGCCGGGATGACCGACGCCGTCTCGTGGACCGTAACGGAGGCGAAGCGAGCCGACGCGATGCAGGTGCAACTGTTCGACCCCTTCGCCGCCCTCGGCCACGACCTCCGCGCCCGCCGCTGGCAGATCGGCCTGAACCCCGTCTACCCAAACCAGGGCAAGGGGAAGTGAAAATCCTATCTGGACATCTGTACTTTTCGACCCTGCCTCGCTATACTAATTTACAAACGATCCCGTCCCAACCACGCCCTCGCGGTGCCGGCTCCCCAACGAGGTTCCCTCCCATGCGGTTCCTGCTCCCCCTGCTCGGAGTGTTCGCCGTGACCGTCCCCGTCGAGTCCGCCGACCCGCCGAAGGCGTTCGCCTTCCCCGATCCGCTCGTGATGGCCGATGGCACCAGGGTCGCCACCAAGGACCAGTGGGAGACCAAGCGGAAGCCGGAGTTGAAGGAGCTGTTCCAACAGTACATGTACGGCCGCTACCCGGAGACGAAGACGAAGCTGTCGGCGAAGGTGCTGTTCGAGGACGTCAAGGCGTTCGGCGGGGCCGGCACCCTGAAGGAAGTCGAACTCTCCCTCGGCATCGACAAGTGCCCGCCGATCTACCTGCTCATCGCCACGCCGAACGAGCGGCCGAAGGGCGGCGCGCCCGTGTTCGTCGGGCTGAACTTCAGCGGCAACCACACGCTCACGACCGACGAGCGGGTGCGGGTGACGCCCAACTGGATGTACCCGAACTACCCCGGCGTGAAAGGCAACAAGGCGACCGCCGAAGGCCGCGGCAAGGCGACGACGTGGCCGCTGGCGGACATCGTGGCGGCCGGGTACGCGGTGGTGACGTGCTACAGCGGCGACATCGAAGAGGACCGCAAGGAGGCGACCGGGCCGCTGCGACGTTACGTCGTGCCGCCGCCGCCGGGCACGCTACCGCCGGACCACACCGCGACCGTCATGCTGTGGGCGTGGGGCGTTCACCGGATGGTCGATTTCGTGGCGAGCGAGAAGGAGTTCGACGCCAAGCGGGTGGCGGTAGTCGGGCACTCGCGGTTGGGCAAGTGCGCGCTGCTCGCCGGCGCGTTCGACGACCGCATCGCGTGCGTGTTCCCGCACCAAGCGGGGTGCGGCGGCACCGGCCCGAGCCGCCACGACGACCCGAAGGCGGAGGGGGTGAAGCGGATCAACACCGCGTTCCCGCACTGGTTCAGCACCACCTTCAAGGGGTTCAACGACGACCCGGACAAGCTGCCGTTCGACCAGCACTGCCTGCTCGCCCTGTGCGCCCCGCGCCCGGTGCTGTACTCGAACGCCACCGACGACCTGTGGGCCAACCCGTCGGGACAGTTCGACATGATGGCGCGGGCCACGCCGGTGTACGAGTTGCTCGGCGTGAAGGGGGCGGACGCCGCCAAGATGCCGGAGGTCGGCAAGCTGGCCGACAGCCGCCTGGGGTACTGGGTCCGCGCCGGCAAGCACGAGATGAACGCCGAGGACTGGAAGACGTTCCTCGCCTTCGCCGACAAGTGGATGAAGTGACCGGTGGCAAATCCTTCCGGAGGTTGACCGATGTTCGAATTGCCCGTTGCGCAGGGGTTGATGCTGTGCGAACTCTACATCGTGGACGCGGCGACGACGAACGTCACGCTCGTCAACCAGTTTTCGAGGATGAAATCGGACACGTTCCCGACCGATCCGAAGAAGTTCGCGGTGTACGCGACCTTGGCGGACGGACAGGGAGACGTGGCAATGCGGTTGGAAGTCGCCCAGCTCTCGACCGCCGGAGCCATCTGGCAGACGGTGAACCGCCTCCGCATTCCGGATCGATTGACCACCGTCAGGTACGCGGTTACGCTGACGGGTGTCATCTTTCCCGAACCCGGCGAGTACGAAATCGTGCTGTACGCCGGGGACGAACCGATCGCCCACACCGGGCTTCGGCTCCTCGACACCACCGGAGCGACGCCGTGACCCCCGACTTCACCAGCGAAGGCACACTCCTCGTCGAGATCGAAGGACACCAGCAACTGGCGGCTCCGAAGCTGATCGACGACCCCAAGCGCCTTCTGGGGTTCATGATCCGCCACCGCCGGACGTTCGGCACGCCGCTGCCGGACGGGTACGTCCCGCCGCCGGGCATCGACATCGAGGCGCTGTTGAAGCAACTGCCGCCGTACCCGCCAGCGCCCCGGTCGGCCGGATGACCCATGCAACCCGCCGCGATTCTCAACCCGGTTGGTAACACCCCGCAGCAGGCGGCGGGCGTTCTGACGTTGAAGTTGCTGGCCGGCGACGTGACCGCCATCCCCACGGGAAGCGTCGTCCGCGCGACGGTGACGGCCGTAGCGGACGGGAAGGCCGAGGTCTCGCTGAACGGTCAACCCGTGACGGTGCGCGCGCAGCCGAGCCTGACGCCCGGCACCGAGTTGGCCGTGCGGGTGACGCCGAGCGGGATCGAAGCCGTCGTTATCCCGCCGACTCCGGTTGCCAACCCGAACCCGACGGCCCCGACTCCCGCCGCGCCCGCCGCACCGGTGGTCGTCGCCCAGACGAAGCCGCCCCCGGCCACGCCCGCCGTCCTCCTTCAGGTGGCCACGTTCGCCGTCGCGCCGGTCGAGTCCCGTCCCGCAACCGCCGCCCCGCGCACCACCGACGGCACGGTGTCGCCCACGTCGGCCCCGGTTGCCGCGCCGAACCGCCCGACGACGGCCATCGCCCCGGTCCCGCCCCCACCCGCGCAACCGGTCGCCGTCGCGCCGAACGTGCCGGCGCGAACCGCGACGCCGCCGATTCCGCTCGCGCCCGGCCAAGCCCAACCGCTGCCCGCGCCGAAGTCCCGATCCGGTCAACCGGTTGCCGGCTCGTCGCCCGCCGTCGCCGAGCGATCCGCCGCACCACAGGCGACGACCGCAACGCGGATACCCGTGGTCGCCCCGTCCGTTCCGCAGAAGGCCGCCGCGCCGCCGCAACTGTCCGTGGTGGAAGTGCTGCCGCCCACCCGCGACGGCGTGCCCCAGGTTCGGGTCGATGGCCGGGCACCGGTTCCCGCCGAGTCCCACGAACCGCTGACGCCGGGCGCGAAGGTGATCGCGCAGGTCGTCCGCACCCCGCAAGGCGTGCGAGTCATCCCGGCCCCCGTTGCCGACACGCCGCAGGTCACGACCGCCGTCGTCGCCGCGATCCTCAAGCAAGATCGTCCGCCGTCGGTCGCGGTGGCACTGCCGAAGCTGGTGCGGGAACTCGAACAGTTACCGCCGCCCCTCGCCGCGAAACCGGCGGTCGTGCGGGCCGCCACCGAACTCCGCGAGACGGTGCGGACGCTGCTCCCCGACACGCCGCGTCCACCGACCGCGGACGAGTTGCGAACGCTCGTCGAGGACGGCGGCCAGCAGTACGAAGCGAAGCTGGCGCGGCAAACCGACGGCGGCGACGGGCCGGGGCCGCGCGACCTGAAGGGCGGGTTGCTGAAGCTGTTCGACGCGGTGCCGGCCCTCGCCCACTCGCAATTCCCGGCGGCGAAGGCGACCCTGGACGGCATCGAAAATCAACAGGCGTCGAACGTGCTGTCCCAACAGTCCGGCGGCCCGCTGGTGTTGCAGGTGCCGTTCCCCGACGGCCCGCACTGGCGGACGCTCCACCTCGCCGTCGAGCCGGAGCAGCCCGACCGCGACCCGGCCGAGAACGGCGCGCGGCCGTTCCGAATGCTGATGCACGTCCCGCTGTCGGACCTCGGCGACACGTGGATCGACGCCGGGTTGAACGGCAGCCAGTTCCGCGCGGTGCTGTATTTGGAACGGGCGGCCGTCCGCGATCGCGTGCGCGGGGAGCTGCCCGCGTTGCAAAGCGACCTGAAGCAGAGCGGGTTCACGGACGTGCTGCTCGACGTGCGGTCCACCGCCGACCTGACCGACCGACAACGCCAGCGGGGCGCGGCCATGACCGCCGGCGTGCCGGTCTCCACATCCGTCATCGACGCGAGGGCGTGACCGTGGCCGAGGACACCCGCAAGCGCGCCGTCGCGCTGAAGTACGACCCGAAAGGGGGCGGCGTCCCGACGGTCGTGGCGAAGGGCCGCGGCGCGCTGGCGGATCGCATCTTGCAAGCCGCTCGCGCGAACGCCGTCCCGGTGCGGGAGGACAAGGCGCTCGTGCAAGTCCTGAGTGCGCTGAAGATCGACCAGGAAATCCCGCAGGAGTTGTACGCCGCCGTCGCCGCGATCCTGGCGTTCCTGTACAAGGCGAACGGGGCCAAGCCGGGATGAGAGCTGGCGTCGCCGTCGAAAACCGCTGTTGACTCGATTCCCCGTCCCCACTAACTTGGCGATGCAAAGTCAACTCGTCTTTAGGATGGCTCGCCTCTTCGCGGGGAAGGGAGGGACTATGCCGGGATTTGGTGGCGGTGCCGCCGATGCGATCGACAGTCGGGATGCCCGCAGACATCGAAGCCGACACGGGCCGGCCGCGCTGCTGGCGATGCTCGTCCCGGCCCTCGCGTTCCCGGTCGGGTTGATCTGCCTGCGGGACGACAGCCGCTTCGAGTGGGCGACCCGCCCGGTGGACTACCCGTGGGAGTTCTGGGCCGTGGCGGTGTGCGGCACGGTCGCCATGCTCGCCGGCATCGCCGACTGGCGGGTCCACCGCTCCGGCACCACCGCCGTGGGCCGCCGCGAACACCGCGCCCACGTCGCCGCGCTGGGGGGCGGGGGCGTCCCGCTCTTCCTCCTCATGGCGGCGGCCTCTCTCCGTCCGCGTCCGCAACTTCTGCTGCTTCCGATCCTGGTCGCGCTGGTCGTCACCGTCGCGCTGATCTGCTACGACGAATTCCTCTTCCACCGCCGCTGCTGGCGGTACGAGGTGGCGATGCACCGGCTGCTGGTGTTCGGCAACGGCCTGGCCTTCCTCGCCTGGGCGCACTGGTGCTTCGTTCGCGGGGGCGGCCATGCGTGAGTCCGCGCGGTCGCTGCTGAGATGCGCCGTCGCCGTCTACGACGCGCCGGATGGCGCGCTAGCGGTCGCCGCGCGGCAGGCCGCGCGGGGCGGGGTCGCGGGCGGGGCGGGGTGGATGCGGCTGGCGATGGAGCGACTCCGGGGCGTGCCAATCGCTCGGCCGGCGACGGCGAACTTCACCGTTCTCGGCACGGTGAAGTACGGTGCGGCGAGTGCGGTCGCAATCGTTTGGGCGGCCGCCGCCGTCGCGCTGGACGTTCCCGCCCTCGCCGCCTTCTCCGTGCCGCTCTTCTACGCCGTCGAAGCGCAAGCCGTCTTCCTGTTTCCGGTCGCGCTGGACGGCGACCCGCGACCGTTCCGCGCGGCGCGGGCGCTGACCGTGCGGGCCGGCGGGACACTCCGCGTCATGGCGGTCGTCGTGCCCGTCGCCGCGACCATGCTCGTCGGCGGGTTCGTCGGCCGGGGCTTCCTCCGCTCCTGGTGCCTCGGCTGCCTCGCGGTCTGCATTTGGCACGACGGTCTCCGCGCCGCGGACGCGGCTCGCACGCCGTCCGCGTGAGGTCCGCCATGCGGTTCGAGTTCGGCGCGTCCGGCCCGTTGCACGTCCGCGCGGAGCGCGTCCGCTTCGGGCTGCGGTCGCCCGTGCGGGTGCTGTACGCCAGCGACCTGCACCTGGGCTATTGGTGGACGGCCCGCGTGCCCGACCGGTTGCTCGAAGTCGCCCGGTCCGTTCGCCCCGATGCGATCCTGCTGGGCGGGGACATGGCGGATCGCGAGGCCGCGCTCCCCGCGCTGGGCCGACTGGTCGCCGCGCTCACCGGCGTCGCGCCGGTGTGCGCCGTCCCCGGCAATCACGACGAACGGCTCGGAGTGGACCGCGTTCGCGCCGCCGTGTGTGGTGCGGGTGGTCGGTGGCTGCCCGATTCTTCGGTCGAAGGGCCGGTGCGGATCGACGGGACCATTTCGGCCGCCGGACCACGCCCGCGAATCCTCTGCGCGCACGACCCGAGCCGATTCCCGAGTGCGGTGGCGGCCGGCTACGACCTCGTCCTTGCCGGCCACTTGCACGGCGGGCAGTGCGTGTTCGCGGAGCGCGGCGGCAAGCTGCACCCGGCCGTTTGGTTCAACCGCTGGCACGGGCTGCGGTTCGAGGACCGGGAAAGCGTGATGCTCGTCAGCCGCGGCGCGGCCGACACGTTCCCGTTCCGCTGGAACTGCCCGCGCGAAGTGATCCTGTGCGAGATCGGGTGACACCACCTTCGGCCGGTGACTTCGCCCGCGTTGGGGTACGGGAAGGTCCGCTCGATGAAGGTGGTGTCTATTGTGCCCTCGATGAAGGCGTGCGCGTTGAAGACCTGCCGGTGCAGCGGGATCGTCGTCAGGATGCCCTCGACGGCCCGACCCGCGCTAGTTGATCGTGGCGGTCGTTGCCGGCGTCGAGTGCCGGGCTGTCGGGCAGCAGCCTGGAAGACGCGGGGGTCGGCCAGCGGGTTGAGGTCCGCCGCGAACGTCGTGTCCATGCCCATTCCCTCACCCGGTCGGGGTCCGGTCGGGAATCCGCCGCAGAAGCGCTCATCCTGAGTGGAGTCTCAAGACACCCGATCTTGTCAGCCCGCCGCGCCAGCAAGGGGCCAACCCCTCCGGCGGTTCGCCCCTTGCTGGCGCGGCGGGCTAACAAAGCGGGACCGTCACCCGTCAACCCAATCCGGCATCAATCGGGCCCGCCCACCAACTCGCGGAGCTGGCCCAAGCCGCGCACCCACACCAGCAGGGTGGCTTCGGTCTCGCCCTGGAAGCCCTCGAAGAAGCGGTGCGCGTCGAGGAACGTCTCCTGCACGAGGTCGGCCGGGTCGGCCTTCCCCCGCAGCCGGTGCCCGATCGCGCGCCACAGGCCCGATGCGGCGGGTTCGCCCTCGGCGTCACTCCCGCGTGACGAACTCGTCCAGGTTCAGCAGCACGCGGGCGACGGCGGACCACGTCTTCCCGGCCGGTTGCGACTCGGCGAATGCCAGCACGGTTTCGGCCTCCTTCGCGGTCGGCTCGCGGCCGGACGGTACACCCAGGTTAGTCGGTAGTCTGCTGGATGGTGTGTCGCGGCTCGATGTCGATCCTACT
>JAYUFU010000294.1:0-14605 GCA_043738505.1 Fimbriiglobus sp. | reverse complement strand
CCAAGACAAGAAGCCGCTCCCCGGCGGTCGCGGCTCGCAAGAACGTCACGCCACGGCGGTCGTCGCCAGCGGTTTCACCAGCACCGCCGAGCGGCGGTTGCTGCGGTCGTAAGCCTCGCGGCGGGCCGGCGGCAGGTCGTCCGGGGTGCCCAGCACGAACCCGCCCTTCTGCGTGAAGTAGTTGATGGCCTGGGTACTCAGGCAGATGAGCGTGCCGACGCCCCGGCCGCGGGCCAGCGCTTCGCCGTAGTGGATCAGCTTCTTGCCGATGCCCTGGTTCTCGTACCGGGGATCGACGAACAGGGACGCCAACTCGGCCTTGCTCTGCTCCGGGTACATGTACAGCGCGCCGCACGCCACCGGGTTCTTGTCCACCTCGAACACGAAGTAGTCGGCGATCTGCCGCTCGATGTCGGCCCGCGTCCGCCGCACCAGTTCGTCCGTCTCGATGCCCTGCTGGATCAGCCCGTGGATGGCCCGCACGTCCTTCTTCAGGGCCGGGCGAATGGCCTGGTACTCGTTCGTGTAGATCAGCGTGCCGATGCCCTCGTTGCTGAACACCTCGCCGAGCAGCCCCGCCTGTTCGCGGCCGTCGATGATATGGACGCGCTCGACGCTCTCCTTGCCGGCCCGCACCGCGTGCGTCAGTTTCGTGACGCTGGCGGCCGGGATGCCGGCGCGGTTCTTCTTCAGGAAGGCCTCCGCTTCCTGCACGGTCATCTGCCGGATCACCTCGCCGCGCTCGTCCTTCACCCCGCCCTCGGTGCAGAGGTAGATGAGCTTCACCGCCTGCAACGTCTTGGCGACCTCCACCGCCACGGCGTCCGAGTTCAGCCGATACGACCGGCCGACGCCGTCGCACCCGATGGGCGGCACCACCGGGATGATGTCGTGTTCGAGCAGTGTGCGGAGCAACCCGGCGTCCACCCGTTCCACCTTGCCGGTGAACTGGCGGTCCACACCGGAAATGATGCCCGCCGGGTGCGCGACCAGGGCATTCGGGCACGCGCCGCGGAGGTCGTTGGCGCTCAGCCCCTCCAGGATTTCGTGCGACACCCGGTTGGCGGCGGTGATGGCCACTTGCAGGGTGGCCGCGTCGGTGATGCCGGTGCCGTCCAGGTCCGACGGCGTCACTTTGGCGATGTCCGCGAACCGCTGCACCTGATGCGCCGCGCCGTGGACGAGCGCCACGCGGATGCTCAGGCTGCGGAGGAGCGCGATGTCCAGCAGCAGGTTCTGGAAGTTGTCGTCCTCCACCACCGCCCCGTCGATGGCGATGACGAACACCCGGTCCCGGAACCGGGGGACGTAGCGGAGGATCTCGCGGAGGTCGGTGAGGCGGAACATCGGTGGAACGCGGCACTCGGAATGGGGAGCGCGGAATAGAATACACCGACCATACCAGCGCCGCCGCAGGATTCCATCCCGCGTTCCGCGCCCCGCACTCCCAACCGAGTTCCCCCGCCATGCCCGAGAAGGTCGTCATCATCGGTTCCGGCCCGGCCGCCTGGACCGCCGCCATCTACGCCGCCCGCGCGCAGCTGAACCCGCTCGTCATCCAGGGCAACCCGGACGACGACCGCAACCGCCAGAACGGCACCCTCCCGCTCGGCCAGCTCGCCCTCACCACCGAAGTGGAGAACTTCCCGAGTTGGCCGACCGGCGACACCCGCGCGTACCTGAAGACCGCCCTGAAGGACGAGTACGACGTGCCGTACTGGGTGCAGAAAGACAAGGAGCAGCCGACGCACGGCATCAACGGCCCGGAGTTGATGGCGCTTATGCGGCAGCAGGCGGTCAACTTCGGCACCCGCATCGAGTCCAAGGACGTGGTCAAGGTCGAACTCGGCAAGAAGCCGTTCGTGTTACACATGCACGACGGTACCACGGTGGAGACGCTGACGCTCATTCTCGCCACCGGCGCGCGGGCCAACTACCTCGGCCTGCCCAGCGAGGACCGCTACAAGAACAAGGGCGTCAGCGCGTGCGCGGTGTGCGACGGGGCGCTGCCGATGTTCAAGGCCAAGCCGCTGGCGGTGGTCGGGGCCGGCGACTCGGCGTGCGAGGAGGCGACGTACCTGACGAAGTTCGCCAGCACCGTTTACATGGTCGTCCGGCGGGACGCCATGCGGGCCAGCAAGATCATGGCGGAGCGTGCCACCAAGCACCCGAAGATCGTCGTCAAGTGGAACACCGTCGTCGAGGAGGTGCTGGGCAACGAGAAGCAGGTGACGGGCGTTCGGCTGAAAAGCACCGCCGGGAAGCCGGACGAGACCATCGACGTGTCGGGCCTGTTCTGCGCCATCGGGCACACGCCGAACGTCGGGTTCCTCGACGGGCAAGTCGCGCTGACGCCGGGCGGGTACATCCAGTGGACGACGGTGTCCCGCACCTTCACCACGGTGGAAGGGGTGTTCGCCGCCGGCGACGTGGCCGACGACTACTACCGCCAGGCCGTCTCCGCCGCCGGCACCGGGTGCATGGCGGCCCTCGACGCCGAGCGGTACCTGGGTCACCACGGGCTGCTGTGAGATGGGGCGGACCTGTTCACCCGCCGCGCCTGCTTGGGTCGTGAAGCTCAGCGGCCCTTGCTGGCGCGGCGGGCGAGCAGAACCGTCCACGGGTTTAACCTCGCCTCTCCTGCGTACAACAGGGACACGACCCGTCTCTCCCGGACGGGACTTCTCCCCTCGCCGAACTTCTCCCATGCCCCGCCGCATCGTCGTCTGGTCGCTCGTGTCGGCCCTCGCCGGGTTCCTGTTCGGCTTCGACACCGTCGTCATCTCCGGTGCCGAGAAGACGATCCAGTCGCTCTGGAACTTGTCCCCGGAGCTGCACGGCCTCGCCACCGGCGCGGCCCTGTGGGAGACGCTGCTCGGGTCGCTGCTGGGCGGGTGGCCGACGGATCGGTTCGGCCGGAAGAAGACGCTCCTCTGGATCGGCCTGCTGTTCCTAGTCGGGTCCGTCTGGTCGGCGCTGGCGACGGACGTCTGGTCGTTCATCCTCGCCCGCTTCATTGGCGGGATCGGCATCGGCGTCTCCACCGTCGCCGCCCCGCTGTACATCGCCGAGATTTCGCCCCCGGAGCGCCGCGGCCGGCTGACCGGGCTGTTCCAGTTCAACATCGTCTTCGGCATCCTCGTCGCGTACCTCTCGAACGACCTGCTGGCCGGCCTCGGCGGCGACTCCTGGCGGTGGATGCTCGGCGTGATGGCGTTCCCGTCGCTGATTTACACCGCCGCGTGTTTCCTCATCCCGGAAAGCCCCCGCTGGCTGCTGACGCGGAAGGGCGACCGCGCCGCGGGCCTCGCGGTGCTACGGCTCATCGACCCGGCCGCGAGCGAAGCGGACCTCCACGCCCGCGCGGACCAGATCGCGAAGTCGGCCATCGAACAGTCCGGCGGCGGCGGTTTCTGGACCGCCCGGTTGCGGACGCCCATCCTGTTGGCGTTCCTCATCGCCTTCTTCAACCAACTCTCCGGCATCAACGCCGTCCTCTACTTCGCCCCGCGCATCTTCGAGATGGCCGGCCTCGGGGCGAAGGAGTCGCTGTCCACGTCCGTCTGGCTCGGCGTGACGAACCTCGTCTTCACGTTCGTCGGCCTGTACCTGATCGACCGCCTCGGCCGGCGGACGCTGCTCTACATCGGGTCGTTCGGGTACATCGCGTCGCTGGGGTTGTGCGCGTGGGCGTTCCACACCGAGACCTTCGCCATCGTGCCGGCGTGCATCGTCGCGTTCATCGCCGCGCACGCCGTCGGTCAGGGGGCCGTCATCTGGGTGTACATCTCGGAAATCTTCCCGGACAAGTTCCGCGCCAGCGGGCAGGCGCTGGGCAGTTCCACGCACTGGGTGTTCGCCGCGCTGCTGGCGACCTTCTTCCCGAAGCTGGTGGACGCCTTCGCCCCCGGCGCGGTGTTCGCCTTCTTCTGCGCGATGATGGTGCTGCAACTGGTGTGGGTGAAGGCGATGGTCGTCGAGACGAAGGGCGTGCCGCTGGAAGACGTGCAGAAGAAGCTCGGCGCGGCGTGACCCGGTTATGAGTTCCAGGGCGGACTCGACCGCCTCGTGTCAGCGGGCGAGTTTGCCGAGGCCGTCCAAGTAGTAGTTCCCCACTCGCAAGAAGCCGGAGCCGAAGAAGTGACGAAGGGTTTGCCGCGAACCAACGGCGAGCGCGGCCGAACCGCGCCGCGTCACTTGTCGCCGAGGCCCCAGACTTCGATTTTGCGGTCGCTCTTTGCGCTGTGGTCGGACGCGCTCGAAGTCAGCAGCCGCGAGCCGTCCGACGTGAACCGCACCTGGATCACCCACGACCCGGCGTCGAGTTCCTTCAGCTTCTTCATCTCGCGGGGCTCCCACAGGATGACCTTGCCGCCCCGCCCGGCAGTGGCCAGGACATCCCCCTTCAGGTTCCACGCCACCGCGTACACCTCCTCGTACCCGACGGCCGCGACCGCCACGGTCGCCACACCGGTCGCCACCTCCCACAACCCGACGGTGCCGTCCACATAGCCGGCGGCCAGCGTCTTCCCGTCCGGGCTGAACGCGATCTCCTGCGTCATCTTCTTGTCCAGCGCGTGCAGCAGCTTGCCCGTCGCCGCGTCGAACAGTTTCGTCTCGTGGTTGCGGTTGCCGACCGCCAGGGTCTTGCCGTCCGGGCTGAACACGAGGGTCAGCCCGCCGGGGCCGGACTGCTCCAGGGTCCGGACCAACTTGCCCGACAAATCGTACAGTCGGACCTCGGAGAAGTTCACGCCCGGCCCGTTCTGCACCCAGACCGTGTGGCCGATTGCCAGCGTCTTCCCGTCCGGACTGAACGCCGCGTTGCCGGCGTACTGGCCGATCTCGATTTGGATGGTCTTGTCGCCGGTGGCGAGGGTGTAGTTCTTGCTCCCGCGCTCCAGCCAGGCGGTGTGCTTGCCGTCCCGGCTGACCGCGAAGTCGGTCACATTCTGCTTCCCGGCGAGAGTCCGCAGCGGCTTCAGGGTGGCCTCGTCCAGCACCTCGGCGGGACCGTCGTGCTCGAAGGCGATCAACTCGCCGCGCGCCGGCCCGGCGAGGAGCCGGTACGCCCGCCGCTCGACCGAGGAGACGGAGCGCACCTTGTCCGCGTTGTCGGTGGTGATGGGTTTGGCGGTCGATTTCGGCACCGGCGCGGCGAAGACGAGCGCCGGCAGGAAGGCGAGGGCGAACAGGGCGTACCGCGTCATGGCCGAAGTCTTCGGGGGAGAGACTTCGATTCTCGCACCCGGCGGGGAGCCGAGCAAGGTCGGTGATGGAATCGGGTCTGTAACGGCCCGTTGGTCAGCCCCGGCACCGCCCGGCCAACTCGCCGATGGCGGAGACGACGGCGGGCAGATCGCAGCGGTACAGCCACGAACCGCTGAAACTGTTCAACTCGACTAGCCACAGCCGCCCGTCCGACTCGCACACGTCCAGCATGAAGGCCGGGTCGGGTCGCCACGGCACCTCGGCCAGCATTGACTCGGCGAACGAGACGACTTCCGCCGGGCACTCGCCGACGATTTCCTTCTCGCCGGCCACCGCGTACTGGCTGCCGGCGACGACCCGCTCCCCGGCCACGACCAGCCGCCACTCGCGGCCGATGGTTTGCGGCGCTGTGATGACGACTTGCGAGGCCGGGTCGTACCGGGTCGGCGCGAGTGCTGTGGCGAACGTCTCCCGGTCGATGCAGCGGCCGACGAACAACTTGTGGGCGCTCGTGGGCCGGGCGAACACGCGGTCCTCGCGCCCGAACTCCGCGAAGAGGCGGTCGGCTTGCTTGATCGCCTCGACTCCGGGTAAAATCGTGTGGGACTGGTTCAAGAGGAAACGGCCGAAGTGCGGGTAATACACCGCGCAGTCGAGGTTCTCGGCCGAACACCACGCGCCCGGCGTCCAGCGGTGATGGAGCAGGATCTGCTGTGCGAACGGATAGGTGCCGTAGCCGAGGACGCAGTCATCGGGAGCCAACGCCCGACCCCCGGCGACGATTGGAGCCGCGCCTTTCTTCAACGCCGGGTAGGGGACGACTTCCGCCGCCATCCCCTGGCGGCGAATCTCCGCGAGCAACGGGTCGGCCTCGTCATTGTACACCCCCGCTTCGATCAGCCACGCCGGACGCATGGAAACACCTCACGCATACGCGCTGCTGGAGTTGGTGCCGGTGGCCCCGATGATGGTGCGGTCGTAGTGGGCGCTGAAACCGCAGCAGGGCAGGGTGGCTTCCGCCTGGGCCGTGGCCCCCGGCGCGCCGTTGACGTGGGCGAACTCGTGGACCAGCGTCGAGGCCACCGTCCAGCGGCCCATGCGGATCGCCCACTCGGTGATCGACACGTCCTTGGCCCCGGCGCGGCGGGTGACGCCGTACCGCCCCTGGACGTTGCCGGGGTCGTAGCTGATGACGACGTCCGGGTCGTCGAGGATGTCGTCGAAGGTGAGGCCGCCGGGCAGCGCGCTGAAGCAGTCGTTGCACGGCTTCATGCCGCGGACGTTGTTCCGCAGGATGAACAAGGCCCGCTCGACGACTCGCTTCTTGTCCGCGTCCGAATACGGCAGCCACTTCCAGCCGCTGATGGGGAGCGGGGCGACGTACCCGCTACCGGGGGTGTGGATTTTCGCCATGAGGAACCTCCAGGTGATTCACCGCGACCGGGAGTGACACGCTCCCGCGACGGGAGTGGTCGCGGTGCCCCAAGTAGGCAATTGCCGATCGGCAAGGAATGGCACGGAAATGGAATGGCGAAAGTCACTCGTCCGGCGCGGACATCCAGCGGAACCGGCGGATCACCACCAGCGGTTGCTCGTCGTGGACGCCGAACTCGACGTACAGCGGCAAGATGGCGGCGTTGCGGACGGTCATCCGCATGGCGCTAAGGTGGCGAAGCGGCTCGCCCCACTCGCGCGGGGAGGTGAGGAGTATCCCGTAAATCGCGTAGGCCGCTGTACGGATGAGTTCCTGCTGACCCCACGTTAGGGCACGAGTCAGTATCGCGCTCAGTTGCCCGTCCGCGATCCCCGTCAGACTGAGACTCCACTTCTCGGAGTTCATGACGCACTCCGTTGCGCCGCGGCTTCGCGAATTCGCTCGTCCATCCGTCGGAGGGCGTCTTCGAACGGGATCAGGGGGCTGTCGTCAGTGGCGTATTCAAGCAGATCCTCGGCCGTGACGCGGGCCCGCATCTCGGCCAGAATCCGGGACTTCTCCTCGGGCGTGTAGTCCACGAACGGCGTGTTGGTCGTCACGGCGAAAACCTCCTGGGTAGACCGTCGCTCACACCGCGTCGGTCAGGTCGTTGTCGGAAAACTCCTCCAGCCGGTCGCGGCGGTTCGGCTGGCGGAGCTTGAGCAGGCCGCGGGCCTCGATCTGCCGAATCCGCTCGCGGGTGATGCCGTACTGCTTGGCCACCTCGTCCAGCGTGCGCGGGGTGCCGTCCTTTAGCCCGAACCGCAGCTCGATCACCTCCCGCTCGCGCGGGGCGAGGCTCCGCAGCACCTCCTGGATGCGGTCGCGGAGCAGCCGCTGATCGACGTTCGCGCCGGGGTTCGGCGGCTCGGCCCCGCTCAGGAAGTCCTCCAGCGCCCGCTCGCCGTCCCCGCCGATCGGTTCGTGCAGGCTGATCGGCTGGCGGCCGACGCCCCGCAGCGACTTGGTTTCTTCCACCGACATGCCCAGGGCGTCGGCGATCTCTTCCGGGGTCGGGTCGCGGCCGAGGGTGGCGGCCAACTCGACCCGCTTCTTCTCCAGTTTGGCCATCAGGCCGATCTGGTGGCACGGCACGCGAACCGTGCGGGCGTGGTCGGCCAGGGCCCGCTGCACCCCCTGGCGGATCCACCACGTCGCGTAGGTGCCGAACTTGAACTCCAGCCGGTGTTCGTACTTGTCCACCGCCCGCATCAGCCCGCGGTTCCCTTCCTGGATGAGGTCGGCGAACGGCAGCCCGCGGTTGCGGTAGTTCTTGGCAATGGACACCACCAGCCGCAGGTTCGCCTCGGCCAACTGGCGGCGAACCTTTTGGTACATCAGCCGCCGCTTGCGGAGGATGCGGACGAAGGCCGTCAGCTCCTGGTGCGTCATGTGGATCTTGCTTTCCGCCTCGGCCAAGTCCCGCTTGCGGTCGGCGACGGTGGCGGCGTCGGCGTCGGCCACGGCCTGGACGTAGGTGCCCATCTCGTCGTGGACATCGGTCAACTCGTCCACCCACCGCTCCAGGAGTTCGGTGCGGGGGGACAGTTCGGCCACCAGGTGCCGCATCTTGCACAGGCGGCGGTAGCGGCCGACTCGCCATTCCAGACGGTCGGCCCGGTCGGTCAGGGCCTGCCCCTCGGTGAAGGCGCGGGACTCGCGGACCAGCAGCGTGCGGAGCAGCGGCAGGTGGTGGGGCATCCGCTTCAGCACCTGCTCCCGCGACAGGTTCATCTTGGCGAACGAGTACACGTCGATGGTCGGGTCGATGGCCGTCTTGCCGTCCCGCACCAGCTCGAACCGGTGCAAGGCCCGCGCCAGGATGTGCCCGCACACCAGCGCCGCCCGGCGGAACCGCCCGCGATGCCCTTCCAGTTTCAGTGCGAGGGCTTTCTCCTCGTCCTTCTTCAGCAGGCGAATCGACCCCATCTGCTTCAGGTACAGACCGAGGGCGTCGTCCGGGCCGTGGCTGTACCCCTCGGACGCGGTCTCGTCGGCGGCGAACGCCGGCTCGGCGGCCGGCTCGGCGCGACCGACCGCGGCCACCTCGCCGGCGGCGGCCATCTGGTCGTCGTCGATCATCATCTCGGTCATTGCGGATACATCCGTGGGGGTCGTCCGGCTGATCGTTCTCGGTTCCCAATCCGTCGACGATTCGGGCGGAATGCCCAAGCCCCGCCGGGGACTGATCCCGATGGGGGTGAAAACCCACTCGGCCAACCGAAGGGGTGGGCGAGGGGACAAACCGGACTCGTCGGGCGAAAACGTCCCGAAAGGCGCTTGGCCCCGTTTCCGACCGGCGGCGGGAAACGGGACGGCGACGCCGCAAGCAGGTTGGGGGTCTCGGCGGGTGCGGTTCCGGTCGCACCGGCCGACGACAAAAAGGGCTCGGCGAGCGCCGCCGTGGCGACACCCGTCAACCGCATCGGACGACCCGCCGGGCGTGAAGGTTCACGACTCGGCCGGCGATCCGAAACGGTATCCTAGTATAACCGCAAGGTCGGTCTGGGGAAAATGGAAATTTTCTCCCGCCCCCAGTTGTCGCCTCCAGTTCGCCCGAATTACCCGACACTCCCGACCGATCCGACTGGCAACGAGAGAGTACTTTCGGCATTCTGCCGGCATGGGATTAACCCTTCCCGTTCGTGCGTCCGCCTCTCGCCGCCCGTATTCGGCCCGGCCCGGCAACGTCCGCCCACCCGCGATGACCCGGTTCGGCCGTCCCGCTGACAGCCGTCCCGTCGATCCCGCCGGCCGGGATCCCGAATTGGCCGCCCTCGAAGCGGCCCTCATGCTGGCCGACGAACCGCTCACCGCGAAGCGGCTGGCCGAGGTGATCGGGGCGGCGGACGCCGACGCCGCGAGACACTTGGTGGACCGCCTCCGCGAACTTCTGGACCGGGACGGCTCGGCGTTCGGAATCGACGAACTGGCGGGCGGGTTCCAACTGCTCACCCGCCCGAAGTACCACCCCTGGCTGCTCCGGCTGCGGCGAACCGGCCACGACGCCCGCCTTTCGCCGCCGGCCCTGGAGACGCTCGCCGTCATCGCGCACAAGCAGCCGATCATGCGGGCCGAGGTGGAGGCGATCCGGGGCGTCGGCTGCGGGGAGATGATCCGCCTGCTGGCCGAGCGCGGGCTGATCCGCGTCGGCGGCCGGCACGACTCGCTCGGCCGCCCCCAATTATACGTCACGACGAAGAAGTTCTTGCAACTGTTCGGCTTGAACACCCTCGACGACCTGCCGGGGGTCGAGGGGCTGTCGGGGGGGAAGTAGCCTGCCGCGTGTGGGGCGTATCATTCTTGATATCAACACCCTGGAACCGCCCATGACCGCGCCGCCGCTCACCCGCTCGTCCGGCCTCCTGCTTCACCCCACGTCCTTGCCGGGGCCATACGGCATCGGCGACCTCGGCCCGGAGGCGTTCCGCTGGGTGGACACCTTGGCCGCCGGGAAACAGCGGTGGTGGCAGGTGCTGCCGCTCGGCCCGACCGGCGGGTCCGGGTCGCCGTACCAGTCGTTCTCCGCGTTCGCCGGCAACATCGACTTGATTAGCCCGGAACTGCTCGTCCGCGACGGGCTGCTGCCGCACGACTTCTTCGCCGGGCAGCACTTCCGCGACGACCGCATCGAGTTCGAGAGGGTGAACGCGGCGAAAACGGCGATGGTCCGCGAAGCGTGGGACCGCTTCCCCGCGTCGCACCCGCTGCGGGGCGAGTTCGAGGCGTATTGCGCGACGGAAACCGCGTGGCTGACGGATTACGCGCGGTTCATGGCCTTCCGCGCCGCCCTCGGCGGGCAACCGCTGACCGACTGGCCCGGCGACCTGCGCCGCGGGCAGCCGGTCGCCGTGGCCGAGATGGAGAAGGCCGTCCGCAAGGAAATCCTCATCCTCCAGTTCGGTCAATTCCTGTTCGACCGCCAGTGGAACGCCCTGCACGTCTACGCCGCGGAGAAGCAGGTCGGGCTGTTCGGCGACGCGCCGATCTTCGTCGCCGGGGATTCCGCCGACGTGTGGGCGAACCCGGACCAGTTCCTGCTGGACGCCGACGGCAAGCCGACCGCCGTGGCCGGGGTGCCGCCGGACTATTTCAACGAGGACGGCCAGCTCTGGGGCAACCCGCTGTACGACTGGGCGCGGATGGCCGTCACCGGGTATTCGTGGTGGACGGCCCGGCTGGCGCGGAATCTGGCCCAGGTCGATCTCATCCGCCTCGACCACTTCCGGGGGTTCGCCGCTGCGTGGCATGTGCCCGTCGGCGACACCACCACGAAGAACGGCAAGTGGGTGCCGGGAGCGGGCGTGGACCTGTTCCGCGCGATGGCGAAACGGCTCGGGCCGCTGCCGGTCGTGGCCGAAGACCTGGGGGTCATCACGGCCGACGTGGACGCGCTGCGGGCGGCGTGCGGATTCCCCGGCATGAAGGTGCTTCAGTTCATGCTCGGCGCGCCGGAGAACCCGTACTGGCCGCACAACCACGAGCCGAACACGGTCGCGTACACCGGGACGCACGACAACGACACGGCCGTCGGATGGTGGGCGAGCTTGAACGACCACGACCGCGGCAAATTGGGGGAGTACGTCGGGCACTGGATCGAGAAGCCGAACTGGGAGCTGATCCGCCTGGCGTGGGCGAGCGTGGGGGTACTGGCCATCGCCCCGCTGCAGGACGTGATGGGCCTGGGCACCGAGGCGCGGATGAACATGCCCGGCGTGGCGGACGGCAACTGGGGCTGGCGGTTCCGCCCGGACCAGTTCCCCCAGGGCGCGCTCGAGCGACTGGCCGACTGGACGGTGCGCTACGGCCGGGCCGGATGACACTTGCGAGCCGCGACCGCCAGGGACGGCGTCGGTTCTGGAAAACGATTGAACCGCCAAGTCGCCAAGTCCGCCAAGAAGACCAAGAAATCCGGTAGTGTCTCAGTTTGAAATTCGTTCACTAGTGGCGGCCTCTTGCCGTCCGTCGCCGTTTGGTGTAACGTCGGGTTATGGCAAAGACACCGAAGAAGAAACCGAAGGTCCGCGAGGACGCCAGCACGCTGGCGTTCCGCATTATCGCCGAAGCTACCGGCGACGCCCCGAAGACGCCCGACCCGGACGCGGGCAAAGACCCGGCGGCGGTCGCGCTGGGTCGCAAGGGCGGGTTGAAGGGCGGAAAGGCACGGGCTGCGAAGATGACCAAGAAGGCACGCACCGCCAGCGCGAAGAAGGCGTCAGCGGTGCGTTGGGGGAAGAGTGAGATTTAGGCCAGCGTGGTGTCGGTGTCGGCTTCCCCGTCATCCGGCGGGGCGTCGATGTACTCGGTCGATTCGCTCGTCTCTTCCACGTCTTCCGTGAAGTTGAAGCTCGGCTGAATGGGATCGCCGGGGTTGTGCTTTTTGTTGTAGTGCGACACGTCCCGGCTCAGTTGGTTGACATCGTTTTGGATTCCGCGACGGCGTAAGCTCACGCACAGTTTCATCACTTGCGGCGTCGCGTCCTCGATGTTGACCCAGAGCGTCTGCTGTCCGTTGCCCGTCGTCGTCTTATACGCATGTCGCCGTCGCACGGGTTCCCCGTTGTCGTCCTCGATGTAGTCCTCTCTCGCGGCAGCGGACATGTCTTGCACGAGCTTCTTGCGAGCGTCGGCTTTCGGGGGGATGTATCGCCGGGTCGATAGCGCCCACACGGCTACGTCATCGAGGTTCACAGTGGTGGCCCCCGTCGTTTTTTTGAACTCGTCCATCAACGCGCGGAGTTGGCGATGCATGTAAGACGATTTTCGCGGCTTCTTCTTGGCTTTCATGCGAAGACCCTCAAATCGATGGTGTTGCCCCAGCCGTCCGTGAGGGCGACCGGGGTTAGAATGTGTCGGACCTTGACGAGCATTTCCTTGTTTGCCGAGTAGCCGATTTCCCCACGGTGTTGGAGTTGGCCGACGATGATGCCGGGGTGGATTTTGATCCTGTTGGCGAACTGGTTGATGCGCTCCTTTGAGTAAAGTGGGCCAACGCGGGCCATGAAGGATTGCAGTTCGTCCGGTGCGATGAACATCGCGGCCGACTCCTCATCCGCCCGCCGCTCGACGGGCGACTTCATGGCCAACAAGTCCTCTTGGCCGCTCACATCGCCGTCGAGCGGCGCTTCGTCCTTGTGGTCGATGTGAGCAAGCTCGTGGCCTAGAGTGAACCAGAACGAATCGAGCCGGTCGAATCGCACGGACAGCCCGATGACCGGCGAGGCGTGGTCCAACCACATCGCCACGCCATCGACCTTGCCGCCGGGGAGGGGTTCGACCACGACGAAGCGGATGCCGTACTTGGCGAGAACCTTCGGCACCTTGCCAACTTCGGCGGAAAACGCGGCGAGTTTGCGGAGTTCCCGCTTGCACGCTGCGATCCCGTCCGGGTTGAAGGCCGCGACGCGAGACACGGAAGCGATCTGCCGGACGCGGAAGACCCACGCCCGCTGCGCCGGGGTCAGCACGACATTCGGGTTCGTCTTCCTCATGGCCACCGTCAATTCCGGCTCCGTATCCAAGTCCGGGATGCGGTAGAAGCGAAGCAACTCCCTTTCCATCGCGTCGGGGGAGTCGGTCGCTTCGATCCAGCCCCGCTTCTGCATCTCCTTCACCGGCCCGAGTTCGAGTAGTCGGGAGCGATGACGCACATCGGCGGGCACCGTCGCGACCAGCGAAAGCCGGTACGCCGCCTCTCGCTGCAACCACTCCACGGCCGGGGTGCCGATGGCCGTTTCCAGAGCGAGCGCGATTTCGGGGGACAGTTCTTGCTTGCCGGTGATGATTTGGTTCACGCGGGCGACCGTGCGACCCAAGACGTGTGCAAGGTCTTCTTGCGTCCACGCACGCTTCTTCAACTCCTCGCGGATGTGCTCTCCCGGAGGGGGGACACGGTCGCCATTGTCTGTGTGGATCACAACCTTCTCCGTTTCGGGTTGACCGATGGGGAGAAGAGTACCATCATTGGCTTTCTGCGTCAATTTCGGAATATCGAAAAACCGAAAACCGACATGTCACAAGCGTGACCGCTCTGGCAATATATCAGTATGAACAAGCTACCTGTTGCCACCCGCGTCGCCATCCTCCGCGCTCTCACCGAGGGGTGTTCGATGCGGTCCACGTCCCGCATGGCGGGCGTGAGCATCAACACCGTGACGAAGCTGCTCATCGACGCGGGCCGGGCGTGTGCCCAGTACCAGCACGACACGCTGCGGAACCTCCCGTCCAAGCGGCTCCAACTGGATGAAATCTGGGGCTTCTGCTACGCGAAGGAGAAGGCCGTTCCGGACGTGAAGAAGCCGCAACCGGGCATGGGGAGCGTGTGGACGTGGATCGCCATCGACGCCGAAACGAAGCTGGTCCCGTCGTGGCTGGTGGGACTCCGCGACGGCGAACACGCGAAGGCGTTCGTGTGCGACCTCGCCGAGCGGCTGACGGGCCGGGTGCAGGTCACGACGGACGGGCTTCGGGCGTACATCGACGCCATCGAGGAAGGGTTCGGCGGGGAAGTCGATTGGGCGGTGCTGGTGAAGGTGTACGGGGACACCGTGGCCGGCGAAGCCCGGTACTCGCCGCCCGATTGCGTCGGGTGCCAGAAACAGGCGATGACCGGCACCCCGGCCGCGGCGAACGTGTCCACCAGCTACATCGAGCGGCAGAACCTCACCGTCCGGATGCGGATGCGGCGGTTCACCCGGCTGACGAACGGGTTCAGCAAGAAGTTGGAGAACCTGGAACACGCCGTCGCGTTGCACTTCTTCGCCTACAACTTCATCACCTTCCACAAGTCGCTCCGGATGCCGCCGGCGCTGAAGGCGAAGGTGGCGGATCACGCTTGGTCGTTCGAGGAACTGGTGGACCTCATCGACCGGGACGAAATCGAGCGGAAACGGAATCCGATTTCAAACTGAGACACTACCA
>JAYUFU010000293.1:0-14629 GCA_043738505.1 Fimbriiglobus sp. | reverse complement strand
AAGCCGGCAATCGAGGCCTTCTCGAAGGCGAGTTGGTTCGCGGCGAGTTTCGCGGCGATGTCGGCCGCTGCGGCGTCGGTGAAGGAGGTGCCGGTGTTGGATGGATCGTAGGCGGAATCGACGTGCAGGTTGCCGGACGTGATGCTGGCAGCGGTGCTGCCCACAGTGCCTTGAGGCGCGCTATCGAGGTGGACAGTGTACCACGCGGCGGGCACGTCACGGCTCTCCAGGGTGAGAAGCGACAATCGGCGACAACCACGCCAGCTGGGGAGTGTTCGGGTTGTGCCGACCGAGCATGTGCAGAGCCGCATGATTCGATCTCCGGACACTCGACAGAGGTATTTGACCCGCCCGGCGAACCACTGTCAAGGGAGGTGCCTCAATCTGGCCGTTTGCAGGCGTTCGCGGAGTGAATGCCGACAAACTGAGACACGACCCGGAATCGGAAGAGGCGCTCCGCACGCCCGGCCGATGATAAGATGTGACGGAGTCCGCCCCGTTCCCCCGCAAGGATTGCGTCGTGTCCGCCGACCTGATGCGCACCGTCGAAATCCCGGCCCTGTCGCCGGACCCGACGCCGGCGGAGCTGCCGCCGACGCCGGGGTTCCGCGCGCTCGTCGGCGACTGGTTCGAGGCCCTCGGCGACTGGGCCATCTTCTCCCTGCGGGCGATGGCCGGCGTCGTCACCGGCGAGAGCCGGGGGCGGGAGCTGCTCCGCGTCTGCGTGCAGGTCGGCGTCGGCAGCGTCGGCGTCGTCGTCATCACCGGCTCGTTCATCGGCATGGTGCTGGCCGTGCAGACGTACCCGACGCTCAGCAAGCTCGGCTTCGGGTCGTCGTCCGGCGCGCTCATCCACATGTCGGTGGTGCGGGAACTCGGCCCGGTGCTGGCGGCGGTCATGCTGGCCGGGCGGGTCGGCACGGCGATGGCCGCCCAACTCGGCACCATGCGCGTGACCGAGCAGATCGACGCGCTCGCCTGCCTCGGCGTCGATCCGGTGCGGTACCTGGTCGGCCCCCGCTTCCTCGCCTGCGTGCTGATGACGCCGCTGTTGACCGTCCTCGCCGACCTGATGGGCGTCGTCGGCAGTTCCCTCATCTGCCTGCAACTGTACGGGGCCGAGCCGACCCACTACTGGGAAAAGACGATGGGGTTCGTCAAGCGGTTCGACCTGTTCGTCGGGCTGGCGAAGGCGGTCGTGTTCGGCGCGGTCCTCAGCCTCGTCTGCTGCCACCGCGGGTTCCACTCGCGGGCCGGGGCGGAGGGCGTCGGCCGCGCCGCCACCGAGGGGTTCGTGCTGTCCTTCGTCGCCATCATGGTGCTGGACTTCCTCATGGCCGTGCTGTCGAACGCCATCCACACGCTCATCTGGCCGAACGGGGCCGGGCGGCTGGTGGGATAGCAGAGGACAGGAGTCAGAAGGCAGGAGTCAGAGGACAGAAGACAGTGCGGGATCCGCTGCGGCCGTGTTCTGCAATGATCAACCGTTCCAAGTACAGCACCGTAGCAAGTGTGAAGCATGACGAAGCAGTACTCCTACTTCCGGTTCGATGGCGATTTGGATTCCAGTAGGTCGTTCATCGAAAACGCGATTGGGTGTCCCCTTTCGGAGAGAGACAGCTCGTACTGGGGAGGGACGTACTACCTACTCAAAGATGCCGCTTCGGGTTTTCGGCTACAACTGCACGGCAACGTTGACCACACAGGCGAATGGATTAACGACGAATTTCCTGGGGCACTTGTGCTTTGTGAGCTCAGTGGGCCAATGGAGATGGTCGCGACGTTCGTTGCCAAAATCGCGGGTGCCGGTGGTGTACTGCTCGCTTCTGAAACGCTTGAGATCGATGAAATCGGTGACGAGTGATCGAGATCGGATTCTATCGTCCCGTGCAACACCCTTTGAAACCGAACATCGGCAGGGAGCGACCCAAACATGTCCGAACCGCTCATCCGGCTGATCGGCGTGTCGGTCCAGTTCGGCCGGCAGCAGGTGCTGTCGAACGTCCACCTGGACGTCTACCCGAACGAGACGCTCGCGCTCATCGGCGAGAGCGGGTGCGGCAAGTCGGTCACGCTCAAGCTGATCGTCGGGCTGCTGAAGCCGACGGCTGGCGAGGTGACGTTCGAGGGGCAGCCGCTGCACCGCATGACCGAACGGCAACTGACGGCCATGCGGCGACGGGTCGGCTTCCTGTTCCAGGCGGCGGCCCTGTTCGACAGCCTGACGGTGTTCGAGAACGTCGCCTTCGGGCTGCGGGCGAAGGGCGGCGTGCGGGAGCCGGAGGTCGAGAAGGTGGTCCGCGACCGCTTGCAAGAAGTCGGGCTGACGACGGGGGCGGTCGGCAAGATGCCGGCCGAGCTGTCCGGCGGGATGCGGAAGCGGGTCGGCCTGGCGCGGGCGATGGCCCTCGACCCGGACGTGATGCTGTACGACGAGCCGACGACCGGCCTCGACCCGATCATGACGGACGTGATCAACGAGCTGATCCTGAAGACCCGCACGCGGCGGGCGATCACGGGCGTGGTGGTCACGCACGAGATGCGGACGGTGTACAAGGTGGCCGACCGGGTGGTCATGCTGTACCCGTTCCCCCGGCTGCAACCGGGCGAGCCGCAGGTGATCTACGACGGCCCGCCGGCCGGTCTGGCGACCTGCCCCGACCCCCGCGTCGGCCAGTTCGTGCGGGGCGAGGCCCGCGACCGGCTGAGCGAAATGCGGGGCGAGTTCGCCCTGACGGAGTGAGCGAACGGGTTCGTCGCCGCGACCGCAGGGAGCGGAAACCGTTACCGGGGGTGCAGTCATGGCCGAACGGAACATGCGGGTGAAGGTGGGCGGGTTCGTCGTCGCCATGCTGGCCGCGCTCACCGTCCTGATTCTGCTGTTCGGCGGCGCGCCGCGGTTCCTCGCCAACGCGGCCAAATTCACCGTCCTGTTCCCCGAAGCGCCGGGCGTCAACCCCGGCACGCCGGTGCGGAAGTCCGGCGTCCGCATCGGCCAGGTGACTGCCGTCGAGATCGACGACGACACCGGCCAAGTGCGGGTGCAACTGGAGGTCGGCCGGAAGTACCTGCCCCGCCAGAGCGAGGAGCCGGTCATCGCCCGCGGCCTGCTCAACGGCGACACCAACATCGACTTCATCCCCCGCCTGGCGCGGGACGGGGTGACGCTGGTGAAGGCCGAGCGGTACGCCGAAGGGGCCGAGATTCCCGGCATCGCCCCGATCAGCCCGGCCAAGCTCATGACCCAGGCGCAGGGCACCATCCCGGACGCGCAGGGGGCGATCCAGCAGTTCACCGCCACCGTCGCCAAGTTCGAGGGCGTCGGCCCGAAGGCGGAGAAGGCGCTCGACGAGTTCGCCTCGGTGGCCAAGGCGATCAAGGAGTTCCTCCCCGAATTGAAGGAGACGAACAGGCGGGTGCAGGCGTTCCTCGGCGAACCCGACCGGCCCGGCGAGAAGCCCGAACCGCCGGCCACCCTGAAGGAGTTGCTGAAGGAAGTGCAGAAGTTCGTCCAGGCCTACAAGCCGCTGGCGGAGGACGTGCGCGGCCTCATCAGGAACAACGAGAAGAACCTGACCGACAGCCTGAAGTCCCTCCGCGACCTGACCGACCGCGCCGGCCTGATGCTGTCCGACGAGAACCGCAAGGCGCTCACGGCCGCGCTGAAGACCCTGGAGAGCGGCGCGGCGGAGCTGCTCAGCAAGCCGAACAAGGACGCCATCGCGGCCATCCTGAAGAACGTCGGCGAGGCGAGCGGCGACATCGCCAAGACGGTGCGGCTGGTGGGCCTGCTGGCCGACAGCCTGGACGGCACGGTGAAGGAGTTGAACAAGCGATTGGTGGACGCGAAGTCGGTCCTGGAGAACCTGGACAAGGCCACGAAACCCATCGCCGCGAACGCCGAACCGGTGATGAAGAACCTGGCCGCCGCCGCCGACAACCTGTCCCGCACGCTGGCCGAGGTGCGGCAGACCATCGCCCTGCTGAACAAGGCCGACGGCACCCTCAGCCGCGTCCTCACCGACCCGCAGGTGTACAACAACGTGGCCGAGGCGACGGCCGCCCTCACCCGGACGATGCACCGGGCCGAGAAGATCGCCAGGGATTTGGAGGTGTTCGCGGACAAGGTCGCCCGCCGGCCGGAGTCCATCGGGCTGGGCGGCATCGTGCGGCCGAACACCGGGCTGAAGGAGTCGCCGTTCGCGCCGCTGCCGTCCTTCCCGGTGCCCGGCACGAACCCCGGCGTGGTGAACCCCGGCGTCCCGGCGGTGGTGCCGCAACCGGGCGCGCTGATGCCGTTCCCGCCGTCGTCGTCCTTCCGTGGTCCGGACGCGGCGCTGCAACCGCCGGAGTTGCCCCCGGCCAAGTTGGTGCCCTTCCCGCCGACGCGGTGATCGGCCTCGGGTCGAGAACGTTCAAGAAGAGGAACACGGATGGCACGGATCAAAGCCGGGATAAAGAGGATCAGAAAGAAATCATTCTTGTTCTGATCTTCTTCATCCCTGGCTTCATCCGTGTCATCCGTGTTCCTCTGAATTGAACGTTGCAGTACCAGAGTCCAGGAATCCCCGTTCATGTCCCACTCGCCTGCCATACTGCTGGTGGCCCCGCCGGGCGCGGCGGTGCCGGATGTCGTCGGCCCGCTCGCCGACGCCGGGTTCGTCACGCACCGGTTCGGCGACCCGCAATCGCCGGTCCCGGCCGCGTTCGTCGTGCTCGCCGACGCGGTGGACGACCCCATCCCGTTCACCCGCCGGTTGCGGGCGTCGGAACCGCTGGCCCCCATTCTCTGGCTGCTGTCGAAGGACACCGCCCACCTCGCCCCGACCGGCCTCGACGCCGGCGCGGACGCCTGCCTGCTCCGCCCCGCGAACGGCCCGCTGCTGGTCGCGCAGCTCCGTGCCTTGCTGCGCACTCGCACCGTCACTGCCACCGCCGACGAACTACGGGATTTGACCGGGCGGTTGCAGCGGCTGTACGACCAGACCGAGCAGGACGCGAAGCTGGCGAAGCGGCTGGCGGACCTCCTGCCGAAAGCGGTGCCAGCCTCCGCCGATTGGCGCTACGGGGTCGTGTGCGGTGATGGCATGGATGCGGTGCCACGGGGCGGCGGTCAAGCCGTGATCCTGATCGACGTGGCCGGCCTCGGCACGGTCGGCGGAGCGGTCGCCGCCAGCGCCATCACTCGCGCGCTGGCCCGCGAACTCGCCGACCGCGACCCGGCGGCCGCGCTGACGGCCGTCAACGGCGCTCTGCGAACCGTCGGTCTGCCCGAGTCGGCGGTGGCGTCGGCGACCGTGGCCGTGTTCGACGCCGAATCCGGTCGGACGCGGGTGGCGACCGCCGGGTTCCCCGCGCCGGTGCTGGTGCGGCCCGACGCGCCGGCCGAGGTGTGGGTCGGCAGCGGCCTGTTCCTGGGGGCGGGCGAGACGGAGTACGCGGAGATGGTGGCCGACCTCGCCCCCGGCGAGAAGCTGATCCTGCTCGGTCGCGGGGCCGCCGACCGCCGGCCGGACGTGCGGGAGATCGCCGACGCGAACCGCCACTTGCCCGCGCAAGAGTTGGCCGACGCGATCGCGGCCGAGTTGGGCGACGCGGCCGTCGCGCTGGTGGTGGCCGAGCGGCGGGATTGGTGATACCGTGGCGGGACGGCCCTTTCCCACCTGGAGGCACGCCCGTGCTTCGCGCCCTCGCCCTTTCGGCCCTCGTCGCCGCCCCCGCCCTCTCGTTGGCCGACGACAAACCGGCCTTCTTCTTCAAGCCGAACGACCGCGTCGTCTTCCTCGGCGACAGCATCACCGAGCAGTACCAGTACTCGACGTACCTGGAACTCTACCTGACGACTCGTTTCCCGACCGGCAACATGACGTTCGTCAACGCCGGCATCGGCGGGGACACGGCGCACGGCGGCGCGGGCCGCTTCCAGTCGCACGTCCTGGACGAGAAGCCGACGGCGATCACCGTCAACTTCGGCATGAACGACGCCGGGTACGGCAAGTTCAACCCGGCCGCGAACAAGGTGTACGTCGAGAAGACGGCCGCCATGCTGGACGCGGCGAAGAAGGCCGGCGCGCGGGTCGCGCTGTGTTCGCCGAACGCGGTGGACCGCCGGGTGAAGCCGGAGTTCAAGCTGTACGTCGAGACGCAGAAGGAGTTCTACGCGCCGCTGAAGGACCTCGCGGCCGCGCACGGGGCGGCGTTCGCCGACCAGTACGCCGTCACCCGCGCGGCCCTGGAGGCGATGGAGAAGGACGACCCGAAGGCGGAGAAAGCCAAGCCGTTCGGCGACGGGTTCCACACGTCGCCCCCCGGCGGGTTGCTCATGGCCCACGCCATCCTCACCCAGTTGAACGCGCCGGCCGAGGTGTCGAACGTGGTCATCGAACTGGGCAAGGACACGAAGGCTACGAACGCCAAAGTCGAGAAGTTGGAAGCGAACGAGAAGACCGTGAGCTTTACCCGCACCGACGCCGCGCTCCCCCTGCCGATCCAGAACGACTGGCGGTCGATGCTGCCGTACACGAACCAACTGAAGGACTTGAACTACTACGGGCTGACCGTGACGGGGTTGGCCGGCGGGGAGACCGCCCAGTACGAGGTGAGGATCGACGGCAAGCTGGTGGCCACCGTCACCGCGAAGGAGCTGGCCGGCGGCGTGAACCTCGGCAACGCCGCGACCGGCCCGCTGTTCGACCAGGCGAACGCCGTGTTCCAGGCCATCCAGAAGAAGAACGACCTCGTCAGGCAGCGGTTCTTCGGCGTGGTGCGGTACACCGCCCCGGACTGGCTCGCGGACCTGGACGGGGCCATCGCCGAGCGGAAGTCGAAGGAACTGGCCAAGCGGATGAAGGCGATCGACGCGGCGCAGGCCGAGGTGTACAAGCTGGCGAAGCCGGTCGCCCGCGCGTTCACGATCACCGCGAAATGACCCCCACCCTCGCCATTGCGGCCGACCGCAACACCCTCCGCCTGTCGGACACGATCACCGTGACCGTCGCGGTGGAGGGGGCCGTGCCGCTGCGCGTGGAGGTGCCGAAAGACCTGCTGACGGGCGCGTCGGCCGACATCTGGCGGGTGGACCCGGCGGGCGCGGCGCGGACCGACGCCTTGCCGAACAACCGCGAGCGGTGGACGCAGCAGTACAAGTGTTCGCCGTTCCAGCCGGGGGCCGGGCTGCCGCTGGAGTTCGCGCCGTTCCGGGTGAAGGCGGGGCCGGCGGTGGAGGCCGCAGCCCTCAGTGACAAGCCGCTGTCATTCACCGTGACGACTGACCTGCTGGGGGCGAAGGCGGAGGACGCGCGGCCGGCGACGGGGGTCGAAGAGCTACCGCCTCCGCCGACCACCCCCATCGGCCTGCCGGCGGTCTGGGCCATCGCGGTCGGCGGGTTGCTGGTGGTGGCCGCCGCCGTGTTCGCCACAATCCGCCGGCGCAAGCGCGTGCCGGAGGTGCCGCCGACCGCGGAAGCCCTCGCCGCGCTGGATGCGGCGAGCGATCCGCCGTCGCCTGATCGGGTCGGCGACATCGTGCGGCGGTTCCTCCGCCGGCGGTTCGGGCTGCCGACTGACCCGGTCACGACCACGGAGCTGCTGGCCCTCGTCCGCGAGCGGACGGACTGGCCGGTCGAGCGGGTCGCGGACCTCGATGCGATCCTGTCCGCCTGCGACGTGGCCAAGTTCGCCGACGGCTCTCCGGACATGGAAGCCGCCACCCAGGCCCGCGATGCGGCGCGGGCCTGGGTGGCGGCGGTCGGCTGATCGGCGGGTCACTTCAGGGGAACAAGGACACGGCCGCGACCAGTATCCGCAGAGGACACCGGCCACGGCCGCAACTGTTCCGCAACCGAACTCAGCGGCCGCCGCCACCACCCGGACCACCGGGTCCGCCTGGCGCGCCGGGGAAGCCACCGGGGCCGCCCGGCGGCATTCCAAGGCCACCACCGGGACCGCCGGCGGGGTTCTGCGGCAGATCCTCACGGACCTTCTCCACCCGCCACGAAGCCGGGGCGGCGAGGATGTACTTCACCCACGTCTCGCCAAACTGCTTGAACGCGGTCGCGTCGGTCGTGGGGTCGGTCTCGCCGGCCTTCGTCAGGTTGAAGGTGAGGCAGAACTCGCGGAGGACGAGTTGCTTGTCGAGCTTCATGTCGCGGGGCATGCGGTTCAGGCGGTTCACGAACTCGCCCCACTTCTTGTCCTGGGTGCGGGTCAGGTAGTAGACGAGCGCCCACGCCGTCGCCTGCGCCTTGGCTTCCCGCTGGGAGGCCGGCGGCGGGCCGCTCTCGATGGTGCCGCCACCGCCCGGCTGGCCGGGGAAGCCGGGCATGCCGCCGGGGAAGCCGGGCATGCCGCCGGGCCCAGGCATGCCGGGACCACCGGGACCGGGGCGACCACCGGGGCCGGGCGGCTGGAACTGGGCGAGTTCGGAGTTTCCACCGAGGCTTCCGATCCCATTTCCGCCACCACCCGGCTGGCCTCCAGGTCCGACTGGCGGCATCCCGCCGGGCAGAGCCGGACCGCCGGGGCCACCCGGCCCAGGCCCGAACGGCGGCATGCCGCCGGGGAACCCGCCTTCCCCACCGGGCGGGCCACCCGGCAGGTTGCCGGGGGCGGGCTTCTTGTCGAGGTCCTGCTCGTTCCGCCAGGCGTCGAAGTACTTGTCGGTCAGCACGCGGGCGAGCAGTTCGTCGGCGGCGGGCAGTTCGGCGGCGGCGTGGAACTCGCGGAACTGGCGGAGCAGGACGTAGTTGGCCGACCCGTAGCCGGCCCCGATGCCGAGGGTCATGCTCGGCTTGCCGGCGACGGTCACGAGGCCGGGATCCTTCGGCTTCTGGAGGAGCGACGACACGCCGGACTCCACCCACTGCGGGAGTTGCACGTACTTCGGCAGCGGCCCGACGGCGGCGTACAGTTGCCGCGACCCCTCGCGGGTGACGGCGGCGGTGATCGCCTCGTCCTCCAGGGCCAGATCGACGAGGGCGTAGGTCATCAGCCGGGCCACGTCCGCGACGGTCGTGGTGGCGTCCACGTTCGGGGCCTTGCCCTTCAGCAGTTCGGTGCGGTTCCAGCCGTCCTTGTAGTGCGCCTTCGCCTGCTGGAGGAAGCCGAGGGCCATCTCGTCCGACCGATCCGGCGACAGGACGAGGATGTTGTGCGCCGGGGAGTAGAAGGCGTCCGCGGCGATGGGGCCGCCGCCCAGCTTCTCGGCGAACGCCGGCAGGTCGCTCCCCTTGGCCACCAGGACGGCGAGCAGTTGCCGCTCCGGGAACGGCAGGGCCGTCCCTTGCAGGGCGTGCAGCAGGTAGAACGCCTTGAAGTTCCGCTCCAGGGCGTCCAGTCGGCGGTTCAGGCCCTCGTTGGTGACGGCCTGCTCGCCGTAGTTGACGAGCGCGTAGTGGTTGCTGCTGGCGACGTTGGAGGCCTTGTTCAGCCGCTCCCGCCACTTGTCCGCGTCGGCCGGCGGGGCCAGCGGCTGGGACAGTTTCGGCTCGACGGTTTGGAACGCCTTCAGGAACGCCGCCATCCGGGCCGGTACGGCGTCCGGCTTGGCGTCCTTCGCCTCCGTCCACTTGACCAGTTCCTTGGCGTACAGCACCGCTTGGTCCAACTGGTTCCACTCGACGGCCTGGCGGATGAGGTCGAACATCAGCTCGTTCCGCCGGGCACCGCCCGTCATCACCTCCTTGTCGTGCCTCCTCTTCAGGTCGTCGGCGAGGGTCGGCTGGTTGATCTTGTACCCCTGGAACGGCGGGCTGTCCCAGAGCAGCAGCGTCTCGCCGTGCTCGGTGCGGACGACCGGCTCCCACATCGGGTTGGTGTCTTGATTGAACCGCTTCTCGGGGTACACGAGCCGCTTGAACACGCCCTTGTGCGGGATGGTGACGACGATCGACTTCTCGCTGGAGACGGTGCCGGACCCGCCGGGCAGACCGGGGCCGCCGGGCAGACCGGGGCCGTCGGGACCGGGGAACCCAGGGCCACCCGGAAAGCCGGGGCCACCGGGACCTGGGCCGGGCTGGCCCATACCGCCACCGCGGCCGGGGCGACCGCCGCCGGGGCCACCCGCCCCGCCCCCAGGAAGCCCGGGGCCGGGCTGCCCCATGCCGGGCTGGGCGGGGGCGACGGAGCCGTCCGACCCCATTCGCACGCGGATGGCGATGTAGCCGGGCGGCGAGATTTGGACCGGCGGGCGGGGCGGCTGCTGGGCGTCGGCGACGGCCGACAGCGCCAGCAGGCCGAGCGCGGCCGCGAGTGGGCGAGTCATGGGTCGAGTACCCCGGAAGGATGTGGGAGGCATGTGTTATTCTGACCGCCGCGGGCGGGGTGGGCAACTGGAATCCGAGCCGCCGCGACTATTTCGGGTAGCTCATCCGATACTTGGTCTTGTCCCGGCTGTCGTTGATGAGGATGTCCGGCACGCCGGCCTTGAGGCCGTCCAGCCAGAGGCCGACTTCGGTCACGTTGGGACTGCTGCCGAGGACGGTCTCGGCCTTCAGGAGCGGGGCGAACAGCTCCTTGTCGATCTTGGCGACGGCGTCGGCGACGGCCTTCTTGCCGGCCGGCGGGACGGCCGGGTTCTTCTGGACGGCGGCGGACCAGGCGGCGGCGGTCGTGGTGAACCTCTGGGCGGACGCCTTCCAATCGATCAGCTTCAGTTCGTCCTTCCCCTCCTTCTCCCCGGCGCGGGGGTAGAAGTGCCCGTTCGCGCCCCGCGCCACGACGTAGGCGAGGGTGTCGGCGTTCACCTCCAGACCGACGGCGGCGGTCATCAGGCCGAGGGTCGCCTCGCCGACCTCCTTCACCGACGGCACCGGCTGGATGGCCGGGTCGCGGACGGCCACTTTCGCCAGCGTGTACATCGGCCGGAGCGTCTCGGTCTTGCCGATGTACCCGTCGGCCCGCGCCTTGGCCAGCGCCCGCACGGCCTGGAGCCGGTAGAAGCGGATCGCGGTGGTGCGGGCGGTCGTCTGGTCGGCGGCGGCGGAGGTGCCGACGACGGCGATCCGGTCCAGGATCGGCGGCCCCTTCTCGACGAACGCGACGAGCAGGCCGATCAGTTCCGCCAGCTGGTCGGGGGTCAAATCCTTCGTCCCCGGCTTCGGCACGTCGTACTTGTCGAGGAACGTCTCGCACGCGCGGAGGGCGTAGTACAGCACGTCCGGCGGGGTGGCGGTCGGGGCCTTCTTGTCGTCCTTGAAGACGCCGCCGGCGAGCAACTGGGTCAGCCCCCGCGCGACGGCCGGCGAGCCGGTCTCGGCGGCCGGCACCAGCAGCCGGGCGGCGTTCACCCGGAGCAGTTGCGGCGGGTCGCGGTCGGTCATCACCAGCAGGGCGGCGTCGTACAGGGCCGCCCCGTACTCGCGGTGGTAGTCCCGCTGGTTCTCGGTCAGCTTCGCCCAGTCCGCGTTCGGGATGAACTCGGCGCGGGCCTCGGCGATCAACTTGTCCACCGTCTTGTTCGGGTTCCGCGGCTGGAGGGCGTCGTCCTTCGGCTTGACCGTCTCGTGGTAGTCCGGCTGGGTGACGCGGAAGACGATGTTCTGGGCCTTCTCGCGGACGGCCGCCCTGGCCTTGTCCGTCAGGCCGACCGTCCCCTCCTTCAACTTCTCCAACTGCTCGTTCGAGTCGGACGACACGTCCTGCGCCTTCTTGTACGCGGCGAGCAGTCGCTCGATGGGCGTCTGGGCGTCGGCGACGGCCGCGGCGAGCAGGGTGGCGACGACGGCGACGGCGGCGATTCGGAGCGGGGACATCGGGGCACCTGCGGCGGCGGACGTGGGTGTTATCAGTCACAACGGCGTCGGGCGGTCGGCGTTGGCCGATTCCGGAGGACTTCTTCTCCACCGAGGCTACCAACGTCCGGCACGGGAAGCAAGCAGCGTAGCAACGGGTTGTTCCCGGCGACCGGTTGCGGCGGGCGAATAACCGTTCCCCGGCGGCGGTCGGGGAATAGGTTAGCCGCTCTCCGCCATCCCAACTGCTGCCACCGCGTGAGGGTGCGGCAATTGATTTTGGCGAACCCGGCCCTTGCGGGCCGGGTTCGCCAAGAAGTCCCAAAAATCCATCGCTCCATCCCCGCATGACGCCGCCGTTCGCCGTCCATTTATCCGACGGGTTGCTGACGTGGCCGTGGTGGGTCGGCGGGTTCGCCCTGCTGGCCGCCCTCCTCGCCCTCGCCAGCCTGAACCTGACCGACCGCGACATCCCCCGGATCGGCGTCCTGTCGGCCGCCTTCTTCGTGTCGTCGCAGGCCCACTTCGACCTCGGCGGAACTAGCGTTCACCTGCTACTGAACGGCCTGTTGGGGGTGGTGCTGAGACACCGCGCGCCGCTGGCGATCACCGTCGGGTTGTTCCTGCAAGCGCTGCTGTTCGGCCACGGCGGGTGGGTGACGCTGGGGGTGAACGGCTGCACGATGGCGATTCCGGCGGTGCTGGCGGGGTTCCTGTTTCCGCTGCTCCGGGCGTCGCCGCTGCGGACCAGCCGCGTCGGTCGGTCGGCCGGGGTGTTCGCCGTGGCCGTCGTCTGGCTCGGGTTCGCGGTCACCGCCGGGCAAATCCTCGTCGCCCAGTATCGCGGCGAAGAGTTCGACTTCCGCGACCCGCCGCCGCTGTGGGCGTTCGACCCGTTCGTCCTGGCGGGAATCGTGACGGGTTCGGCGCTGCTGGCCTTTCTGGAACGGCGGCTGGAAGCGGACCCGGATTTCGCCCTCGGCCTGTTCGTCGGGCTGTTCGCCGCCGGGCTGACGGTGCTGCTCACCGCGACGGCCGTCTGGATCGGCGGGAAGAACGACCTCCGCGCGCTGGCGGCCCTGGGGGTGGTGACGCACGTCCCCGTTATCGCCGTCGAGGGGCTGGGGGTGGGGTTCGCCGTGGCCGTGCTGGCGAAGGCGAAACCGGAGTGGCTCGGCGGTTCGCGGCCGGAACCCTCGCGGTCGGCGGGCCGCCGGATATAATTCGCCGAACGCCGTTCCGTGTTCCGCTCCGGGTGCCGTGCCGCCATGCTGAAGTTGCTGAACTACCCCCACCCCTCGCTGCGGGGGAAGTGCAAGCCGCTGACGACGCTGGACGAGTCCGTCCGCACCGCCGCCGCGCGGATGGTCGAGCTGATGTACAAGAACGAGGGCCTCGGCCTGGCCGCCCCGCAAGTGGGGCTGGATTACCAGATGATCGTCATCAACTTCGACGGCGACCCGAAGAACAAGGAGATGGAGCTGGTGGCCCTCAACCCGGTGGTGGCGAAGGTGTCCAAGACCATCGAGAAGGACCGCGAGGGGTGCCTGAGTTTCCCCGGCCTGTACCAGGACATCCGCCGGCCGAAGGACGTGACGGTGCAGTTCTACACGCTGGCCGGGCAGCTCCAGGAGATGACCTGTTCCGGCCTCGCCGCCCGCATCTGGCAGCACGAGATCGACCACCTGGCCGGGACGCTGTTCATCGACAAGATGGGCGACATCGCGCGGAAGGCCAGCAAGAAGTGGCTGGAGCAGTACGTCGAGGACTTCGAGGACGACAAGAAGGCCGGCCGCCTGCCGCCGGATTTGCCGAAGATGCTGTAGCAATCAGGCACTAACCACAGAGACACAGAGGCACGGAGAAGACAAGAGAGAGTGGAAAAGAACTGCATTCTTCCTCCTCTTCTCTGTGCCTCTGTGTCTCTGTGGTTAGTGCTTTCTGAGGTGTTTATGAAGCTGGTCATGATGGGAACCGGCACGTTCGCCGAGCCGACGTTCGAGGCGCTGCTGGCGGCACGCGAGAATGTCGTCGGATTGGTCACGCAGCCGGACAAGGGCGGCGGCAACAAGCGCGGCAGCACGCGGCAGACCGGCAAGGGCATGGCGGTCATCGCGGCCGAGGCCGGCGTACCGGTGATCCAGCCCGTTAGCATCAACACGCCGGACGGGTTGGCGCAATTGAAGGCGTTCAATTCCGATCTCCTGGTGGTCGCCGCGTATGGCCAAATCCTGAAGCCGGACGTGATCGCGGCCGGCGTGCATGGTGCCATTAACGTTCACGCCTCCTTGTTGCCGAAGTACCGCGGCGCGTCGCCGATTGCCCACGCCATCCTGAACGGCGAGACCCGCACCGGCGTCACCATCATCCGCATCACGCCGGGCCTGGATGCCGGCGAAATGCTGGCCCAGGACGAAGTCACGATCACGCCGACGGAAACGACGGGCGAACTCGAAGCGCGGTTGGCCCCTTTTGGTGCCCGACTTTGCATGGACGTGATCCGGCGGATGAAGGCCGGACCGGTGAGCGGCACCAAGCAAGACCCGGCGCTCGTCACGAAGGCCCCCAAGCTGACCAAGGAAATGGGCCTGATCGACTGGAGCCAACCGGCCGAGCGGATCGCCAACCACGTCCGCGCGATGCAACCCTGGCCGACCGCGTACACGTTCTTCCACCGTCCCGGCAAGGAGCCGATGCGGGTGATTATTAACCGAACTGGCACGGCGAATCCTGCCTCTTACGACCTCGAAGCGAGTGTCGGCGAACTCTTCGATTTCGTAGGCGGCGGTTTGGGGGTGAGAGTGGCCATGCCTCCACGCGGCGACATTCTCGAAATCCTCGAACTCCAACCCGCCGGCAAGAAGCGGATGACGGCCGAGGAGTTCCTGCGGGGGTATCCG
>JAYUFU010000292.1:0-5015 GCA_043738505.1 Fimbriiglobus sp. | reverse complement strand
CCGCGACCGAAGGGAGCGCACACAGCAAACGCGACATTCCCCATGCCAACCACCCTCGCCCCTCCACCCGTCCGTCCGTCCGTCGTCTCCGTGGACGTAATCGTCTCCGCGCCGAACCCCGCGCCGCCCGCGCGAACGCCATTGCCCATTCGAGTCCGCCGCCTCGCCAACCTCGCCACCGTCGCCGTCCTGTTCCTCGGCCTCGGCCTTCCACTGTTCGGCTTCCTGTTCCGCGACCCGCCGCCGCTGGACGAGAACCGCGCGCGGCACCCGCTCCCGCCGCTGGCCCTGAAGCGGCACGTGTTGCAGGACTTCCCGCAGTGGTTCTCCATGTATTTCAAGGACCGCGTCGGCTACCGCGACGTGCTACTGAGCTGGCACCGGCACGCCACGTTCCGCTGGCTGGACATGCCGGTGTCGTCGCAGGCGTGGGTCGGCAAAGACGGGTGGGTCTACCTGAACGTCGCCGACCCGTTCGTCCGGCACCCGGAGAAGGGCAGCCTGAACGACCGCGTGGACCGCTGGTGCGAGGCGTTCGCGGATCGCCGGGCGTACCTGGCCGCGCGGGGCATCGAGTACGTCGTCGTACTGGTGCCGGAAAAGTCGGCGGTGTATCCGGACCACCTGACCGGGCACTCGAAGCGGCACCCGCCGCCGGAGCCGCTGGCCCGCGCCGAGCGGAAGCTGCGGGACGCCGGGGTGTCGTGCGCGAACCTGCTGCCGGCGTTCCTGGCCGCGAAGGAGAAGGGGCCGGAGCCGCTCTACTTCGCCACCGATTCGCACTGGACGCCGGCCGGCTCGCGGATCGGGTACGATGCCGTTTGCGAAACGTTGACGGTGAAATTCGGCAACTTCCGCCCACACCCGGAGAGCCACTACCTGCGGCGGGACCACGACCACCCCGGCGACTTGCTGCGTCTGACGGGCGACACCGACCGCGCGCCGGAGCCGTGCCGGCAGTTCCTCCCGCCGACCGGAGCGGTGACGGTGGACGAAGCCCCGGCCTTCGCCGCGCTGCTACCCGACGCGATGAAGCCGAAGCACCTGCCGCCGCTGGCGTTCGCCAACCCGACGGCCGCCGGGCCGGGCGTGGTGTTCCTCCGCGACTCGTTCGGCGACGCCCTGCTGCCGTTCGTCGGCACCGACTTCCCCCGCGTCGCGGCCGTCGGCACGCACCACTTCCCGACGGCCGTGATCGACCGCGAGAAGCCGGCGATGGTGATTCAGGAGATCGCGGCCCGCTTTCTGTACAGCACCAGCCCGGCGAACGAGCCGGCCGTCACCGGCTACCGCCAACGCAGGTGAGGGAGTACAATTCCCACACCGCGACCCCGGAGGCGTCATGACCCCGACGACGCACACGCACACCATCGAGCTGACCGACGAGGGCGAGGCGCGGCTCCGCGCGAAGGCCGCCCGCGCCGGCCTGTCGGTCGGCGACTGGCTCCAGAAGCTGGCCGACAAGGAAGCCGGAACCGATCCGGCCGAAGAGGCGCTCCGCGCCTTTTTGAACCGCACGCCGGAGCAGATCGCCGCTGCTCGCGAGGCGGTGATGCGCACGGCGATTCGCGGTCGGCCCCTGCCGGAGGGAAAGACCCTGGAGGATGTCGTCGTTGGGATGTGGCCGGGGGACGAGACCGACGAGGAAATCTTCGCGGCGCTGGAGCGGTTGTCATGATGGCATCCGTCCCTTACATCCTGGATACGAACATCCTCGTCCATTCCGTGCGCGGGGATGCCGTGTGGAGTCGTATCCGCTCCGAGTACAACCTTCTCGCGATCGAACCGACGCCGCTGATCTCCGTCGTGACGGTTGGGGAACTGCGGTCCCTCGCCGTCCAGCACCGCTGGGGCGAAACCAAACTCGACCAGATGGCGTTCCTCCTCGGGTACTTCGAACGAATCCCGATCGCGGCCGACGACCTGATCGATGCCTACGCCGTAATCGACTCGACGATGGCGGGACGTGGACACTTCCTCGGCAAGAACGACCTGTGGATCGCCGCGACGACGGTCATCACTGGGGCGCGGTTACTCACCACCGACACGGATTTCGACCCACTCTCCCCGTCGATCATCACGCGAGACTGGATCGACCCCAGACCCCCGCCCTCGCCCCGCCTGACCGCCCCCTCTCCGGAGTCCCCGCCGTGAAGTCGCTTCTCCTCGCCTTGCTCCTCCTCCTGCCGGCCGTCGCCGTCGCGCAGCCCGCCCCGAAGCCGCCGACCCTGGCCGACTTGAGCAAGAAGGCGGTCGACGTCCTCCGCGTCCTGCACGACCGCGGCGCGGACCTGTACAACGCCGGCGACGCGCCGGGGGCGGTGAAGGTGTACCAGACGGCGCTCGGCGCGGTGTCGCCGTTCGTCGCGCACCACCCGGCGATTCAGAAGGCCATCGCCGACGGGCTGGCCGAGGCCGAGAAGGCGGACGGCGACAAGGCGAAGGCGTTCAAGCTGCACGAGGTGATCGAACTGGTGCGGGCCGACCTGCGAACCGAGGCGAAGAAGCTGGACGCCGAGCCGATGCCGAAGTCGCCCGATCCGAAGCCGAAAGACCCGGACCCGAAACCGAAGGAGCCGCAGCCGGCCGCGCCGATTCTACAAGGCGTCGTGACGCTGAAGGGCAAGCCGCTGGCCGGTGCGGACGTGGTCGTGGTCAGTCTGAATCTGCCGGCCCCGCGCGTGTTCCTGGCCAAGACCGACGCCGAGGGGAAGTACCAGTTCGCCACTCTGCCGCCGGCGGAGTACGTCGTCATCGTCACCGGGGCGGGGGTGCCGGCCAAGTACCAGACGACTGACACGTCCGGCCTCCGCGCGACCGTGAAGGCGGCCGGCGCGACGATGGACTGGGGCCTTCAGTAATTCCGACCCATTCCGCGCCGATTTCCGAAAGGTGTGCGGGTCGCCCGACGGGTAGCGATCCGCCGACCGTCGCCTTCTTCGGCACAACCGGCCGCGCCGTTCCCCGCAAGAGTTTCCGTCGTTTGCCGTCCGATTGACACCACTACGCAGATCCCCCCAAGCGTTCCCCGTGTCACTTATCGGAGGCAACCGTGATTGCTTCGTTCCGCCGCACCGTCGCCGGGTTGCTGGCCGTGCCCGCCTTCGCCACCGCCCAGGCCCCCGTCGTCCCGCTGACCGACCCGATGCCGCCGGTGCGGATGTCCGCGCCGGCCGTCGCCATGCCCATCCCGGTGGCCCCGGCGCAACCGCCGGTGTCGGTGCCGGAGGTGGCCGCCCCCGCCGGCGAGCCGGAGAAGAAGGCCGACGAGCCGGCGAAGGAGCCGGAGAAGTACCTGGTGGAAGGCCTGCTCGCCGAGACCGCCGTCGGCAAGCGGCTGGCCGACAACGGCTACCGCATTTACGGCTGGACGCAGTTCTCGCAGAACCTGAGTTCGGCCCGGAACAGCAACTTCCCCCGGACGCTGGACGACCGGGCCAACCAGTTCCTCCTGAACCAGAACTACCTGGTCCTCGAGAAGACGCTGGACACCAGCAAGAAGGAGTTCCAACTCGGGGCGGTGGCGAACGTCATCCTGCCCGGCTCCGACGCCCGGTACACGGTGGTCCGCGGGCTGTGGGACAACCAACTCCGGGACAACGCCGGCCTGCCCCGGCCGAACCCGATCGACCCGTACCAGTTCTACGTCCAGGCGTTCCTGCCGAACGTCGGCCCGCAGGGGACGACGGTCAAGGTCGGGCGGTTCGCCACCCACTGTAGCTACGAGGTCATCCAGGCGGTCGATGTCCCGTTCGTGTCCCGGTCGTACATCTTCCAGACCAACCCGTTCACCCACACCGGCATCTGGGCCACGACGCCGCTGAACGACACCTGGACGATTTCCAACGGCCTGGCCACCGGCAGCGACACATTCATCACCCCGGCCAACCGGCTGACGTACCTCGGCCAGCTCAAGTGGGCCCCGAAGGACGGCAAGACGACCATCGCGTTGAACGCCGTCATCACCGACCCGACCTACGACGCGAACAACGCCTTCCCGTTCTACAACTACTACGGCTTCCTGGTGACGCACAAGATCACCGACAAGCTGACCTACACGCTGGACACCGCCTACTCGCACATCAACAACGCGCCGCTGCCGAACGGCACGACCGGGTTCGCCGACTGGTACGGGGCGGCCAACTACCTGGCCTACGCCCACACCGACAAGGTGACGAGCACCCTGCGGGCCGAGGTGTTCAACGACTCGACCGGCTTCCGCACCGGGGCGAGCGGGCTGTACACCGAGGTCACCTACGGGGTGCAGTGGAAGCCGGTCCCGTGGCTGTACCTGCGGCCGAGCGTGCGGTACGACAACAACGCCAGCAGCAAGCCGTACGAGGGGAGCAGCAACCTGTGGGGCGGGACGATGGAGTGCATCGTCCGCTGGTGACGAACCGGCGAGCCGCGACCGCGCGGGAGTGGCATCCGAGTCCAGACGAGCCGACCCGCCGACGGGTCGGCTCGCGGCTTGCGCCTACGAGTGCAAGGGGCGGTGCGGCGGCGCGCCGTGGGTCGGCCCCCGCGACCGATCCGGCTTCGGGTCGTCGGCCGGGTGGCCGTGGCCCGCCGACGGGTGCGACGCCGGCTGGAACCCGTGCGGGTGGTGTCCGGCGATCGCCTTCTCGGCCGCCGCCAAGTCGGAGCGGTGGACCCACAATTCGGCCGGGTCGGGCAGCGCCGACCCGATGCCGGCGGACAGGTCGCCGCCGACCACCCGCGCCTGGATGCCGGCATCGGCCAGGGCGTTGCCCAGCACCTGGATGGCGGTCAACTCGCCCGCCGCCACCTTCACGAGATCGTCCGGTCGCTCCGTCATGGCCGTACCCTCCGCGGCGCGCGGCCGAACCGGATGCCGGCCGGCCGTGTCGCTGACTACAGTGTAGCGTGCGGCGGCCGATGGAAGAGACCTCACCCGGCGAGCTTCGCTCGCCACCCCAAGGAGTTGATTGGTGGTTTGTTCGCCCGCCGCGCCAGCAAGGGGCCAGCAACTTGGGTGGTTCGCCCCTTGCTGG
>JAYUFU010000291.1:0-5016 GCA_043738505.1 Fimbriiglobus sp. | reverse complement strand
TCGGCCCTTGCTCGCGCGGCGGGCTAACGATGCAAGCCCCTCAAGCCGGTTGAAGGTTCGGCACCGCCGGCGGGTCGGCGGCGGGGTCAGCGAGGACGTAGGCGCAGACCGTCACCACGCCGGCGGCCAGCGTCAGGTAGTGGCACGGCTTCTCCGTCCAGCAGCCGCTGTTGTAGTACCAGACCGGCCCGGCCGTGCTGGCCACCGCCAGGTGAGTGTGCCCGCAGCACACCACGTCGCACCCCCGCTTGCGGGCGTGTTCGACCGAGCCGGCTTCGATCTTCCGCGTGCTGCGGAGGAACGTCTTGCTCCGCCGCTTGGCGAACTTGGCGAACGTGTGCGACTTGTCGATCCGCTGGAGGAAGCGGTAGAAGAGGTCGGCCAGCCGGGTGCTGATCGGGTACTTCTCGATGAACGTGTCGAACTGGTGGCCGTGCAGGAACAGCACCTTCTTGCCGCCGCTCTCGACGACGAACTCGTCCACCACGGCCACGCCGACCAGGTGCGACACGATCTCGGCCGACCCGTCGTGGTTGCCGGCCACCCACGTCACCGCCACCTCGTCGGACAGCTTCCGCAGCAGCGACAGCACCTTCCAGTGGTTCTTCTTCAGCCGGCGGAAGTCGATGGAGTCGAACACGTCGCCGTTCAGGATGAGCCGCGCGGTCTTCGTGCGGCCGTCGTGGATCGCTTCCAGGAACTCGACGAGCGGCTTGGCCTGACACACGTCGCTGCCGAGGTGCAGGTCGGAGAGGATCAGCGCGTCGAACGGGGTCACGGCGGCGCTCCGACTGGCCCGTGCGGGCGAACCAACGCATTCGGTCTGGTTTACGACCGGCCGTGAGGAATGCATGTGCGGCGTGTGAAAATCGCGGGAGCGCGAAGGTTCGCAACAAGAACTAACCACAGAGACACAGGGACACAGAGAAGAAAAGGGGGGGAAGAGAGGTTAAAATCACTCGTTCTCTCCTGTCTTCTCTGTGTCTCTGTGTCTCTGTGGTTAGCTCTTGTCGAATGCGGCCTCACTTGCCGTCGATCAGCTTCCGCAGCTCCTTGACGTACCTCGGCACGGCCGTCTTGGCGTCCTCCTTGGCCTCGTACTCCAGCGCGACGTAGCCGTGGAAGTTGGCCGCCTTCAGGATGCCGACGAGCTTTTTCAGGTCCGCCTCCTCGGTCGGCTTGCCCGCCGGCGTGACCTCAGTCTTGATCTGCGACACGACGCCATACGGGGCGATCTTGGCCACGTCCGCGTAGGGGTTCTCGGTGCGGAAGTTGCCGGTGTCGATGTTCACGCCGACCTGCTTGCTCGTCACCGGCTTCACCAGCGCGAGCAGTTGCTCCGGGGTGGCGGTGATGCCGCCGTGGTTCTCCAGCGCCAGCATCACGCCGGCCTTCTCCGCCACGGTCGCCAGCTCTTCGATCGCCGCGACCACCCGCTTCTGTGCCGCCTCCAGCGTGTCGCCCTTCTCCAGGTTGCCGGCGAAGATGCGGACGGTCTGCGCGCCGACCCGGCCGGCGCGCGCCACCCACGCCTTGGCCTTGTCCAGTTCGGCCTTCAGTTTGGCGGGGTCGCTCACGCAGAAGTTGTTGCCGATGGGCACGCCGGAGACGGCCAGCTTCTTCTTGGCCGCGTGCGCCTTCAGCTTGTCGGCGTACTCGTCGGTCGTCTCAGCCCAGTAGTACGAGGTCAGTTCGACGGCATCGAGCGGCAGTTCGGCGGCGAGGTCGATGAACTCGAACAGCGTCATCGTCGGCTTCTTCAGGTCCAGCGCCTGGCGGAAGCTGTACGCGGCGAGGGACAGCTTGAGGTCCGGCGTCGGGCCGGGCCGCTTGACCGGCTCGATGCCGAGGGCGGGAACCGCGACGAGGGCGGCGGACGACGCGAGGAACCGACGGCGGGAGAGCATGAGGAGGACTCCGGGGAGGGTTTTCGCAGGTCGCGGTCGAGCCGGCCGCAGGCCGGAGAGGCCCGATATCGGCTCGACGGCCGTTTCCGCACGGGTGGTTGGCTGTCGGGCCTCCCGTCCCTTCGGGACGCTCGACCGCGACCTACTCACATCCCACCCACCAGCATACCCGCCGCCATGCCGACCATCAGCAGGTCTTCCACCAGCGTGACGGTACTCATGGGCAGGTTGAACACGGCCCCCAGGCAGGCGCACTGAATCTTCCGGCGCGCCAGCAGCGCCTTCACCACGCCGGCGGTGCTGACGAGCATGACGACCAGCGTGACGGCGTTCACGGTCATCGGGTGCAGGTGCAGCAGGTACGCCATGCCGAGGGCCAGCTCGATGAACGGGTAGGCGAACCCGTAGCTCCGCCACCGCGCGGCGACGAGGTCGTACCCGGCGTAGGCGTCGGCGAACGCGGTCAGGTTCAGCAGCTTGAAGAAGCTGAACACCAGGAAGAAGCCGGCCATGAAGTGCGTCATCGCCCGCATCGGGTCGAACCCGCCGGCGACCACTTCCACCGCCCCGCACACGCCGAGCAGGTACAGCAGGATGAGCAGCAGCGGGAAGTAGCTCGTCGTCGATTCGGCGGGCGCGGCAGGCGCGACAGACGCTTCGACCGGCAGCTCGCCGAGGACGTGGTACCCGTGGCGGCGGAGCAACTCGTTCACCCGCATCGCCGTGACGCCGTCGCCTTCGACGGTGAGCGTCTTGTCCGGAATCGTGACATCGGCGGTCCAGCGTGTCAGCCCCGGTTCCGCGTCCAGCGTGGGGCGGATCGCCGCGACGCACGCCTCGCACCGCAGGTCGGTCTTCAATCGCAACGTCGGCATGTGGGTGTTCCCGAAGAGTTTCGCGGCCGTCCTTGCCGCGCGGTCCGTCTCCGGTATCGTACTCCGTTCGACGGGTTCCCGGTGGTGTTCCGCCATCGGGATGAAAAGGGAAGCCGGTGCGAATCCGGCGCAGGGCCGCTGCTGTATTCGGCCAGACGATCCGACAACGCCACTGCGCAAGCGGGAAGGCGTCGGGCCGTCGTGAGGAGCCGTAAGCCAGAAGACCTGCCCGTCGAGTTCAACGTTCGGGGCCTCGGACCCAGGCCGCCGGCGGGCAGGGTCACGCACCGGCATTCCGCCGCTCACCTCCCCGTCTGCACCCAGGGATACTCCGCGCCCCGCCGCCTCACCCGGAACCGGTGAGCTGGGGACAGTGCATGTTTTCCCGTGTCGCGGCCGACGGCCGCTCGCCCCGTCGCGCCTTCACGCTGATCGAGCTGCTGGTGGTGATCGCCATCATCGCCATCCTCATCGGCCTGCTCTTGCCCGCCGTCCAGAAGGTGCGGGATGCCGCTGCCCGCATGAAGGGCGCGAACAACCTGAAGCAGATCGCGCTGGCCGTCCACAACTACGAGAGCGGGAACCAGACGTTCCCCCCGCACACCGATTCGGCCGTCCCGTTCCCGGCGGGTCGGTACTGGTTCGGCCGCACCACGAGCCGGAACGGTCCGACCTACGAGGTGCTGTCCACGACCCCGCTCGACGGCATCCTGACGGCGTACTACGAGAACAACACGAAGGCCGCCACCTGCCCGATGTTCGACTCGTTCCCGATCAAGCCGGTGTACGGCGGGCTGACCGCCGGGTACGCCTACAACCGGCACCTGTGCAACGAGCCGCCGTACCCGCAACCGGTGACGGGCAAGCGGTTCGCGGACTTCGAGTCCACCTCGGCCACGTTCATGGTGAGCGAGGTGACGCAGTTGCAGGCGAGCGGCACCTTGCAGGAGCCATACGCCGGCTACTTCGGCAGCCCGTATGAGGCGGGCAAGGCGATCTCGGCCTACGCGGTGACGGCGAGCCAGTTCCGGTTCGCCGGCGGCACGGGGAACGTGGCGTTCCTGGACGGGCACGTCGAGACGCGGCGGGCGGTGGCGGTGGCGAACATCGCGCCGTTCAACCAAACGACGTGGGACGCGGCGAAGACGACGTTCCAACTCGGCTTCCTCGCCGACCCGACCCTGACGCCGTCGCCGTACACGGGGCGATGATGCTCACCCCCGGATGCCGTCCTTCAGCGGGTCGGTCGGATCGACGAGCAGTGTGGTTTCCGCCGTGACGAACGCCGTGCCGGTGACGGTCGGGACGATCCGCCCGTCGCCGGCCGCTTCGTAGGTGCCTTCAAAGACGCTGCCGGTCACGCTCTCCTGCCGCCAGACTTCGCCGGGCGCGAGCTTGCCGTCGGCGGCGAGGCACGCCAATTTCGCACTGGTGCCGGTCCCGCACGGGCTGCGGTCGTAGGCCTTGCCGGGGCACAGCACGAAGTTTCGGCCGTGGTTCGCCGGGTCATGCGGCGGGCCGAACAGTTCGATGTGATCGATGACGCCGCCGTCGGCCCCCGTGACGCCGGCGGCATCGAGGGCTTGGCGAATCCGCCAGGTGAGGTCGGTCAGGGGTTCGGCGTTGGAAACGGTGAGTTGGTGGGAGGGCGAGGCTCCCGCCGAGCCGAGATAAAACCAGTTCCCGCCCCAGGCTACGTCACCGACCACCACCCCGACGCCCGGCACATCCACGGCCACGCCTTTCCGGAACCGGTAGCTCGGCACGTTTCGCACGCTGACCCGGCCGTCCGGGAGCAGCGTGGCGGTGATGTCGCCGACCGAAGTTTCGAGCTTGTGCGTGCCGGGTCGGATGCGGCCCAGGTGCGCCAGCGTCACCATCAGCCCGATGGTGCCGTGCCCGCACATGCCCAGCACGCCGACGTTGTTGAAAAAGATCACGCCCGCCGCGGCGGTCGGATCGACGGGCGGCACCAGCAGCGCGCCGACGAGGATGTCCGACCCGCGCGGCTCGTTCACCACGCACGAGCGGAAGGTGTCGTGCCGGTCGCGGAAGACCCGCGCGCGGTCGGCCACGCTGCCGCCGCCGAGGTCGGGGAGGCCGTCGAGGACCACCCGCGTCGGCTCCCCGCCGGTGTGCGAATCGACGACCGAGATGCGATGCATGAAACAACCTGTGCGAGGGGTGCTACGGCCCGCTCCCTGCGGTCGCGGCGACGACAAGGCGTTTGTCGT
>JAYUFU010000290.1:0-14647 GCA_043738505.1 Fimbriiglobus sp. | reverse complement strand
GTGAGGAAGACCGCTCGCGGAGCGAGCAGAACACGAAAAAACCACGGGCGACCGACCCCGAGCCAGTTTCCGCGACGTTCCGTCGCGGGTGACGTTGCTCGCGCGTGCCACCCCGATGGCGTTTTTCTTGGTGCCACCACCATGTACACGGTGGTGTTGCTGAGTCAGCCGAGGCTCCTCACCACCGTGTACATGGTGGTGGCTCGGTGAACGCCGTCGGTCGGGACGGTGAAGTCGGGGTCGGTCGCTCTGGATTTGATGTGTCTGTGTTAGCCCGCCGCGCCAGCAAGGGCCGCTGAGCAATACGCCCCTTGCTGGCGCGGCGGGCTAACAAAACTACCCCGCGCCGGGGCCGGTCATGGTCTCCGGCTTCACCACCGCGTCGAACGTCGCGCCGGTCAGCACGCCGCTGCCGTCGAGCAGCTTCGGGGCGAGCTTGACCGCTTCTTCTCGCAGGGTGGTGCCGTGCTTGTGGGCGGTCTTGGCGATGGTGGCAGCCGCGTCGTAGCCGATGTGCCGGTTCAGCGCCGTGACCAGCATGAGTGACGTGTGCAACAGCTTGTCGATTTGCGGCCTGTTCGCCGCGATGCCGGGCCGCACCTTGCCGCCGGCCTTCGGGGTGATCTTGGATTGGTCCACTTCCACCAACCCCGTTTCGGGGTTCTCGAAGTACTCCAGCGCGGCGTAGTCGGTCTCCGGCATGTCGGCGGCGCAGTGTTCGCGGAAGCTGCGGCAGGCGTCGGTGAGCAGCCGGACGCTGTGCAGGAAGTTGTGGATGATGACCGGCTTGAACACGTTCAGCTCGAAGTTGCCCTGGCTGGCGGCGAAGCCGATGGCGGCGTCGTTGCCCATCACCTGCACGCACACCATCGTCATGGCTTCCGATTGCGTCGGGTTCACCTTGCCCGGCATGATGCTGCTGCCCGGCTCGTTCTCCGGGAGGGTCAGTTCGCCCAGGCCGCAGCGCGGGCCGGACGCCAGCCAGCGCACGTCGTTGGCGATCTTCATCAGTGCCGCCGCCAGCGTCTTCAGCGCCCCGGAGGCGAACGTCAGCGGCTCGTGCCCGGCCAGCGCCTGGAACTTGTTCGGCGCGGTGACGAACGGCAGGCCGGTGATGTCGGCGATGGCCTTTGCCACCCGCACGGCGAACTCCGGGTGCGCGTTCAGCCCGGTACCCACGGCCGTGCCGCCCAGCGCCAGTTCGTGCAGCATCGGCAGCGTCAGCTTGATCGCCGCGAGGCCGTAGTCGAGTTGCGCGACGTACCCGCTGAACTCCTGTCCCAACGTGAGCGGCACGGCGTCCATCAGGTGCGTGCGGCCGATCTTGACGATGGCCTTGAATGCCTCGGCTTTCAGCGCGAGTACGTCCCGCAGTTTCGCCACCTCCGGGAGCAGCCGGTGCGTCATCTCCTCGACGGCCGCGATGTGCATGGCGGTCGGGAAGGTGTCGTTCGACGACTGCGACATGTTCACGTCGTCGTTCGGATGCACCCAGTCCTTGTCGCCGCGCGGCCCGCCGGCCAGCTCCGCCGCGCGGCTGGCGATCACCTCGTTGGCGTTCATGTTCGTCTGCGTGCCGCTGCCGGTCTGCCACACGCGGAGCGGGAAGTGGTCGTCCAGCGTGCCGCGCATCACCTCGTCGCAGGCGGCCAGCATCGCCTTCAGCTTGGTGTCCGGGTCGAGCTTGTCGGCGGCCTTCTTCTTGAACAGGCCGAGGCCGTGGTTCACCTGCGCGGCGGCTTTCTTCAGGATGCCGAACGCGCGGAGAACCGGCCGCGGCATGGTGTCGGTGCCGATGGCGAAGTGGGTGAGGCTGCGAGCCGTCTGCGCGCCGAAGTAGCGGTCGGCGGGGACGCGGATCTGGCCCATGCTGTCGGCTTCGAGGCGGAACGCGGACATGCGGAGGATCACCGGGAGAGGGGGACGAAGTGGCGGTATTGTAGGGGCTGCGACCGCAGGGAGCGGGACCGCCGTCTCCGTAAAACACCCCCTGTCCGCGTTCTTTCCCCGGAGGTGCTTCGCATGTCGTTCGCGCTGCTCTCGCTCGCCCTCGCCGCCGGTCAGCCGGCCGCGCCGGAAGTCCTCCCCCTGTGGGCCGGCAAGGCCCCGATGGCCGTCGGCGACTCGGCCGCCGACAAGCCGTCGGTGAAGGTGTTCAAGGCCCCGGCCGACAAGGCCACCGGCGCGGCCGTGGTCATCTGCCCCGGCGGCGGGTACGGGTTCCTGGCCGACGACCACGAGGGCAAACAGGTCGCGGAATACTTCAACGCCCTCGGCGTCCACGCCTTCGTGCTGAAGTACCGCATCGTGTCGAAGGACCGGCCCGGCCCGCTGCTGGAAGCGCCGCTGCTGGACGTGCAGCGGGCGATCCGCACCGTGCGGGCGAAAGCCAAGGACTACGGCATCGACGAGAAGCGGGTCGGGCTGATGGGCTTCTCCGCCGGCGGCCACCTGGCCAGCACCGGCGGCACGCACTTCGACAACGGGTCGCTGAAAGACGGCGACGACGTGGACAAGAAGGGCTGCCGGCCGGACTTCCTCATCCTCGGCTACCCGGTCGTCAGCATGGAGACGGGCGTGACGCACGGCGGCTCGCGGACGAACCTGCTGGGCGCGAAGCCGGACGAGAAGCTGGTCGAGTTTTTCAGCAACGAGAAGCAGGTGACGAAGGACACCCCGCCGACGTTCATCTTCCACACCGATGCGGACACGGCGGTGAAGGCCGAGAACCCGCTCGGCTTCTACCTGGCCCTGCGCAAGCACAAGGTGCCGGCCGAACTGCACATCTACGAGAAGGGGCAGCACGGCGTCGGCCTGGGCACCGACCCGAAGTGGACCGGCGGCAGCAAGTACACCGAGGCGTGGTCCGAGCGGCTGACCGCGTGGCTGAAAGTGCGGGGCGTGACCGAAAAGAAGTGAGCGGGATACAATGGCTCCGGCGCGGGTCGGCCGATCCGCGTCACCTTTCGAGAGGACTTCCCATGCGTGCGATTCTGACGGCGGTCGTGTTCGGACTGGTGACGGGGTTCGCGGCGACGGCGGACGACAAGAAGTCGGTCGTCCGCGAGGTGTCGGTCAAGGACCTCGACCTGAACTTCAAGGAGCGGGGGGTGGTGACGAAGCCGACGAAGATCATGTCCGCCGAGGAGCTGGCCAAGGCCATGCCGGGCAAGGACGTGGCCGAGAAGGTGGCCAAGCAGGTGGACTTCTCGAAGGAGTACCTGCTGCTGTTCCGCTGGTCCGGGTCGGGCGGCGACCAGTTGACCGCCGGCGGCGAGACGAAGGCGACGTTCGGCTACCAGCGCGGCCTGACGAGGGATCTCCGCCAGCACCTGCACCTGTTCGCCGTGGCCAAGGACGCCGAGTGGGAATTCGCCAAGTGACGGCCCGTCACCGCCGGAACCGGCTGATCCGCTCGCCCGGCTCGCGCGGGGTGAGCGGGTGCGGATCGGTCACGACGGCGGGCCGCAACTCCGGCCGCTCGACCAGCGTGCGGCCCTCGGCGGCCGCGGCGCGGACGGCCCGCTTGACCAGTTCGCTGGTGCCCTGCTCGCCGGGGAAGGGCGTGGGATGGAGGAACCGGTTGCCGTTGATGCCGGCCCGCGAGAACGACTGCCCGCAGTTGCTCACCGTCGCGTCCTTGGTGAACCCGCCGATCGCCCGGTAGCGGACCTCCCCGCTTTCCAGCTCCGCCTTCCGCTCCAGGTACGCGGCGTACCGCTCCGGCTTGATCTCGAACGGCCCCCAGACGGACGTGCGAATCCCCTTCGACTCGATCCAGCGGAACGTCTGCTCTTGCGTCAGGTTCACGCCCGGCTCCGGCCGCGGGGCCAGCGGTCGGATGCGCAGCGTGGCGGGCATCCAACTGATGGTGTCGTTCTCCGCCACCGGGCCGGCGGGTGTCTGTTGAATGTGCGTGAACGTGGCGAAGGTGTGCGTGCGGCTGGCCCGCAGCGGCAGCGAGCCGGACCCGAATACCGTGATGTAGTAGCTGTCCGCCGACTGCGCGGCGGCCGGCGTAGAAGTGGCCAGCGGGAGCAAGAATAGGGCGAATAGTCGGGTCGGTGTCATCTCATGTCCCCAGGAGTAAGGGGACTATAGCCGACCCAGCCGGGAGGGGCGGGGCGGGGATCCGGGGAAAGTGAGAAGCCCCGCGCGGTCGTGCGTGGGGCTTCGGATGTGCGGGTTCTGCCGTCACTTGGCCAGCCGGTTGCCCGGTCAAGGTGGGGCGGGAGTTTCGTCGCCGACCCAAACCGGGCCTCTCAACTTCCAATACCGTAAGTTCCGGCTAAGTCCCCGAGTTCGCTCAGTGACAGTGAGGAATACGTGAGTTGGTTGTTGATGGTCAGGGCGAACTCGAACGGGTCGGGAAGGTTACCGGCAAAGATGCGGCCGGAAATGGTCAGAGGTCCGGCCATTCCACTTCCGCACAGAACGGGTTCGGACAGCATTCGCCGTCCGGGCTGTATGTCGCCGAACTCGGTGCTGAGCCGAACCGTCTCCCCGAACTTCTCGATCTCCACTGTGCCGAGTGGTGGAAATGCGGGGCGAATGCGCGGTAAGTCCAAGTCGAAACTCGGGGCCTTCCTCCGTGGTTCGCGCGGCAACTCGTCCGGGGTAAGGAACTTGATTCTTGATCCGTCTTCGACGGTTAACTCTATCCGCACTTTCGTCGCGGCTACCGCCCCTGTGTTGTGGATGGCGAATTTGATCGACTTGTAGATCAGCCTACAGAAGTGGTGATACGCTACATCACGGAAGAACCCACGATTGGTCTTCTCGAACACAGGTTCGTACCCAAGATCAGCGAGGCCGAAGCTGCGAGTCGCTTTCGCTAGGCGGTATTCAGGGATTCTATCAGGCAGACTACACAGCTCAGCGTCGATGTTGATAGTGCTCCCGAATGGGGAGCCATCGACAGTGGATGCGAACTCAACGCGAAGTTCCGCAGACTGCCCGGTCGAACCTTGCCCCATCAGTGCGACTTCATCGAGAGTTGCCGGCTTGTCCGGATCGGTGGAACTCCCGCGACGGACGAAGACGCACTCCTTCTTCAACTTGCCGTAGTTATTTTTTAGGTAGATCGGTCGAACCTGTTGCTCGTCGATTCTGATGATGCCAACCTGTAACCCGTCATGCCCGAATGCCTCGTACTGGAAGCGAATCGGTCGATTCGTTTGGTTGTTGACGAACTGCTGAAGCGAATGGTCCGCCAGATGATCCGACGGCGGAATGCCCAGCACCTCGGCACGCTCGCCTGGTTTCTCCGCGACTCCGATCAGAATGTACCCGGCCGCGCGACGCCAAGCGTTGGCAAAACCGATGATGTCCTTCAGGATCTCCGACTTCACCTCGTCGGTCGCCTTCGCGAACGGGTACTGCTCCTTTTTGAAGTCCAGAGTCGCCCCTTCCCCTTCGTATAGCAACCGCTCAAACGCTGCCCGGTCCATGATGCTCTCCTGGAAAGAACGGCGACACTTCTACCGGGTCAATCATGATGGGGGAACGGCCAAAGTGCAAGCGCGACTGCAAATGGAACTAGCCCGCGGACGGGCATCCGCGGGCTTGCGATGATCGGTTGTCCGGGCGCGGTCACTTGGCCAAGCGGTTGCCGTCGCGGTCCACCCAGCTGAACGGCCGCACCACGTCCACCGGCTTCGTCGAGATCTTCTCGCCCAGCACGTTCTCGAACACCGTCCCGTACACCTTCTCGATCCGCGTCAGGCTGTGCGCGGCCAGGATCTGGTGCATGATCGCCTGGTTGTTCACCACCACCCGCCGGCCGGGGCCGCCGCCCTTGCCGCCGCCGACCTCCATCGCCCGCGCGCCGGGGGCGGCGTTGGCCTTGTCCTGCCGCTTGTTGAACTCGGCCTCGCCCAGCCGCACGTCCGGCCCGTCGATGGGCGGCGGCGGCAGCTTCGGGGCCAGCGGCCGGCCGCTCGGGTCGGCGTACGTCAGCGCGTCCTTCTCCCCCTGCTCCGGCGGGTCCCAGGTGATCGCCTCGACGGTCAGCCCGGTCTCCTCTTGCAGCTTCCGGGCGTGCGCCTTGCGGAAGTACTCCTTGAACTTCGCGCCGTCGCCCTTCGTCTCCTTCATCGCCGCCTTGGTCGTCTCGACGACCCAGGTGGCCTCGCGGAGGTAGGTGTCGGCGTCCACCGGCCCGGCGATGGCGTGCAGCACGCGGCCGTCCGGCGCGCAGAAGTACGACGCCACGTTCCCGCCCTGCTTCTGGGCACCGACGATCTTGAACGTCGCCACCTTCTGGTACGACGCGGCGAAGTGGGTGTTGATGTAGTCCCCGACCTTCGGCACGTTCAGAGCGCCCACACGGAGCGCCTCGGCGTTGTTTCAGGTGAACGCGGGGTCTTCGAAGTACCCGCTGACGTGCAGCACGAGGACGAGCAGCTCCTCCTTCTTGGCGGCGGCGGCGGCCTCCTTCGGCGAGTCGTGGAAGGCGATGGCGGTGCCGTAGCACCCCTTCTTCTTGTCGTCGGCGAACGCCGGGCACGCGGCCAGCGCGGCCAGGGCGAGGACGGACAGGGATCGCATGAGAGGAACCTCCGGGGGTTTGGGTTATAGAGACCGTTCAAAAAGAGGGACGCGGATGAAGAGGATTTCAGCGCGGATGAAGAGGATCAATCCAAAATTTCATTCTTTCTGATCCTCTTCATCCCTGCTTCTTCCGTGTCATCCGCGTTCCTCTTTTTGAACACGTTGAACTCCGCCGGTCACGGCGTCTCGACCTTGCCGGCGAACAGCACGGTGCCGGTCGGGTTGTGGCGGATGGCGAACAGGAACGGTCGGTCGGCCTTGAACTCCTTCGGCGGCTTCGGCACGGGGCGGACGCTCGTCGGCTCGGCCACCACCACGGCCGTCGCGGCGGCGGCCTCCGTCCCCTCCTCGTTCACCTCGCAGAACGCCTTGTGCAGGACCAGCGAGATGTAGAGCTTCTCCATCGACGTGTGCAGCCCGCTCAGGTCGGACTTCTTCTCCTCGAAGGCGTCAGTCATGCCCAGCGCCCGGAGCGCCTTGCCGAGGTCGTAACCGGTTTCCAGCTTGAACTTCGGCAGCGTCAGGTTGACCGTGTCCTGCCACGCCAGCTTCTTCACGACCGCGTCCAGGGCTGTGCCGGTCATCGCCTTTTCCAATGCCGGCATCCCGTCCGCCTTGCGCGGCAGCAGCACCAGCATCGACACCTCGCGGCCCTTGTACGCCAGGTCCACGGCCAGCACGTCGTCCGTCTCGGCGTAGGCGCAGCCCAGAGACTTGTGCATGAATTGCGCCTCGCCCTTCGCGCCGTTGGCCAGCGTGAACGGGCCGGCCTTGGTCCGCTTCTTGTCGAACTCGTGTTCCCACTTGCCCTTGAAGTAGATGGCGTTGGTCAGCACCAGTCGGGTGTCTTCGGTCACGCTCCCCTTCGGCAACAAGTCCTTGATCCGCTCCTTCGTCTGCCCTTCCACCCAGGCGTTGATCTTCGCGCGGGCCGGCTCCGGTTCGCGGAAGTCCGTGTGGAACAGCCCGCCGCCGTAGTTGTCGTTCACGACGCCGAGGTACTCCTTCCGCCAGGGGTAGAAGTGCGACCCCCACAGGGCGTTGGCCACGGCCAGCTCGAAGCCGCGCTTGTCGGCCGGCGTCTTCTCGTCATTCAGGGACGCGAACAGCGACTTGAACCCGGCGTGCGCGGCGGCGGTGTCGGCGGGCAGGCTCAGCGCCTTCGTCATCTGCGCGAGGGTGTTCCCCTTCGCTCCGGCAGCGGTCATGCCGAGCGCGGCCTCGATGCTGAGCGGGGAGAAGAAGACGTTGCCCGGCTTGTCGTTCAGTTGCCGGTACAGGTCGAACGTGAAGGCGTTGACGGCGGCGGGCACGGGGCTGATGGCGGGCTTCGCCGGGTCAGCGGCGAACAGCGACCGGCCGGCGAGCGGTGCGGCACCGGCGGCGAGCGCGGCGGACAGAAAGCGGCGGCGGGAAACGCGGGCCATGTGCCGAACTCCGGGAGGGGGGTGGCCGGGGCGAGTCATTCACCCCCGCCATGCTAACACCCTTCCGACGAGCGGTCACGCCGAACGGATTGCCCCGTTACACGCCGGTTGCGCGGCCGCCCGGCGGAAGCCGAGACGGACGCACACCGCACCCAGCGCCGCGAACGCGAACATCCCGACGAACGCCGCGAGGAACACGCCGTACCCGAACAAGGGCTTCGACGGCCTCGCGCGGCCCCGCGGCTCGACCCACACGATGAGGAAACAGAGGAACGCCAGCACCAGGAGAACCGCAGCCGCGTAGGCCCCGGCGAACCGCCGGATCGGGCCGGGTTCGGCGGTTTCGTCCACGCGAACGGCGTCCGGCCCGCCGACGACGACGGCGGTTTGGCAGCGGCGGCAGGGCAGTTCCTGGCCGGCGAAGTGGTCGGGATACTCGCGGGCGAATTGGCAGTCGGGGCAGGTGACGCGGATCATGGTCGCACCGAGAAGGCGGGGTGAAGTGAACCCCGTACCGGCGGCAACCGGAGGTGTGACAAACGATCGCAATTCGGGCGGCGGACGACTCGGACGAGTCACGACACGGAGGCTGGCGGATTCGACCACGGCTCCTGGCTGAACGCGCTCGTCAAGCACATCGACTACGAATCGTGGTTGATGGGTGTTGTCAACCGAGGCTGATTCGGGTTGTGTCGGTCGCGGTCGAGCCGACCGAAGGTCGGGGAGGCCCGACAGCCAGCCACCCGCGGCGGAACACTCGTCGATGTCGGACCGTGTGCGGTCCCGGTGGCGCGGTTGGCTGTCGGGCCTCGTTCCCCTGCGGGGAACTCGACCGCGACCGACACGACCGTCGTCGTGCGAGCCAACAGCGCAAGTCATGTCGCCATCAATACCGCTCGCGGGGGAGGGTCCGCCGCCGCTTGAGCGGCAGGAAGAGTTGCCCGCCGAGCCAGCCGCCGACGGCCATCGCCCCGAACGCGCACCCGGCCAGGACGAATTCGACGGTGCGGCCCGGCGCGTCGGGCGCGCAGGTCGCCGCCGCCAGCCAGTCCAGGCCCGGCAGCGCGTCCTCGGCCGAGGTCGTTCGCAGCGCGATCACGCCGACGGCGGTGAGGACGCCGGCGAACAGGCCGTGCCGTAGCCCGGCCCCGGTGCCCGCGCCGGCCACAACCGCCGCCACCAGCACGGCGATCACCGTCAGTTGGAAGTCCACGCGGGTGACGGCCGCCGGGCCGCCGAGGTGCAGCAGGCCGGCCGGCAGCCCCCGCAAGGACGCCCGCACCGTTTCCGCCGCCGCGATCCCGCCGACGGCCAGCGCGACGGCCAGCGCCACCTGGAACCAGTGGGTCGGCCGGCCGGTGCGCCGCTTGCCGTCGGTCGGCTTCAGACCCATCAGGGAGCTGCCGCGCGGGGACGGGGCGTCGGGCACCACCACCGGCTCCGGCCAAATCTGCCCCGCCGCCATCGCCACCAGCCCGGCGACGGCCGCGATCACCGCGACCAGTCCGCCCCGGAGCGGGTCGAGGACGACGGCCGGGTAGCCGTCCACCAGCAGCCACGCCAGCCCGCTGACCGCGCCGACGACCGCGCCGCCGCTGAAGTTCAGCCGCCGCCCGGCCCCGGCCATCACCCCCCCCACGCCGGCCGCGAGCAGCCGCAGCAGGTAGCCGACGGCGAAGCCGACCGGGTCGGACGCCGCGCCGGTCGGGCCGAGGGCGGCCGTCGTCCACTCCCGCAGGGCCAGGTGCAGGCCGAGGGCGACCACGCAGCCGACGGCGACGCGGCCGGCGAAGGTGGTCTCGACGGGGTCGGGCGGCGGCGGCACCGACACCGCCAGCGCGTCGGCCGCCTCGCCGGGCGACATGAGCAGGCTGCTGCACTTCGGGCACCGGCCGGCGGCCGGGTGCTGGGCGTGGCACTTCGGGCAGTACAGGTACATGGGAACCCCAGCGGCACCGGAGCGGAGGCCGTCGTCCGCGCGAAGTGTAGGACACGATCCGGGCCGGCGCGGGGGTGGGGCTAAGCCCGAACGGATTCGCTTCCCGCGCGGCGGGAGCGGCGGTACGCGACGACCCCGCCGACGCCCAGGAACAGCACCGCCACGGCGATTCCCGTCAGCGGAAGCATTCCCATTTTCGGCGGGCGGCGGGTGTGCGTTTCGGTCTTCGTTTTCCCCGCCCCGTCGGTGTGGGTGAAGGTGATCGTGTCCTTCTCCCCGAGGGTGTACGCCACCGAATGGCCCGCGCCCTTCACATCGTACTTGACCGTGTACGTCTTCGCCTTGTCGTCGCGGTCGAAGGCGGTGATCTTCGCGCCCCGGAGCGGCGTCCCGGCGGGTCGGGCCGGCGCGTCCTTCGGCTGCGGGTCCACCTGATCGCCCCGCACCGTCACCTCGCCGCGCATCCCGCCCATCATGTACGGGTACTTCTTGGTGCTGTAGTAGCGGTAGCCGTCCTTCTCGGTGCGGCCGTTGAACTCGTCCAGGTCGGCCGGCTCCTTCCCGTCGGCGTCGGTGAACCCGTACAGCGGGAACCCGTCGAGGCCGTACCCGATGGGGTTGCCCTTGCCGACGGCCGTCTGCAAGTGCGTCGGGGCGATGTGGTAGTGGTAGTCGTCACCCCGCCCGCAGTGCCCGCCGGACTCGTCCAGTTCGCCGGCCAGGAACGAATCCTCGCCCCGGTTGTTCAAGGCGTTGAAGACGGGCACGCCGTTGACCGCCAGCCCGATGGCCCCGCGGAACAGCGCCTTCTTCGCCGAGATCGGCTTGTCCGCGAGTTTCGGCTTGAGGGGAATGCGCCAGGCGTTCTTGCCGGTGTACGGCTGCGGCAGCGGCACCTGCTGCTGCCAGGCGGTGATGCCGACCATCATCGGGTGGTCCGGGAACGCATCCGACCCGACGTACAGGAAGCGCTCGTCGGCGCGGAGTTGGAGTTTGTCCTTGAACGCGGCGAAGTGCTTGAGTTGCGGCGGGTCGGGCGTCTCGGCGGCGAGTAGGAACGGGGCGAGGGCCGCCACCGACAGCGCCACCCCGACCACCGCCCGGCGGCGGAGAAGCACGCACGCCATGCCGAGGACCAGGACGACGGCCGCCGCGACGAACGGCAGCAGTTCGCCGGCGGCACCGGCCGGCCGTGGCGGGATCGGCAACAAGTCGTGCGAGCCGTCGGCATGGGCGAACGCGGCCGACCCGCCGAGGAGCACCGCGAGGAGAGCGAGGGGCACGGGAATACCCGGTAGTGGCGAGTGACGACCGGCCAATGATACCACACCCCCGAACGCGAACCACCCCGGCGGAAGGCGGGGTGGAAGGTGGTCACTTCTTCGGCTTCAGCCCAGGTATCCGAGGCTTGCAGTTCTCGGGAATCGGGATGCCGAAGTCCTTGAAGTCGTTCTCGGCGTTCCGCATCATAGCATAGGTCGGCGGATTTTCGCCCTCGTCCGAACTTTCGGGCACGCGCCCGCCCGGCCGCTGGCGGATGCTGATCTCGGCACAGAACTTGACTTCGCCTTCGGAACAGATGGCCAACCAGACCTCGTCGCCAACCTGGACATCCCGGACGCGGTAGCCGTTCCAGTAGCTCACTCCTTTGTGCATTCCGCCGGCGGCGAGCGCGTCGTGGAACGGATACGTCACGTTCTTGCCCGTCCCCGCGAGGCGAATCGTGATCTCCTTCTTGTTCAACTCGACGACCGTACCCGCCTTGAGTGGAAGCGTGAGTGGTGCGAAGATGGTCGGTCTGGCCTCCTCCGCCGCGATCTCCTTCGCGGACATTTCCTTGGGTAGCTTGTCGCGGGGTTCGCCGCCCTCGATTCCAGCCGCGCCAAGTGCTAGCAACAGGAACAGGGTTCCCCAACAGATGGCTCGCATCACTTCCTCCTGAATGGTCGCGGTTTGAACGCGCGCAAGTCGAATCAGTTCGTGGAGAGCTTCTTGACGAGAAGCGATCTGTAGGTCGGGTTGTAGCCGGGGTTGCCCTGGCCGATCGGGTCTCGGCCGTCCACGATTTGCCAGTCGGCGGCAACCGACACGACCGGTCTGGTGTCGTCAAAGAAACCACCGACCGCGACGACGACTTCGTAGGACTTGCCTTTCCCGTTCTCGTTGCCGGGGTTTTGCTGGTTGACGTAGTTGCCATTCAGGACGACGGGCGCGATCACCGCCGCACCCCAGAAGTTGAAGAAGCTGTTCGTGGTCCAGCGGTCGCGAAGCGTGTCGCTGGTGGCATCCACGAACGGCTTGTAGGTGCCCGCCTGGAACGTGACATCCTTCGTGACGTGGAGGGTCGAATAGCGATGGGTGTTCGTCAAATCGTCAGCGCCGATGATCACTTCGCCGCCGACAATCCACAGCGGCGCGTCGATCGTCGAGACTCGCTGACCCGCGGGCAGATTCAACGTCTGCGTCGTCAACTTCCCCGCGTCCATGCGGACAGAATCCGTCGCCTTCAACATGAGGCTGTTGACGATGTTGAGTTCCCCGGATTTCAGGTACACGGAGACCTTGTCGTTCCCAGCGTTCCACGGCGTCCCGTCCGGTTTCGTGGCGAAGTAACCCGTGGTGGCGAAGTCACGCGACGCCACGTCGAGGGTACCTCCGTCGATGAAGACGGGCACCTTGTTCTTGTTGCCCAACGCCTTGTCGTAACCTTCGATGACGATGATCGATCCCTGCACGCTCGTGCCGCCGTTGCCTTTCTCAATGCTCGTGCCCCAAGCCTTCGGATCTGGATTGTTCGGCGGGAATAGTGGATCGATATGACTACACGACTGGCCGACGATGAAGTTGGCGTCGTTGTTGAGGACGATCGCTCCCCACGACGCGAGGATGGTCCCTGAGAGCAGGCTGACCGTCGAACCGGTCGTCAACGAACCGGCAGACAACATGCTACCATCGACTTGGGACTTCTGGCCCAGCTCGGCGTCGGTGACGCCGACGATCTTGACCGTGCCGGCGTTGGCGCTGCTGTTCAGGATGCCGCCGGTCCAGGTGAAGTGCTGCGTGACGGTGAGGGTCGAAGCCTCGGCGGAAGCCGTGCCGTCGGCGTTCTGGATGATGACGCCTTGCCGAAGTTCCAGGGTGCCGACACTGGCACTCCCTTCGAGTTGGACTCCGACGGCACCGTAGCCGTAGCCGCCCGAACCGCCCGAGGGATACACCAAGTGGATCCCGGTGAACGTACTCCCTGCCGAGACGAGGCAGATCGCCGTCGGGTATGTGGGAACGGAGTTGCCCGACGGGATGGTGACGCCGGTGAAGTACAGGTCGTCGTTCGCGCCGGGGCCAGTCGCGAAGGAGCGGTTGCCGGTCCCGTCCGTCCAGTTGGCCGCGACACTGGCGTGCAGATCGCCGGAGGTCGATGTCGGGCTCCAGTAGTACGCCGCCGAGGGCACGTCGCGGGCTTCCAGCATCTCACAGCCCAACCGCGACTTCAGCCGCGTAATCTGGGCGGGGGGGGGCGCTCTGGGAAGACTTGGTCATCTTGCCGAAGCCGAAGATGCGGGCGAGCATGGGTACGTCTCTGTCGGGTGGACGGGCCATCAATCCGGCATAGTATCTCAAAGGTCTGCCGGGAAGTCAACGGGTGCGGCTACGAATTTTGGCATTTGCAGGCGAACCCGACCCGGGCGGGTCGGGTTCGCCAAGGACACTCGACGCAACTGACCGCTCGCTCAACCGCGCTTCCGTGGCCCCCGGATGGCCTCGGCGGTGAGCGGGTCGTCCGGCCAACTGTGCTTCGGATACCGCGCCCGGAGCTCCTTCCGCACCAGCGGGTAGCCGTTGGCCCAGAAGCTGGCGAGGTCGTCCGTCACCTGCTGCGGGCGGTGGCTCGGCGAGAGCAGGTGCAGCAACACCTTCACCGTGCCGCGTGCCACGCGCGGCGTCTCGGACAGGCCGAACAGTTCCTGAATCCGCACCGCCAGCACCGGCGCGCGGCCGACGGCGTATTCGACTCTGATCTCGCTCCCCGTCGGCACTTCGATCCGCTCCGGCGCTTCGGCGTCCACGAATTGAAGCTGCTTGTATGCAAACCGGCCGCGAATCTGGTCCAGCCACGGCCCGTTGCGGACGGCGTCCAAACTCCGCAACCCCCGGCACACGTCGGGCAGCATCTCCCGAAGGCCGGCGTCGGTCACGTCCGGCAAGTCGGCATCCGGCAGCCACTCCCGCAGGCAGCGGACGCGGAGCAGGAACGCGCCGGCGGCGGTGTCGTCGGGCGGGCGCACGCGATCCCACCGCGCGGCGGCGGCGGACGCCAACACCCGCGCGGCGGCCTCCTCGTCGGCGAAGTGGCCGGCCGTGTCGTCGATGACCAGGTCGGCGAACCGCGTCTGCTTCCGCGCGACGATCTTCTCGGCCTGCTCGTCGAACAGGACTTCGATGCCGGTCTTCAACTTGTCCGCCGGCAGCCACTCGCGCCGCACCCCGGACGCCTGCCGGACGAACGCCTCCGCGCCGGTGCCGGCGTCCACGTCCACGCAGACGAACAGGTCGGGTTCGCTGACGCCGGACTGCGGGGCCAGCTTCACCCCGCGCCCGCCGACCATCTTCGCCCGGCGGTCGGCGGGCGTGCGCCGCTTGGCGAGGCGGTCGGGGTACGCGGTGAAGACGGCGAAGAGGAGAGCGTCGTCGTGTTCTGCTCGCTCCGCGAGCGGTCTTCGTCGCGCCG